>CAYSAG010000244.1:0-8006 GCA_964428935.1 uncultured Planctomycetaceae bacterium | reverse complement strand
CTTTCCGTGTGCCTGACTGGGCCTACTTGTTGACGCTTTTTGTTGCGACACCTCTGTTGGAAGGACGGCTGTTCTGGGCGTTTTGGCAAGCGGCCCGGTGGGACCGACGACCGGTCGGCCCGGCAGTGGCCGCCGCCGTGGGCGCGGGACCGCGAGTGTTGAGCCCCCTTTTTTCCCTTTGGTGGCTCGTTCACTTTCTGGTCGCTCTGCTGTTTGCTGTTGTCGGGCTCCAGGAAGTCAAGGGGCCGCCCGTCGAGTCGGCCATTTGGGGGACGGTCGTCCTTTTCATTTTGGCGGCCTGTGGAAACGTGTACCTGGCGCTGGCCGTGAAGGCACTGTTTCGCCGCGACGAAGCCGTGGAGGCGTTTTGGAAAAACCGGTTCCTGGCCGACCTTTTTTTCTCCGCTTTGTCGCAAGTGTTGGCGAAGCACTTGTGAGCGAGCCCGGCACGCGAGGGGGGTGTTGGCGGCTGTCGAGCCAGATTCTGTTCGGCTGTCCCGAAACCGAGTCGCCTTCACCAAAACTCGTCTTTTGACGTCTTCGTCCGGCCGGTATACTTCGGCCGCTTCCGTGACGGCGGTTCGCCGTTCGACGGCCGCTCCAGTCAGCCAGCCGGGGTGGTTGAGCGGCCTGCCCTTCGGCTCTGCCCGGCACGCCACCAGAACCGGCACCACGCAGAGGAGCCATTGGAGTCTCAAGGATGAGAATCATTACTGTGATGAATCAGAAAGGTGGTGTGGGCAAGACGACCACCAGCGTCAACGTCTCGGCCGGACTGGCCATGCGTGGACGCCGCGTCTGCCTGATCGACCTAGACCCTCAAGGACACGCGTCGCTGCATTTGGGCGTTGACGCTTCGGCCGACTCCATGACCGTCTACCGCGTCTTTACACGCGAGGTGGGACTGGAAAAAGTTCGCCGGCTGGTGTCCCCCAATCTTTGGTTGGTCCCGGCCAACGTCGACTTGGCCGCCGCGGAACTAGAGCTGGCCGACGACCCTTACCGCGAGCTCATTCTTCGCGACGCCCTACAGAAATTGCTGGCGACCGAGTCGTACGACTACGTCATCATGGACTGCCCGCCGTCGTTGGGCGTGTTGACCGTCAACGCGCTGAGCGCCGGCCGGGAGGTCATCATTCCGCTGCAGCCGCACTTCTTGGCTCTGCAAGGCCTTTCGAAGTTGTTCGAGACCACGGCGCTGATTACCCGTCGGTTGAATCGGTCGCTGCGAGTGAGCGGCATTGTGTTCTGTTTGTACGAGACGGGCACTCGGCTGGCGGCCGACGTGGCCGACGACTTGCGAACGTTTCTGGAAAACAGCGACCCACACGCTCCGTGGGCTCAGGCTCGAATCTTCGACACCAAGATTCGCCGCAACATCAAACTGGCCGAGGCTCCCAGTTACTGCCAGTCGATTTTCGAGTACGCTCCCAAGTCGGCCGGTGCGCAGGACTACGGAGCGTTGGTCGAAGAGATTGTGCAGGACGAGCCGCTGTGGAGCTCCACGCCGTCAGCCGCCGCGGCGTGAACGGAGCGACTCTTTCCCCGGCCGCTGCCTCCTGTGTCGAGACGGAAGGCCACACGCGCAGAGCCCCTGGCAGCGACTTGCCGGACGTCTCGTTCGGCCCGGCCTGACCGCACGCCTTCTGGTCACTGACCGCTCGGCGCGTGACGGTCCGTTCCGAACCGTGGCGACGTAGCCTGCAGGCGAGCCGTGCGTTAGGATTGGTCCAAAGGGCCGGTCTCGAAAAGACGGTGCGGGCCTCTAGTTCTTGTTTCTTCCGGCGGGGGCGACTGCGGCTGGCGTCAGCATGCAACGGTTCGAATTGATTGCCGAGGGAAAGGACGGGCTGGAGCGGCTGCGGGTCCGGTTGCAGACCGGCCGGTCGTACCTGCTCGGACGCGGCGAGCGGGTCGACGTGCGAGTGCCGTGGGAGCCGTTCGCTTCTCGTCAACACGCGCGGTTGACGGTGCGGGAGTCGTGCGTGGAGCTGCAGGTGCTTCCGTCGGCGAAGAACCCGGTCTTCTACCAAGGACACTCAGCGGACCGACTCGAACTCCGGGCCGGCGAGCATTTCGTCATTGGCGACACGGTGTTTTACGTGGTGGCGGTCAGCGACAGCGAGCCGGCGGCCGAGCAGTCGCCCGTGCAGGAGTTTTCGTTCAGCCGCCAGGAATTGCAGCAGGTCCGGTTCCGCGACGCGAACAAGCAAATCGAAGTGCTGACGCACTTGCCCGAGGTCATTGGCGGCTCGCGCAGCGACTCGGACCTCTACTACCGTCTGGCCGGCCTGCTCTTGGCCGGAATTCCTCACGCCGAGGCGGTCGCGGTGGTCCGGGTCGGAGCGGGCGACGAGGTGCAGGTCTTGCACTGGGACCGCCGTCACGAAACCGAAGGCAGCTTTCGTCCCAGCAGCCGACTGGTTCGCGAGGCTTTGAAGCAGCGGCGGAACAGCGTGTTGCACGTGTGGAAGGCGCAGGCCGACACAGCCGACCAATACACGGCGGCGGCCGAGTTTGACTGGGCCTTTTGCACGCCGGTTCCCGAGCCGGCCCGTTTTCCCTGGGGACTGTACGTCGCAGGCCGCTTGTCGCCGTTGGCCGACTCACCCACCGCGCTGTCTTTGGACCCCACCACGCTCCAGGCGGACGTCAAATTCACGGAACTGCTGGCCGAAGTGATTGGCTCGGTGCGTCGGGTCAACCGGCTGGAACGGCAACAGGCCGGGCTCCGCCAGTTTTTCGCTCCGGCCATTCTGTCGGCCATTGGCGACGAACTGAACACGGAGCTGCTGGAGCCGCGGGAGTGCGAAGTAGCGGTGCTGTTTTGCGACCTGCGCGGCTTCAGCCGGCGAGCGGAGCGGGAAGAGCACGACCTGCTGGGGTTGTTGAGCCGCGTCAGTCAGGCGTTGGGGGTCATGACCCACCACATTTCGCAGCACGGAGGCGTCATTGGCGACTTTCAGGGCGACGCCGCGCTGGGGTTCTGGGGGTGGCCGTTGGCTTCCGAGTCGGCGGCCGTCGACGCATGTCGCGCCGCCCTGGGAATTCGACGGGCGTTCCAACAGGTCGGACGGACCGAGGGGCACCCGCTCCAGAACTTCCAAATGGGAATCGGAATCGCTCACGGCCGAGCCGTCGCCGGAAAAATCGGCACCGAGGAACAGGTGAAGGTGACCGTCTTCGGACCGGTCGTCAACCTGGCCAGTCGGCTGGAGAGCATGACCCGACAGCTCCGCGTGCCCGTGCTGCTGGACGAGAACACGGCTCGAATTGTCCGAGAAAAACTGCCGCCCAGCGAAGGACGCATTCGTCGACTGGCTCGCGTGCAACCGGCTGGCATGGACCGGCCGGTGTTGGTGAGCGAGCTGTTGCCGCCGGAGTCGGAAATGCCGGAGCTGACGGACGAGCATTTGCGGCAGTTCGAGGAAGGCGTCGACCACTTCCTGGCCGGACGGTGGGAAGAGGCTTACCGGTGCTTTCACGGAATGCCCGCCAGCGACCGTGCTCAAGACTTCCTCATGTTGCTCATTACGCAACACAACCGCGTCGCACCGGACGACTGGGACGGCGTCGTTCGGTTGCAGCAGAAGTAGTCCGCCGGCGGGTTTGAGGGAGGCGTCGTCCCGGCACGCCGGGCCGAGTGAGCGGCAGCCCGGCGTCGAGCCGGTGCGGTGCTCGCTCGTTGAAGGTTTCGTCGGGGCGTCCCAGTCTGTGTTGCCGACCGGCGGGACAAGAGGCGCCGGTCCGAAACGCAAAGCCGCGCCTCGGTCGCTGCGGCTGGCCCGTCCGTTCCGCTCAGCCGGTCTCGCGACGAACCCAGTCCAGAAACGCTTCGCTGCCGGCGTCCAGCGTCCAGCTCACCACGCACGGACACTCGTACGTGTGCAGTTCGCGCACGCGTTGAACGACCGAGCCGACCAGGTCCTGACGGGTTTTCGCAATGAGCACCGCTTCGCTCGCCTCTTCCACTTGGTCCTCCCACCAGTACACCGACGTGACGCCCGGCAGCACGTTGACGCACGCCGCCAACCGCTCCTCCACCAACTTGCGGCCGATTTGAAGAGCCTGCTCGCGGTCGCGCGCCGTGACGTAGACGACAGCCACTTCCATGGTCGAGCCTCCTTTTCGGTGGCAGGAGTCTGGAGCAACACGTCGAGCGGAACCGGACGGGCCGAACGACGCTCGGCACACGCTTGTCAGCTCACCGACCCGCACGACGCCCGCAGCAGCTCGCCCTTTCGCGCCGCTGGCCAGCACACGGGGCCGTCGCGGGCGAGAGCTGCGGTCGGCCCGCACTGACCGGTCCGTAATGTAGCGGTGACGTCTGCCGCAGGGCAAACGCTCGGCACAGCCGTGCCGTCGGCTGCAGTCAGAGACGGGCTCGCTGCCTCGCTGCCGACGCCGTCCGCCCGCTTGGTCCGGGTCAACGTGTTTCCTAAACTGGCAGGAGCGTCGCAGGACGGCTGGCGAACTCGAACGTCGCCGTTTGGTGTCCGGACGGCGCCGGCGGAAGGGCAACTGTGGTCGAGCGTCTTCAGACGGAAGGAACAACCAATGACCCGACGGAAAAGGCTTGTCGTCGCTGCCGCAACGCTTTGTTTGGTCGTGTGGGCGTCGAGGAGCGGTCGAGCCGAGTGTCGGCAACCACCGCTGCGGCTGACTTACCGCTCGCCAGCTCGCAACTGGGAACGCGAAGCTCTGCCAATCGGAAACGGTCGGCTGGGCGGAATGGTGTTCGGCGGCGTCCAGCAAGAGCATGTCCAACTGAACGAAGACAGCTTGTGGATTGGCGACGAAAAGGACACGGGAGCGTACCAGTGCCTGGGCGACCTGTTCGTTGAATTCGAGAAACAGCACCAGGCCGACGAGGGCTCCTACACACGCACCCTCGACCTCGACTCGGCCGTTCTCACAGTCCAGTACCGCTGCAACGGCGTCGGTTACAAACGGACGTACTTCTGCAGCCACCCGGCGCAAGTGTTGGTCTTGCGGTTCACGGCCGACAGGCCGGCCAGCTACAGCGGCAAAGTCCGCTACCAAGACGCTCACGCAGCGAAGTTGCAAGTCGCTGGCGGACGAATGACGGCCTCCGGTTCTCTGGCTGGCTACACCTTCCAAAAGAAGCGCAAACGAAAAGGCGGCCAAGCCGTGAAGCCGTACGACATTGCCTTGGACTACGAAGCTCAGGTTTGGGTGCTGAACGAAGGCGGCCGGCTCGTGGCCGAAACCGACGGCATTCGTTTTGTCAACTGCAACGCGTTGACCGTTCTGGTGAACGCCGGCACCGACTACGTGCCCAACCGAGCCAAAGGGTGGCGCGGGGAACACCCGCACGAGCAAGTGACGCGACAGCTTCGAGCGGCTGCCGCCACGCCGTTCGACAAACTGCTGGCCGAGCACGTGCGCGACTACCGGCAACTGTTCGACCGCGTGGTTCTGGACGTCGGTCAGACGCCCGCCGCTCAACGCGAACGGCCGACAAACGAGCGCTTGGCGGCGTACCGGTCGGGCACACCCGACCCCGACCTGGAAGAGCTGCTCTTTCAGTACGCTCGCTACCTAATGATTAGTTCCTCGCGTCCGGGCGACCTTCCGGCCAACCTTCAGGGCCTGTGGAACCGAAGCAACCGGCCGCCGTGGCGCTGCGACTACCACACCGACGTCAACGTCGAAATGAATTACTGGTTCGTGCACCCGGCCAACCTGTGCGAGTGCTTCGAGCCGCTGTTTGACTGGGTCAACGCCATTCGCGAGGTTCGCCGAGAAGAGACACGTCGGGTGTTCGGAACGCGCGGCTGGGCCTTTCACGCCGAGAACGGCATTTTCGGTGGCTCGACCTGGAAATGGTCCAAAGGCGACGCCGCCTGGGTGGCGCAGATTCTGTGGGACCACTACGCCTTCACGCTGGACCGCGACTACCTCCGTCGCTGCTACCCAATCCTGAAAGAACTTTGCGAGTTTTGGGTGGACCACTTGAAGGAGCTGCCGGACGGGACGTTGGTCTCACCGAACGGCTTCTCGCCGGAGCACGGTCCGGTCGAGGACGGCGTTTCGTTCGACCAGCAACTGGTGTGGGACCTGTTCACGAACTACTTGGAGGCGTCGGCCGTATTGGGGGTGGACGAAAAGTTCCGCCAGCAGATTGCCTCAATGCGTTCGAAGCTGCTCGGTCCGAAAATCGGTCGCTGGGGCCAGCTGCAGGAGTGGATGGTCGACCGCGACGACCCGAACGACAAGCACCGGCATTTGTCCCACATGGTCGCGGTTTTTCCCGGCCGGCAGATTTCGCCGCTGACGACACCGAAACTGGCTCAGGCCGCCCGCGTGTCCATGAACGCTCGCGGCGACGAGTCGACCGGGTGGAGCCGCGCGTGGAAAATTTGCATTTGGGCTCGGCTGCACGACGGCAACCGCGCCTACCGCATTCTGCGAGGTCTCATTCAAACCCGAATCCTCGACAACCTGTTCAACACGCACCCGCCGTTCCAAATCGACGGCAACTTCGGCTACGCGGCCGGCGTGTGCGAAATGCTCTTGCAATCCCACATGGGAAGCCTTCATTTCCTGCCGGCACTGCCCGACGCTTGGGCCAGCGGCTGCTTCCGCGGCCTGCGGGCTCGTGGCGGTCTGGTGGTCGACCTGACTTGGCGAGACGGCAAGGCGGTCGAGGCCGTGCTCCACCCGAGCGTCGACACAAGCTGCCGGCTGCGGCCACCAGCCGGGCAAGAAATCGACGGCCCGACCACCGTTAGCCTGAAAGCAGGTCAAGACTACGTGGTCCGGTTTCGGTAGGGCTTTTGGGGGCGGAGAGCCGAGAGCGGAGAGCGCAGGGTGTAGGCGGCGGGGTCCGTCGGGGAGCCGTTGTCACGTGGAGCGACTCAGACGCCAGTCGTTCTGTTCCAGCATTCGGCGGACCACTTCTCGTCGGTCACCCGTCTGCTCGAAAATGCGAAGCTGCTGGCGGCTGCCCGTGTCGGCCGGCAGCTGGACCACTCTCTGCAAGTCGTCCACGCAGCCCAATCTTTCCGCCGTCGGCCGGAGCCGCTCGACCATTCTTCGAGCCAACTCGGCCACGGGCTCCTGCTGGAACGTGTCGGTGTTGACCAAACGGGCGTCCGGGCCAAACCGCGTCGCCCGCCACTTGTTCTGCTGGACCATCATGGGGTGGTAGTCCGAGCGGTAGGTGCCTTCGTCGATTTCTTCCGAGATGGCCTGCACCAAACATTGAATCAACGCGGTCAGGGCGAGGACTTGGTCGAGGTTGGGCGGCATGTCGCACACTCGCACCTCGACCGTGCCGAAAATGTGGTGCGGGCGAATGTCCCACCAAATCTCGCGGATCGTGTTGATGAAGCCGGTCTCTTTCAAGTGGTTGACCAGCCACACGTACTCGCTCCAATTCCGCATGCGGTAAGGCAGGCCTGCGGTGGGCAGTCCTTCCATGATTTTCGAGCGGTTGGAATGCAGCCCCGTGGCCCGTCCTTCCCAGAACGGGGAATTCGACGAGAGCGCCAACAGGAGCGGCAGGTAGCGAAGCATTCGGTCGCAAATCATGACGGCCTTGTCGCCGCTCTCGACTCCCACATGGACGTGAAAGCCGAAAGTGAGCAGCCGACGTGCCACGTCCTGCATGAGCTCAACCAGCCGGTAGTAACGCTCGTTGACCGTAATCTGCTGGTTTCTCCAGGAAGCGAATGGGTGCGTAGCTGCCCAAAACAAACGGAGCCCCAGTCCTTCGGCGATTCCTTCGACTACTTGCAGCTTCTCAATCAAGTCCCGCCGAGCCTCGGGCACGCAGCGGCACACGCCCGTGTTCAGCTCCACGTAGCTTTGCATGAGCTCGGGCTTGACAAACGGCGCCAGTTCCGGCGGCACGCGCCGAAGAATCTCTTCGATCGAGCTGGACAGGTCGAACGTCTCGGCGTCGACCAGTTGCAGTTCCACTTCCAGGCCGACCGTGGGGTAGTCGTTCTGCTTGAACTTGAGAGCCGACATTCAGCTAC
>CAYSAG010000243.1:0-8022 GCA_964428935.1 uncultured Planctomycetaceae bacterium | reverse complement strand
GGCCGCCACAGTCAGAATGGACTGAGTCGCCACTTCGCAGAAAAGCAGCCGGTGAAGAGTGCGACGGGTCTGTTGGTCGGCCGAGTCGTAGAAGGAAACGGGAGCGGCCAGGTACTTGGTCCGCAGCCGCTCGGGAATCGACGCCAACGGCTTGTCCGCGTCCGGAAGGCGTCGACGAATCTCCGCAGCCGCCTGCTGCAGTTTGTGCGGGTCCTTTCCCGCCTGCTGCCACAGCAACCAGCAGCCTTCGTGAGTCAGCGAAAGCGAGAGCGACGGGTCCAACCCGAGCCGGGCGGCTTTGTCGGCCAACTGGAACAGCGCAGACGGTCCCTCTTTTCGAGCCCGTCGGCGTTCCAACTCCACGGCTTCGACGTAGGCTTCACGAGCCTTCGCCCGCAGTTCTTCGTCGCGGTAAAACGCGGCCCGCTCTTCGGCCCACCGGCCCAGCTGGTACCACTGTTCGGGGTCTTTCGGGTCGAGCCGCCGTTTTTCGATTTCGAATCGCTCTTCGTCCGAAGGCAACTCGAACAACTGCTCGACGGCGAAGTACAACTTCTTGCCCTCGAAGGCCAGCCGGCCGACCGCCTCGACGTTCTGCGTGCCCGGCCCCGGCTTGGGCAGGTCGTCTTCCGAGCGAAAAGTCAGCTCGCAGTTCTGGAAACGCAAGACGTTCTTCCCCAGCAGCGCGTACCGACCCTCGACCCGCAGCAGTCGCCCCACCAAGCTCGGCCAGTCGGCCTTTCGTTCGACAAACTCCTTGACCCACAACCGCTGTCCCGGTCGAGGCTGCCCCAGCGCCGCGCCGGCCGCAACCAACACCACCCAAGCCAGCGCGACCGCCCCAGTCCAACTTGCCACACGACGCCGTCCACTCATGGCTCCGGGGACTCCGACTCGCCCAACACCAACCGTTCTTGCTCGGCCAAAATTTGCTTCACCCGTTGCTCGTCTTGGGGCGAGTTCGGCGTTAAGCCGGCCAACCGAAGCGTGGCGTAGTCGGTCCACAAGAAAGCCGACCGCGGCTCGCACCGAACGACCCACTTTCCCGGACGCCCCCTCTCCAGCCAACACTGGTCCAACTGCACGGCCAGAATGACTTGGCGAGCGTCGTCGGGAGCGGCCGACCGCTTGTCTGCCTTGGCTCCGCTCGTCCCGCTCTTCTTGGACCAGTCGAGCCGTTCGAGCACGGGCAGCGAGCCGTCGAACTGCACCGGACGTCCAGCCACCACCAGCGGACAATCCAAGTCGAACGACGGCGACTCGGTCTCGGACGACGAGCCCTCCGGACGTCGACGGCGAACCCGCGTCTGCAGGACGACCCACGTCCCCCGGTAGTACTTTCCCATGACCGACTTCCACGCCTCCGCCCCGCGACGCCGACAAACCTGGTCCGCCTCCTCCAGCAGTTCCACCAGCGTCTTCGGGCAGAGGTTGTTGGCCGCTTCGGTCTCGCGAGCCAATTGTCGGACGCGGCGGGCCAACTGGTCGTCGCGGCCGAGCGTGTCGACGGCCTGAGCCGCCTGGTCGAAAGCCTTCCACGCGGTGAACACGTCGCCGGAGCGCAAAGCCCGCTCCCCCTCCTCCGTTGCCTCCTTCAGCACCACCGCCGCCTGCTCCAACTGCCGCGACCGGTGCACCCACCACCCCGTCGCCACCACAACGACCACGACGCCAAGAATGACCACGCGCACCGGCGTCAGCAGGCTTCGCGCCCACTCGAAGAAAGACCGCACGGTCGACCGGACTTTCCCAGTCACCCGCTCCACGGCCGACCGGCTTACCGTTTGAACGGCCGTCGCTGTGGACGTCAACCACTCCTGAGCGACAGCCGACGGCGGCTGCTTCTTCTTGCGTCGCTGAGGCGGAGGGTAGACGTTTCGCGGCAGAACGTAAAAAACCTCTCCGCACTGACGACAAATGACCCGCTGGTGTCGCTCCGCCCGAAAACCCTCAACCGTGGCTCCGCACGGGCAGGTCAAGCCGAACGGCTCCGGCTCGTCCGTTCCTCTCCGCTTCACCAACTGCTCGATTTTTTCGCGCCACGCCGACATGGCCACCCAGACTCGCCAACAGCGTCCCGCGCCCCCGGCCTTTGGCTTCCGGACGCCCGTTGCCTGCCCCCAGCCGACAGCGATTATTGACCGCCGTCACCAGCGGGTCAATTGACACCGATTCGTGGGCGAACCGGGGCAGCCGCGGCCGGCAAGCTCGCCTTCGCTCGCTGAACCAAAACAACACACGCAGTTTCGGACAAGCCGGCCTTTCCGGCAAAACCGCGACAACTCGACGCGGCCCGCCACCCGGTTCCTTCCGCCCGCTCCCGTCTCGTGGCGCGACCCGCACGAACCGCCCTCCCCGACTCGGCCCTACGCCCGGTTGGGCCTTTCTCAAAGCCGCCGAGGGGCCCGCTTTTGACCGCTTGCGGTCTGTGAGCTACAAGCCACAGGACCCCCTTCGTCTTTCTCTGTGGAGTGGCGTCTGCGGGAAGGGTCTGCGCGGCGTGGACGGACCGACGTCGCAGCCGGCAGAGCCTCCAGCGGGGTCGAAACGGAAGAGCCGTTTCGCGCCAGACCGGCGGTCTTTGGCGAGAGCGAATTGGGAGCCATTCATGTCTGTCGTCGTACTGAATTCGCCAGTCGGACGCCCGACGCGGACCGAGCTGCTCGTTCTCGAACCGGCACACCGGTCGTCGTTGGGAATTCGCCCGGTTCTGCTTCGGCCTGGTCGGACGACCGTCGGTTCGGCCAAAGACTGCACGCTGTGTTTGCCCGTTCCTGGCGTTCGCCCGCTGCACTGCACGCTGTTGGTCGGACCCAGACGCGTCGTCTTGAAAGCCTGGGACGCTCACACCTGGGTCAACGACGCACCGGCACGCGAGGAGCTGCTGAGCCCCGGTGACCGGCTGGCTGTCGGCCCCGTCGAGTTCGTTTTGCGAGCGGCCACGGAGGCCGACCTGGAGCAACTCGGTTTCAGTGACCCGGGCTTCAGCGTGTCCGGGTCGTCGCGGGTTGCCGCCCTGTCGTGGAGCGAGCGGCTGGTCGACACCACGCCGTGTCCGCCGGAGCCAGCGTCCCGGCCGTGCAGCTCCGAGCCGCACCCGTCCGTCGGCTCGTCCACCCGCGGGCCGTTCGGCTCACCGCTTCGACCCGGAGCCGCTGCCGAACCGAACGGCCAACGGTCAGCGACCACGCCCCAGGCCACCGTCGAAGCGACACCTTGGGCCGCTTTGGAGCAAGCCATTCAGCAAGCCGTGGCCGCGGGCCTGCTTCCGCCGTCGGCCGCTCAGTTGCTCCGGCAGCCGGCAACACCGTCGACGGCCCCTTCGCGTGAAACGCCGAAGACAACGCCCGCCGCTCCGCCCGCTTCGGCCCGACCGGCCGGTGGCCGTTCGCCCGTCAGCGGTTCGTTCCCCCCGGCTCCTGCACCGGCCACCGAGCAGACGGAAGTCGAGTCGCGCACGCCCAAAACGCTCGAAGCCGAGCCGCCTCGAGCCCGACCGACCAACGCAGAGCGCCCCGAACTCACCCCCTTGCGCCGCCAAGTGGAGCAGCTTCAGCGAAAGGTGCAGGCGGCCGAGGCGGAAGCGGCGTCGGAGCACGAGAGCCTGACGCACCTGCGTCGCTCGCTGGAAGACCGCCGTCGGCAACTGGAAGCTCGCGCCGAAAAACTGCAAGTGCAGCGAGCCGCTCTGCAGGCCGAGCGGCAAGAGCGGGAGGCGGAAAAGGAAACGCTGGACCGCCTGCAGCAAGAGCTGGAGCGGCAACAACGAGAACTCGACGCGCAGACGGAACGACTGCGGCAGGAGGCAGCGGAAGTCGACCAGCTGCAGCAACGACTGCGTCGGCTGCAACAGTGGGTGCTCGACGAACGGCACGAGCTGGCTTCGCGTCGAGCCGAACTACAGGCCCGGCGTCAGCAACTGAACGAGCACTGGCAACAAGTGGAAGCCGAACGCCAAACGCTCGCCCGCTCACGCTCCGACGTCGAAGCTCAACTGGCCGCACTCGACGCCGACACGGAGCGGCTGGCCGTCGAACTCCGCAAGGTGCAGCAAGAGCAACGCCAACTGCAACAGCAAGCGGCGGAGGTTGAGCAGCGCCGGCACGAGCTGCGACAGCGGCGCGAGAAACTGAACGCCGAACGCCAGCGGCTGGACGAACAGCAGAGAGAGCTGGAGCAACAGCGGAAACGGTTGGAAGAGCAGCGGCACGAGGTCGACCGACTGGAGCAGCGAGTCGAGGCCGAACGCGCGTCGTTGTCCGAAATGCAGACGGCGCTCCAAGCCGAAGCCGTGTCGCTGGAGCAGCGGCGCGAAGCAGTCTTGGAAGCTCAGGAAGCCGAACGGCAGCGGCAGCACGACGTGGAGAAAGCTCGCCGCCGAGTCGCCGAGTCGCGGCAAGCGTTCGAACAGGCCAAGCGGGAACTGGAGGCACAGCGAGCCGCCGTCGACGAGCTGGAACGTCAGGTCCACGACGAGCAGCGACGGTTGGACGAACGACGGGCGGAACTGGAGCGCGAAGCCGACGAGCTGGCTCAGCGGCGCGAGCGGCTCGAAGCCGAACGGCAGCGGCTGACCTCAACACAGCACGAACTGGACGCACGAAGACAACAGCTCGACGAACTGCGGGACGAACTGCAACGGCAACGAGAACGGGTCGAACAGCTCGAGGCGAAACTGAACGACAAGCGGCAGCAGCTCGACGCTGCCCGCAGCCAGCTCGAAGAAGACGCCGCGGCTTCGCAACGCCGGCGCGACGAGCTGAACCGGCAGCGGGACGAGGTGAACGAACTCGAGGAACGACTGGCCCGAGACCGCGAACAGCTGGAGCAACAGCGGGAACAGCTCAAGCAAGACCGGCAGCGCCTTGTGCACGAGCAGCAGCAACTGCAGCGCCAGCAGGACGAACTGCAGCAACAGCACGAGCAGCTGCAACGGCAGCGCCAGACGCTCGAGGGTCAACGGAAACAACTGGAACAACACCGAGCCGAACTGGAAACCCGCCAGCAAGAACTGGCCGACCGGCGCAGCCAACTGGAGCAGCAAGAGCAAAGCCTGCAAGCGGCCCGCCGGCAGCTCCAGCAACAGCAGGCAGAGCTCCAGACCCGGCAAGCCGAACTGGAGCAGTGGGACCAGCGGCAGCAGGAGCAGCGGCAGGAACTCGAACGACAACAGCAGCAACTGGCCGAGCGGCAGGACGAGCTGCACCGCTGGCACGAGCGGTTGTCGGACGACCAGCAGCAGCTCAACGCCGAGCACGCCTCGCTGCAAGAACAACTCGAGCGGCTGGCCGAACGCGAACGCCAGCTGCGCCGGCGTGAGGCCGAGCAAGAACGACAACGGACCGAGCTTCAGCAACAGCGCGAGCGACTGGCCAGTCGGAGCAACGAACTGGCCGAAGCCGAAGAGCGGCTTGGCCGCGAGCAGAGCGAGCTGGAACGGCAACAGCAAGAGCTGCAAACGTGGAACGAACAACTGCGGCAACAACGCGACGCGCTGGCTCGAAGGGAAGACGAGCTGGACCGTCGCGAACAAGAACTGAGCGAGCAAAAGCACCGTCTGCAGCAGCAGCTAGACGAGCTGGAAAACCAGCGGCAGGAACTGGAGCGGCAGAACGACAAGCTGCAGGAACGGCAGCGTGAGCTGGAGCGGCTTCGGCTGGAGCTGCAAGACCAACGGCAGCAGCTCGAACAAAGGCAGCGCGCGTTTGACGAACAGCAGCAAGAGCTGGACCGGCAGCGTGAGGAACTGCAGAAGCAGCGCGGCGAGCTGGAGCAGCAACGGCGGCAACTGCAGGAGCAGCGTCAAAGCTTGGAGGACGAGCGGCGCGGACTGGAGCAGCGGGCCGAGAAGTTGCAGCGGCAAGAGCAGCAGTTGCAGCAGAAGGCGCAGGAGCTGGAACAGCAACGCGAGGAGCTGCGTCGGCAGCGCGGCGAACTGCGTCAGCAACAGGACGAGCTTCGTCAACGACAGGACGCGCTGGAACGAGAGCGAAGCGAGCTCGAGCAAAGCCGGAGCCAGCTCGCTGCGCAGCAGGACGAGCTCGCTCGTCAGCAGAAGCAGCTCACCCAGGAACAGCAGACGCTCGCCCGCCGGCAGGAAGACCTTTCCCGGCAAGAAGACGAACTTGCTCGGCAGCGGAAAGAGCTCCTTCAGCAACGAAACGAGCTCCAGCGGCGGCGGGAAGAACTGGAGCGGCGGAGCCGCGAGCTCCAGGAGCAGGCGGAACGGCTCGAGCGGGAAAAGGCCGCCGTCGAGCAAAGCCGGTCCCAGCAGCCGTCGGCAGCCGCCGAGCACGTCCTCTTGTCGTCTGGTGCAGAACGACCCGACCGGCCACAACCGAGCGACAGCCGTCTGGACGAACTGGTCGCTCGAATTCAAGCCAAGTACGCGCAAAGCCGAGAGGAGCAGGCGGCGGAACCGCCTGAAAGCTCGAAGAAACCCAACGCCGCCACCCAGCTCGTCACGGCCAAGTACCTCAAGCGTCTTTTCGAGGAAGAGGCCGACGCGACTTGCACAGACAAGACCGACGAGCCGCACGCCGGCAAGAGCGTCTCCACAGGCGGGTCAACGACGGACAGCCCGGACGGCGGCGACGGCCGGCAGTCCATTGCCGAGTACATGTCCACGCTGTTGGGCCGCAGTCGCCGAGCTCGCGTTCAAGTCGACTCCGCACCAGACCGCCCGGCGTCGGAAGAGCCTGTCGAACAAGGTGGGTCCGAGCTGGCCGTCGCGACGACGGTGGACTCGCCGCCGGGGCCGCAGCCCGAACTGGGGGCCGTCGGCCCGGCCGTCGAGCCGCTCGAGCAGCTCGAACCAGAACTGGACGCCCCGCCTTGCGGCGTGGAAGTGGCCGAGAAACTGCGAAGCAACTTGGACACGCTCCGTGAGGTGGCCAACCGCTCGGCTCGTCGAGCCCTCACGCGGCACGCGTGGAAAAAGCTCGGCAAGGCCTTGGCCGTCAAGGCCTCGTTGACGGCCGTGGCCGGCGGGCTGACAGTCGGTTTCTGGACGGTCGGCCTTTGGAACAACCCCACTTACTGGCGTCTGGCTTGGGCGACGGGAGCCGTGACCGCTTTGTCCAGCCTCGAATTGCTCCACTCCTTCCTCAAGCTGCACCGGCTTCTGTCTTTCCAACAGGTGCGCCGCCCGCCGCGCCCAGCCGGCTCGTCCAGCCAGCCGGACTCGCCGTGCTGTTGCAGCCAGCCGGACGGCGAGGAAGCGTGAGCGTGAAGGCCGGCGGCGAAGCTGGCCGCGCGACCGCCAGTCTGGTAGCTTGTCCAACACGGACGGAGACGTTTTGTTCGTTGGGTCGAGCTTCGCCGTCCGAGCGTGCCGGTACCGACGTGCCGGCGACCCACGAGGCCGAACGGCGCGTTCGAGTTTTGCTGCTTCTGGACTTGGACGGCCGGCGCGGTGAGCTTCTTCCGTCCGCCGGTGGCGTCTGCGTG
This sequence comes from uncultured Planctomycetaceae bacterium, assembly GCA_964428935.1. Lineage (GTDB taxonomy): Bacteria > Planctomycetota > Planctomycetia > Planctomycetales > Planctomycetaceae > JAADHY01. Next base: position 573 of record CAYSAG010000243.1, on the reverse strand, counting down.
CCGTCGCGGCGGTTGCGACGACCACCTTGCCTCGTGGACAAAACTCTGTCGTGCTCGGCCCTCGACACCTTTCGCAAGTCGACTGGCTTGGTGTGAACCCGGGCCGACCGCTGAACTGCTCATGCCAACCGTGCGTTTCGTCAAAGAAGGGCTCGAAGTCGAAGCCCGGCCGGGCGAGGACTTGCGTTCGGTCGCTCGACGGGCTGGAATCGAAGTCCACGTCGGGTGGCGGCGTTGGCTCCACTGCGGCGGACTTGGGCTGTGTGCGGGCTGCCGCGTGCTCATTCGAAACGGGCGAAAGAACGTCTCGCCGCCGCGTCTGTGGGAGAAGTTCAACATTTGGCGGCACCCCATGGCCGTCTTCGCTCGAATTGGCCACGAAGACGAATTTCGGCTGGCGTGTCAGACCAAAGTTCTGGGGGACGTGGAGGTGGAAACGCAGCCAGAGTTCAATTGGCACGGCGAACGTTTCTGGCACTAGTGCTCCGTCACACCGAAAAATTGGGACTCAGTCGATTGTGACGCAACTGTCTCGGCAGCGGCCAACAAGGAGTTCCCGCTCCCGCCCGCGGC
>CAYSAG010000242.1:0-8036 GCA_964428935.1 uncultured Planctomycetaceae bacterium | reverse complement strand
CTCGTCGTTTTCTCGTCCACCCGTCTTGGACCAACCCTGGGACAGTTTCGCACAGACACGCGGGCGGCCCTTGCGCCGGCGCACGGCCAGCCACACGCCCGCCGCCGTTCGAGCGGGGGCGAGCCGTCTTGTCGTCGCCCCTTTTTCGCGACCGCACTGGCCGGCCCGCCGCGTGGCCAGAGCCGCTGTCGTTCAGCTGGCCTGTCGGCTGTCGCAACGCAACACGTCCTGCTCGCAGCGCCGCGCCAAACGCTCACGGCGACCGTCGAGGCGCCGTCGGCAGCCGCCCGAACTGGTCGAACACAACCAACGACTCGGGTGTGGCCAGAACCAGGTGGCCGCCAGCCACCAGCAGGTTTCCGCCGCTCAGGCCGTAGCGGCGTCGCACGTCGATTCGTCGGACCAGCGAGCCGGTTTCGGCGTCGACGACCAGAATTTCTTCTCGCGTGGGCCAGAACACGTGTCGGCCCGCCACCACGCCACGGCCGAAGCTCCAGCCCGCCGGGTCGTCGAACCTCACACGCCAGCGGAAGCGGCCGGTCCGCACGTCCACGCCCCACAGTCCGCGCCCGCTGCCGACCAGCGTGTAGCCGATCACTCCCAGCAGGTGTTGCGTCGGTGACGGAACCGGCACCTCGTGCAAGACGGTTCCCGAGTCGGCGTCCAGGACGAGCAGCGTGTCGGAGTTTCGAGGGGCGACGCACAGCCAGCCGCCGGCGTAAACACAGGCGGTCAGTCCCTCGGCCAACGTGGGGGGTTGAGGCCAATTCGACCGACGCACTTTCGGAAAGTAGGTCACGACCCAACGGACCCGCCCGTCACTCGGCTCCAACGCCGCCACCGCCCCCAACTCGCTCGCGTAGAACAGCAACCCGTGGCCGGCGGTGAGCACGGCGTGGCCGGTCCGGTTCCACCGACGCTCGCTCGTCCGCAGCGACGTGCAGACCCGCCGAATCCACACCAGCTTGCGACTGGACAGGTCGAAGCACGCGACGTGAGCCGACGGGTTGGGGTGACTTCGCACGACGGGCACGTAGAGCCGCCGACCCAGAACCACAGGCAGTCCTTCGAACGACCAGCCGGCCGTCGGCGGAACAAACTGGTCGGCCGTGACGCGCCAGCACAGCCGCCCTTCGCCTCGAGCCAGGTCCAACCCAATGATTTCGCTTCGAGCGCGAAACTCGCCGCTGGCCTGCAGCGTGACCGGCGGTCCCATGCGAGCGTACAGGCGGCCGTTTCGCACCGTCGCCGTGTACAGGCCCGTGCCGACGACCGGCTGAATGGGTTGACCCGCGTCGGCCCACGGAACCGCGTAGAGCCGTCCCTGTTCGGCGTTCCACAGCGGCTGGCCCGTTTTCAACTGGAAGCCGAGAACCGAGAAGGCGTCTGGCAGCAGAACCGCGTCGTTCCACACCACCGGAAAGCGAACCGGCAGCCGGGTCCGGTGGCCGGCCACTCCGTACGGCAGCTCGCCGTACAGGGCCGGACGCAGCCGACGGGTCCACAGAACGCGGCCCACGTCGGGCAGAGCGGCCGCGCGTCCGTTGCGAGCCACGTTGCCTCCGAAAGTGGGCCAGTCGTTCAAGCGGCCTTCGTCCGAACCGGCCTGACGGAGTCGGCGCAGCGTCTGCTCGAGCAGTTCGACCAGCCGGCCGCGCTGTCCGGCCAGCGTGCCGGACGCGTCTGCGTGGAGCCGTCGCAAGGCCGCCAGCTCCGCCTCGGCCCGCTCCAACGCTCCCTCCAACGCGTCGCAAAGGACCAGCCGAGCTTGCACCTGGGCCGGCTCGAACGACGAGTCCGGGTAGCGGGCGACCGGCCCGACCCGCTCAAACGGGAAGTCCCCTGGCAACGGCTGCAGCAAGGACCACGCGGCCCGGGCCTGGTCGACCTCGCCCACCTCCCAGGCCCAATGGCCCAGGTGCCACAGCGCGTCGTCGCCGCTGGAACTGGCGAACGCTCGGTCGACCACCCGTTGAAGCAGCGTGGCGTCGCGGTTGGCCAGCCCAGCCTGCAGCCACGCTTGGGCCTCGCTGTCGACTAGTCGTCGGTAGACCTTCCGTCCTTCCGGCGGCAACCGGCACAGCAGCGAGCGAGCGTAGTAGCCGGCACGGACGTAGCGGCCCGGAGCGACGCGGACCAGTTTGTCCGCGGACTCCTCCACGACCCGGCGCAGCACCTCGACAGCTGAAAGCCACTGCCGGTCGACCAGGTGTTGTTCGGCGTTGAGCAGCTGACGGGTGACCTCGGCGTCGGTTTGCACCGACACCGCCTCACGCAGGTCGGACTGCGCTGGCAGCCGGACGCCGGGAGCCGTCAAGCAGCCGACCACCAGGCTCCACACCAGCACCGGCCGCGCCGACCCCACCGCTCTGTGACCGGACTGGCCAGGTCGTTCGCCCGACACGTTCCGTCCTCACGCCGCTGGCCGCGTTCGTCTTGCCCAGGCCGCTCACCGCTTCTTGTTGAAACGGTCCAGCGGAATCTTAATGGTTCCCAGGTCGGTCGTTTTGCCGTCTTCGATTTTCACGGTCAGACTGCGCTCAATGTACCCCACCCGTTCGTGCCACACGACAAAGCGGTGAGTTCCCGCCGGAAGTTTTTCAATCGTGAACCGCCCTTGCTCGTCGGTCAAAGCGGCGTACGGATGGTTCACCACCAGCCAGTACGCCAGCATCCACGGGTGCAGGTCACACTTGACTGCCACCGGCAACAGCTCGGGCGCCCGAAACGTGACCTTCACGCCCTCCCGGTCGCTCGGCTTCAACACGAAGTTCACCGGCTGGTTGAAAATGGGGTACGTGTGCGTGTTGTGAGCGATTGGGTCGGCCGACTTCACCACAACCACCTGGTCGGTGCGAACAATGAGCGCGTGCGGCACGTAGCGACAGCCGTGCTGGTCCTGCACGACCTCTTTGACTTTGCTCTGTTTCAGGTCGGGGTGCACGGCGGGAGCTCGACGCAGGTAAATGAAAATGTTCTTAATGCCTTTGGTCGTTGGGTCGACAATGAGGCTTTCGTCGGGAACGTCGTGAGCGGCACAGACCTCGGCGTCCTTCACCTGCTCGCCCTTGCGGACCAGCAGCTTTGGCGGAGGCACCGGCCCGTCCAAGACGAACTGACCGGTCAAGTTGCCCCACCCCTGAGCGAAAACCGGTGGAACGACAAACAGGAACGAAACGACACTCGCAACAACCACGGTCAAACGCCACAACTTCATTGCCGTACTCCCCACAACGCAGTCACACCTCGGGCTGAAATCCGTCTGGGTCGGAACCAACTGGTTCGAACGAACGCCAGCGGCGCGGCAGCGGGCCCGCGCCCGTCGACGCCCAACGCGCTCGCCCCTTCGCCGCCGACCCGCTTTCCACCTTACCCAATCCCGCCGTGCAAAGCGAACCAACCAGTCGCGGACAAGCCAACCTGTGGCGGACGAACGGCGCCTTCCGGCCCCGCTCACCGGGGTGACTTCCGAGCCGCGGCCTCCAACGTTGGTCCGTTCACGTTCGGCACCTCGAACTCGACCGGCACGTCGACCAGCGCCACCGGCACGCGGCACAACAGCCGAGCCTGTTCGAAGGCCGCTGTTGGCAGTCGGAACCGGTAGCGAAGTTGAATGGCTCCGTCGGCCTGTCGTTCCGTCCGGACGTCGCCCTGTGGAAAGCCGATGCCGCCCGACGGCCACTCCACCCAAACCGGGTTGTGGAAGACCCACGTCCGGTGCGACTCGAAGGCCGGTCCACCCCGGTCGTAGACCAAAGCCAGCTGGACCCACACGTCGACGGTCTTCTCGCCGCGTTTCGTCTCCACCCGTCCAACGCGGACCGTCACCTCACCCGCTCGCTCTCGTCGCCACTGGGACTGGCTGAGCAGCCCGAAGTCGAAGACGCGTGGTGCGGCCGCCACTTGAACGGCCACCTTGCCGCAAAGCCGAAGTCGTGCCGGAGCAGCCGCAGTCTGGCCGGTCGCCGCCGGCCCCTTCCGGTCGACGACGAACACGAGCGTTCGTCGGCCGTCGCCCAGCGGCAGGTCGGAGCGGGCCTCGGGCGACAATGGACGAAACCGGGTGCCGTCGGCTCCTTCCAGGAAAAAGTCGGCTTGGTGGTACTTGAGCATGAGTACCTGAAGCCGCGGCTCGGGCAGCACGCGCACCGTCACCGGCAACAGCCGACGCCCCGTCGCCGTCGAGGCCTCGTGCAACGGACCGCAAAGGGCCGAAACGCGGAACGCTCCGACCGCACAAGCTGCCGGCAACCGCTCGCCGTGGGCCAACGGCACCAGCACCAACCGGTTTCCGCCGCCGACGGCTGGGGCTTTCTCGCCTGCAGCTGCCTTGCTCGACCCGCCAGCGGGACCGGGCAACAACCGCTCCAGGCGAAACCCCAGCCGAAAGTCGGTCGCCAAGCGGTTCAAGCACTGCCAGAAGGTCGTCCGGTCGAACCGCCGCGGAACCGGAAGCTGCCGTGTCGACGCGGGCAAGCGTTGCCAGTCCAAGGCGTTCCCGGACTGACGGGACACTTCGGCCAAAACGCTCTCCAACGACAGCCCTTCGCCCACGGACACCCGGGTCGGTTGAAGCCACTGCTCGACCAGCTGCCGCTGCAGCTCGTGCCGGACGCGCTGGACCGCGTCGGCTGCCGACTCCGACTCCGCCTGCTCGGCCGTCGGCAACAGCGGCAGCACCGACGGCCCCAACCGCAGCAGCTCGGACTCCGCCCGGCGGCGCTCGAGCCGACTGTCCGACTCCAACCGCTTCAGCAGCTCGCCGACGCGCCGCCGCAGTTCGCTTTGGCCGGAGCCGCTCGGCTCCTGAGCCCCTCCACCGGCCGCTGGACGGGCCGCTCCGGCCACGACGGAGCGTGGCCCTCCGGCACACCGGCCGGACACACCCACAGCCGCCGCTAGAACCAGCAAACTCGAAACACGCGCCACGAACGCTTTCTTCACAACGTCCCTTCTCCGCCAAAAGAACACGTTGGCCGACCGGCTGACCTAGGCTTTTTCAGGGAGCCGCCACGTCTTTTCCGGCAACCGGCGTTGGTTGCCCAAGCACCGGCGACGAACGACCCTTCGTCGTTTCGAGCCGGCGGCTGCTCGAGCCGGTGGCTGCTTTTGCCTCAACGAACCGTCAACGAGTCGCACAAGGCAGTTTGGTCGAGCCATGTCCAAGCGACAAGCCAGACGAGCAGACAGTGTTGGAACACGGCGACGGAACCTGAAGCTGCTGACGCTGTTGGCGTTGCTGGTCTGCTGGGCGTCGCCGGCCGCCGGCCAGGACGCTCCGCTCATTGAGCTCGCGGTCGGCCGCACCGTTTACCAGGGTCGCATTCTCGCCCGCTCGACCCGCTTCTGTTGGCTGCTGGACCGCGACGGAACCATTCACCAAGTCTCGCTGCAGAAAGTCACGGCCTTTCGGCGAGTGTCGGCCCGTTTCCGCGGTTACTCGCCGGCCCAGTTGAAAGCCCGACTGCAACGCGAATTGGGAACGCGGTTCGACGTTGTGGGAACGCGGCACTACTTGGTGGGAGCCGTCCGCGGGGCAGAGGCTTACGCTCGGTTGCTGGAGGGCATTTACCGCGAGCTGTACCTCTACTTCCGCACGCGGGGGTTCGAGCTGTCCGAGCCGGAGTTTCCATTGATTGCCATTGTGTTCGACAGCCGCGACGCCTTCGAACAGTACTGTCGACGCGACGGCGTCGAACCGGCCGAGGGGCTGGTCGGCTACTACCTTCGCTCGTCCAACCGCATTGCTTTGTACCAGACTTCGAACCAGACGGCGCTGCGGACGCTCGACCGAACAACTGGAGCCGCTCGGTCCGTCTTCGGGCTGGTCCGGGGCGTGGCGGCGTCGGGCGAGCGGCCCCGGGTTCGGCAGCCGGGAGCTCGAAGTGAGGTCGGCGGCTGGAGCGGCCGGGCGGGGCTTTCGCAGGGTCGGTTCGAAGTCGGGCGCGGCGGGCCGGGCGTCTGCACGGGTTCGGCCGGCTTCCGGCTGACCGAGGACGTGCGCGGCACGCTGGTCCACGAAGCCACTCACCAATTCGCTTTCAACACCGGACTGCACTCACGAATCGGTCAGACGCCGAAGTGGGTCGTCGAGGGGCTGGCCACGGTCTTGGAACCGACGGCGGTCGCCCGGGCCGACAACCTGCGCGGCCCGACGCCGGTGAACGTGGAGCGGCTGGTGTGGTTCCGACATTTCCTGAAGACGCGGCGTCCCGAGCCGTTCCTGGCGCAGTTCGTTCAAGACGACACCCTGTTCGGCACCCACCCGCTGGACGCCTACAGCGAAGCGTGGGCCCTGACCTACTACCTGTTGCAGAGCCGTCCGCGGCGCTACTTCCGCTACCTGAAAGGAATGGCTGCCCGCGAGCCGCTGGCCGCGTACCCGCCGGCCGAACGCTTGACCGACTTCACCGACGCCTTCGGAACAAACTGGCGACACTTGGAAGCCGACTACCTGCGGTTCATTCAGCACTTGCCGTCGACGGGCCGGTGAGGTGGGAGCCTTTTGCTCGCCCGGTTTCGCGAGAGTCGTTTCGGTTTTGCGAGACTCGGACCTGCTCGGTTGGCCGCAGCCCGAAGGCGAGCGTGCCGCGACAGTGCCCCTCGTCGCGCATCCCCCGTTCCTCGCGTCCCGCCCCAACACACCAACCCGACGCGTCCGCGAGGACCGTTCCGCTTCAAACGCACCAGCCCGACGCGTCCACGGGGACCGTCCAGCTCCAAACACACCAACCCGACGCGTCAGCGAGGGCCGCCGCGGCCACGACGGAGCGTAGCTGCCGGCACGTCGGCCAGACGCGGTTCCTCGCGTTCGCCGCTCTGCGTCACGAGGTCCAAGCCGCCTCGGCTGCTCTGGAGCGTCGGCGCCGCTCCTGCGGCTCGGTCGACTCGGCACGCCGGCCTACGCGGCCGAACGGCTCAGCCGCTCCGCCTCCAGCTCGGCCCGAATCAAACAACCTCGAGCCACCGCGTAGTCAACGGCCGGACAACACCGAACCTGGTCGGCGTCAATGGGCAGTTGGAGCCGCCGCACCACTCGCTTCAGCAAAGGCCGGAAACCCCGCAGCGCGGTCAAACCGCCGACGCACGCCACGGGCAGGGGCCGCGTGACGAACGGAGCCACCTCGGGCCGTTCCAACCGCTCCCGAAGGCCGCTCAACGCTTCGTCCAACAGTTGCTCCACCCGCTCGGTCAGCAAAGCGTCCAGCTCACTTCGCGGGTCGCCCAGGACGCCGGTGTACTGAGCCAGTCCGCCGACCAGCCCGGCCGCCTCGCCCGCGTCGTCCGGAAAAAGCTCTTGCACTTGCCGCTCCAACCAGTCGCCTCCCTTTGGCAAGCCGAGTCCAACCACGGGACGAGCTTGGTGAGCCACGACCAACTCCAGACTGGAGGCTCCCGCCACCAGCCCGACCCCTGTAAACCCCCACTCGGCCAGCTCCGCCAACACGGCGGCCAACCCCTGGCTCGCGACCAACGGACGAAACCCGGCCAGTCGAACCACCCGCTGGACGAACCGCACCGTTTCTTCAGCCGCCGGCTCGTTCGCCAACGGAAGCGTCAGGCAGCACGTCTGTCCGTCGGACGTGGGACGTGGCAGAACGGACTCCAGCAACACCGTCAACACCTGACGCCGCAGCGGGTCGTCCGTCGGCAGCCGTCCGTCCGGCAGCGCCGATTCGGGCCGGACTTGGAAAAGCCGAGCGTACTCGGCCGCCGCGTCGCCCAACAAGACCAGCGCGTCGCCGCACCGGACAAAGGGCACCCGGCCCCGCTCCAACAACCGAACGTGCTCCGGCTCCGACGGCAGCACCGCAAACCGGGACCGGCAACGGCGGCCGACCAAAGCCGGCCCTTGTTCCAACCGCAGCGACCGCACGCTGCCCGCGCCCACGTCCAGTCCCACGCTCATTCCTGCCCCCCTTCCGTGCGTCGTCGGTCGACCGCCAACAAAGCGGCGTCGAGCACACTGCCGGTTCCCGTCCCCGGCGACGAGCCGTGCGGCGTTGTCCCGCCGCCGGGCTTCAGCCCGAAGTGAG
>CAYSAG010000241.1:0-8073 GCA_964428935.1 uncultured Planctomycetaceae bacterium | reverse complement strand
CACGTCCCTTGCCGCTAATGATGCCGGCCGTCACGGAAGCCTCCAGTCCGAACGGACTTCCGAATGCCAGCACCCAGTCGCCGATTTCCATCTGGTCGCTGTCTCCCAACGGAATCGGCTTCAGCCGCTTTTTGGTTTCGATTCGGACGATGGCAACATCCGACCGTTTGTCCACCTTCACGTCTTTGGCTTCGTACTCCTCGCCGTCGAACAACTTCACAATGATCTTGTCGGCGTCGCCGACGACGTGGGCGTTGGTGAGAATCAGGCCCGAGGAGTCAATGATGAAACCGGATCCGAGCCCGCGGGTGGGAGGAACGCGAAACCGCCACTGCCGGAAGAAGTCCCGAAATTCGGGGTGGTTTCGGAAAAACTCGGGGAACGGGAAGTCCTCGTCGAAGGGAACCTGAATTTCCCGTTCCACCGGCTTCGTCTCGGTCCGAATCGAAACAATGCTCGGCAGCGACTGCTTGGCCACTTGCCGAAAGACGGCCGACAAGTCGCGAGCGTCTCGAACCGTCGGCGTGGAACGAAACAGACGCGGCTGGCCCCAGAGAGTGGCACTGGCGACCAAGCACGCAACTCCCACAGCCGCCACAATCCAGTGAACGTGTTTGCGAATTCTGGCCATTGTTCGTCTCCTCCACTTGTTCGGACAGACCCGGCAGTCCTTCGACCGAACCGTTGCCGCCCCACTTTTAGCGAGTCCCTCCGTTCGGGACCACGCCAACATTCTCCGCTGCCAGCAAGCGAGCCGCTTCGTTGCCACCTCGTTGGCACGACACATTAGAGTGTACGCTGTGTGCCGCAGTCCCGTTTGACCGACCGCGGGACGCAGCGTCTGGAGAGCGAGCACCGAGGCTGAGGCATTGCGCCGCCGCACGCCGGCTCACACCGGCCACTTCGACCGGCTCCGTCGCCGTCCAGCGAGCGCGCCACGCGGTCCCGCACGACTCTTGCGGCCGACCCCGCAGACCCGCTCGGCCGCCGGACGACTCGCCGCGCCGACCCGGAATGGTTGACGGCCTGCGCGGCCCGTACGAAACTGGCCAAAAGAACCGCGCTGGGTTCGGCGCTGCGTTCGGTCGGCAAGTCCCTTCAACCAAACCGTCCGTCGACCCGAAACGACGACCACAGCACTCGCCGTCCGAAGCCCCGGCGTGCGGCTGGGCGAGACAAGAACCGGTAGTCTGACGACCATGGCCAAGAAGTCGCGAAAGACACGAGAGCAGACTGAAGACTCGGAACGGCGACAGTTGCTCGAGTGCCAAAAGGCAATTGGCTACAAGTTCCGCGACGGTCAGTTGCTGCGCCGCTGCCTGACGCACGCGTCGACGGTCCGTTCGAGGTTGGAGTCGAACGAGCGTTTGGAGTTCCTGGGCGACGCGATTTTGAGCCTGGTTGTGTGCGAGCACCTCTACCGCACGTACCCGGATTGGTCGGAGGGCGAGTTGACTCGGGTCAAGTCGGTCGCCGTCAGCCGACGCACGTGTGCCCGCGTCAGCCGAGAAATGGGACTGGACCGGTTCCTCTTGCTGGCCAAAGGCGTCGCCACCGGTCGGCACGTCCCGTCGTCGATTCTGGCGGCCGTGTACGAGTCGTTGATTGGTGGAATCTACTTGGACGGCGGAATGAAGCCGGCCAGACGGTTCATCGAGCAAACCCTGATTCCTCACCTGGAGAAAATCGTTTCGTCGCAGTTCGGACAGAACTACAAGAGCCTTCTTCAAGAGCTGACGCAGCGGGAGTTTGGTGAGGCGCCGACCTACCACGTGCTGGACGAACAAGGCCCGGACCATTCCAAGTGCTTTCTGGTCGCGGTCAGCGTGGGAGGGCGAAGGTTTCCGGGAGCGTGGGGGCCGAGCAAGAAGGCGGCTGAGCAGGCGGCGGCGAAAATTGCGTACGAACAACTGCAGCGCAACGCAAAGGACGCAACAACTTGAACCGGCCAGCGAGTCGGTTGCTGGTGGCGTCGGCCGCCGGCGGTGTGTCGGTGGGGGGCCAACCGCAGCGGTCAGCGCGCGGCCCGGCGCCGCTGGGACGACACGCGGTCGGAACGGTCGAGAATCTGCAGCGGACGGCGCCGTCCTGAAGACGTGGAAAGGAACAACACAAAATAGAAGAAGCGGCTTGCCAGTCCGGTGGCAGCCGCTTCTTGCTTGTTGTAGCACTGTGGCAGAGTCAGACCGCGAGGCCTTGCAACCTCCTACTTCTTCTTCTTGGTGGCCTTCTTGGTTGCGGTTTTCTTCGCCGCTTTCTTCTTGGTGGCCTTCTTCGTTGCGGCTTTCTTCGTCGCCTTCTTCGTGCTCTTCTTGGCCACTGCAACACCTCCTTACTGAGCCCCGCGACTGATCTCATCGCCGCTGCTTACCGGGCTTGCGATGTCGGCGACGACCAGTCGCAACCAACAAACCCCAGAACGACCTGTCAACCGTGACAGGCCGCCCGCAAGCGTGTCCGGCGCCGTGTGTCCGACTTCGCTTCTGCTTGAGCGGCTGAAGCATTGAGCCAGACCACGCTTCCACCGAACCGCTCGCGGTCACCGCGAACCATCGTTACGAATTGCCACGACCTGTTCCACTCAACTCACCAACCACTTGCAACGACTCCACAGTCCAACGGACTGCGTCCGTCGTTACGTGTCGGTGCAACCCGAACAGTTCGTTGCGTCTCTTGTCAAAGAACAACTCGTAACGTGGTTGTTTGAAATAATAGTATTTTTCTTGCGTCGCTTTGCAACAGCTTTCTACCACAAAATCGATGACTTGGAAGAAATTGCGACGCTTTCGCCTTGGTTCGACGCAACCGACAGCAACTTGCTCGACAACTTCGTCGACTTCGTTGCGCGCTTGCGCTTCGTTTCACAGCCGTCCGCGCGTCGTCGTTGCTAGCCCTGCGTCACTCGTTGCAGCGTCTCTTGCATGTACTGGAAGCTTTCCCGAGCGATTCGTTCAACGCCGGGCGTTGCGTCGAACGCTTCGACCGACACCCAACCGTCGTAGCCGACACGCAACAACGCTTCGAAAATCGGTGCGAAGTCGGTTTCGCCCATTCCCGGTCCGAGCAAGTTCGTGTCGTTCACGTGGAAGTGCTCCAGCCACGACGCGTACTTCTCAATGACCGTCGGAACCGGTTCCTTCTCGCTGCCCAACATGGCCTTGACGTCTTGGTGCAGTCGGAAGTTCGGGTGGTCCACCATTCGAATCAGCTCCACCGCTTCCTCGCACGTGTTGACGAAGTCCGTCTCCTTGGGTGTCAGCGGTTCAATCAGCAACAGGACACCGCAGTCGGCCACCCGAGGCAGGCAGGTTCGAAACACCTCGGCGGCGTTCGCGAACGCCTGCTCCCGTGACACTCCCGGCTCCAAGCTTCGCTGCGCCGGCGACCCGAACACCAACACGCGCCCGCCCAAGTCCGCGCACAGCTCGGCCAGCTCGGCCAAGTACTCCGCCGTCGCCCGCCGGACCCGCTCGTCGGCCGTCGTCAGGTGGTAACCGGTCGTCTTCGCGAGCAGCCAGTGAAGACCAACGACGGACAGCCCACAGTCCTCGGCCTGGCGACGCAGCCTCTGACGTTCCTGCTTGGAAAGGTCGGCCGGTTTGGCTTTCAGCGAGAACGGCGCGACTTCGATTCCCTTGTAGCCCACTTCGGCCAGAAACCGACACTGCTCCTCCCAGCTCCACCCCTCGAACAGTTCCTGACACATGGCAAACTTCATGGCTGGTCCTCCTTTGGGTCCAGTCGAGCAACAGGTCGAGAAGTCTCGGCGGCCGGGCGGCTGAGACAGCCTCGTCGGCGCTGGCCCAAAGTCCGTTGAGCTGGCCGCCGGTCAACACCTTACCACACGGACGTCGGCTTTCCACGGCAGCGGGGTCTTGGGGCCGGCGCGGGGGGCCGAACCGCGTTTTCCGGTCGGTGCGCTTGTGAAACGGTCGGAGCGTCTGACCAGTTTGGAACAGGTCTGACGGCCGCACGGGCTGCGAGGGTCGTGCCGCAGGTTTCTGCTCGCAAAGAGCCGTCAGACAAGGGTTTTGGACGGGTCGGCTTAAGTTTGCGGCGTGGGAAGACGACGAAAGAACTGGTGACAAAGACGTTCGAGCAAGGAAGAGCGCCTTCTGGGGCAGGGACGGACTGCGCGTCGGTTGGTCCGGCGCGGAGGGCGTGTTCGTCGGCGTGAGCGCGGAGTGAACGTGACCGGAGCGACGCCGTCGAACCTTGGCGAAACCGCTCGGCTCAGAGTCAAGGGTTGAGACAATGAACGGCCGAATTTGGTTGCCGATTGTCGGCGCGCTGGCGCTGGTCGGCTCAGTGCAAAGCAGGCTGCAGGCCGGCTACCTGGGGGCGGCCAGCTACGGAGTGGCTCCCGACGCGTCCTGTGCCGCGTCCGCCGACTTTTGCGCCGGCAAAGTCGCTTGCACCACGCAGTACCGGACCGTGCAGGAGATTTGTTGGGAGCCGAAGGTCTGTACTTTCTACAAGACCGTGTGGGACACCGTTTGCGAGAAAGTGCCGGTCACGTACACGAAGTACGTCTACGAGACCCGGTACCGCGACGAGTGCTACACGGTGCAGCGTCCGGTCTACAAGACCTGCTACCGCACCGAGTACTACACGGTGCGACGTCCGGTGTACAAGACCTGCTACCGCACGGTCTGCTACACCGTCCGCCGCCCTGTGTACAAGACCTGCTACCGCACGGTGACGTACACGGTGCAGCGTCCGGTCTACAAGACGTGCTACCGGACTGAAACGTACCAGGTCTGCCGGCCCGTGTACGAAACGCGTTACCGAACCGAGTGCTACACGACGTGGAAGACGGTGACGGAGACGCGCTACCGCGAGGTGTGCTACACGGTCTACAAGCCCGTAGTCGAGTACCGCACGGTCAACGTGTGCTCGGGTGAGTGGAAGACGGTGGTCGAGCACATTCCGGGACCGGTCATTCAGCAGCCTTCCGACGGCTGTGGCGAACCGAAAGTGATTCAATGTCCCGGACGAACAATTTGCCGCAAGGTTTGGGTTCCGAAAATCATTCAGAAGCAGGTTCCGTGCGTGCGGTACGTGCCCGAGGTGCGTCGCTGCAAGGTGCCGTACACAGTCTGCAAGAAAATTCCCATCACTTGCACGCGGCAGGTTCCGTACACGGTCTGTCGGTTGGTAACTGAGTGTCGGACGCGACAAGTGCCGTACGTCGTGTGTACTTGGGTGCAAGAGTGTCGCACGCGGAAAGTGCCCTACACGGTGTGCGAGTGGAAAGAAGAGGTTCGCACGAAGAAAGTCCCGTACGTGGTGTGCACTTGGGTGGAAGAGTGCCGCTCGCGGACAGTGCCGTACACGGTTTGCACGTACGTGACCGAGACTCGAGTGCGGAAGGTGCCGTACACCGTGTGCAAGCCGGTTTGCTACACGCGGTGGGAGACGCGGATTCGACGAGTGGCTCGGCGAGTGCCCTGCACCGTGACCTACTACGTGCCTCGTGTCGTCTGCCGCAAAGTGCCCGTGCAAGTTTGCTGTCCTCCTCCTTCTCCCTCGTGTGCGGCCGCGCCCAGCTGCGCGTCGGGCGTGAAGTAGCTCGACCCGCGCGGCTGGACTAACGCCGCTCAGCGTTCTTGCAGAAGGCCGGTCTGAACGACCGGCTTTCTTTTTTGCGCCCCGCTCACAGCCCCCACCGGGAACTCGGGCCCCCAGCCCACCGTCTAAGAGGGCAGTCTTTGCGGGCCGACGACCTGGCCACCAGGCAGTACACAGAAACGAGGCGCTCGGCAAGCCACCTCGGTCTTGCCCGAAGCCGGCCCCGAACAAAGCGACTGGGCGGCTGGTCCTGCTTGGGCGGCAAGCTTGTCGCGAACGCCGCTGCACGTCACAGTGCGCTGTCGGTGTCGTCGCTTTTTCGGCGACCGTCCACCGAGCAGCGGAAACGCTCTTTCGCTGCGGGCCTGGGACAGACCAGACAGAGGAGTCGGCAGACATGTTCGCACGTTCGACCGCGACGTTCCTCTTGGCGGCCACCGCGTTGTGGGGAGTCTTTTCCGTAGCGGACCCGTCGGCCGAGAAGTCCAAGCCAAGCGAGTCGGCAGCCGAACAGCTCTTTCAAGACGGCAACTTCCGCGACGCCTACCAGCTTTTCCGCCAGCTCGCTTTGGACCCGCAGGCGGACCCCACCCGCGTCGGCCGTTTCCTGGAAAAGGGCATTGAGTGTCTCGGCCGCCTGGGCCGCACCGACGAGGTCGACGGCTTCCGCGACGCCGTGCTGCACGTTCACTCCCGTAACTGGCGTTTGCTGCAAGCCGCAGCCGCCACCTTTCTGCGTGGACCCCACCACGGAGTCATTGTTGCTGGCAAGTTCTACCGGGGCAGTCGGCGTGGAGGCGGCCGCTACGTGAATGTCTTTGAGTTGGACCGCACGCGCGCCTTGCAACTCATGTGGAAAGGCCTGCCCTTGGTCGAGAAAGAGGGGCGTCCGGTCGAGAAGGCGGACTACTACGAGCAGTTCGCGGAGCACGTCTTCGCCGGCCGGCACGGGTCGAACGCCTGGCTGCTCCAACGTCTGACCGACCTGAAGACCGAGGTCAACTACGACGAAGCCGACCGCTCGACCCCACCCTGGGCCTACGGCGGCGCACCGGGAGCCCCGGTCGACGAAAAGGGACGCCCCGTCTTCTACCGCGTGCCCGAGAGCTTTGGAAAGGCTCAGTCCGACGGCGAACGCTGGCGCTGGTTGCTGCAGCAAGCGGCTGCGGCCGACCCGTCGCGAGCCGACCGGTTGACGCTCACCTTTGCCGACTTCCTTTGGAGCCAGTTCGGCGTGCAGACGTTGCAAACCCTCGGTTGGGTCCCCCGACCTGTCCTGGACGAAACCGGCAAACTCAAAGAAACGCCTTACTCCGTGCACACGCTGGCCGACGACGAAACGCTGGCCCGACTCAAGACCGGCGTCCGGCGGTTCCACCTGCCCAAGCCATTCAATTTCATTCGTCTGTACCGCCAAGTGGCCGACAGCTCCAACGACGAACTTGCCTGGCGAGCCGTGACGCGTTTGGCCACCGTCTACGAGAACCGCCGCCAGTACCCGCGGGCGGCCGCCGTCTGGAAACAGGCGGTCGAACGTTTCGACGGCCGGCGGCGAGAAGAGGCCGAGCGGCGGCTGAAGCAAATTGTCGGAGCCTGGGGTCGGTTCGAGCCGGCCCGGGTCCAGCCGGCCGGTCGTGGGCCGACAGTCCAGTTCCGTTTCCGAAATGGACACCGCTTGCACCTGAAAGCCTACCGGGTCCGAATCGACACGCTGCTGGACGACGTCAAGAACTACCTGCGGTCCAACCCCCAGCGGGTCGACCGACAGAAGCTGAACCTGAGCAACATTGGCTACCGGTTGGTCGTTCGCAACGAGACACGCTACTTGGGGCCGCTGGTGGCTGACTGGACGGTCGACCTGGAGCCGGCTCCCAACCACTTCGACCGCCTGACCACACTCACCACGCCGTTGCAAAAGGCCGGCGTTTACCTGTTGGTCGGACAGCTCGAAGGCGGCAACGTCAGCCGAATTGTCGTCTGGGTGGCCGACACGGTCATTCTGCGCAAGCCGTTCGACGGGGGAGTCTACTACTACGTGGCAGACGCCGTGACCGGTCGGCCCATTCCGGAAGCGAACGTGGAGTTTTTCGGCTACCGGTTGCAGTCGGTCGGGCGAGCCCGCTACGTCGTCCGCACGAAGAACTTCGCCGAGTTCACCGACGCGGACGGACAACTGGTCTTGTCCGCCGACGAACTGCCCTCCCGCTTTCAATGGGTCACCATTGCTCGAACCCGAGACGGGCGTTTGGCCTTCCTGGGCTTCGAAGGGGTTTGGTACGCCCGCCGCTCCACGCCAACCTACAAGCAAACTCGAGCCTTTGTCGTCACGGACCGGCCCGTCTACCGGCCCGGTCAACCGGTGCGGTTCAAGGTGTGGGTCCGCGACGCTCGCTACGACCTGGACGAGAAGGCTTCGGTCTACGGCGGCAAACCGGCACTGGTGCGAATTACCAACCCGAAGGGCGAAACGGTTTACAAGAAGACGTTTCGACTGGACGAGTT
>CAYSAG010000240.1:0-8109 GCA_964428935.1 uncultured Planctomycetaceae bacterium | reverse complement strand
GACATATTCTGAACGGCCTCCACGGTTTTCGCAAACAAGCCGGACGTTTCGGCGGGTCAGCCAGCGGCCGCTCGTACTTTTTCTTCCGCGGCCTGCCTTTCCTGCTCTCGTCGCCGTTGCAGTTCCTCTTGGACCCGCTCCACTGCGGCGTCGACCGGGACCGGCCGTTTTTCTCCGCTGTCTCTCCAGCTCAGCTCGACCACCCCCTGCTTCAGGCCTTTCGCCCCGACCACGACTCGCAGCGGAAAACCGATCAGGTCGGCGTCCTTGAACTTGACACCCGGCCGAGCGGCCCGGTCGTCGTACAGCACGTCGACGCCAGCCTGCTTCAGCGACTCGTAGATTCGGTCCGCCGTCTGGACCACCTGTTCGTCATCCATGTTGACGGCCAAGACCAGCACTTCGTAAGGGGCAATCGACAGCGGCCACACCAGCCCGTTTTGGTCGTGCTTGGTCTCTGCCAGCGCGGCGACAATGCGGTTCACGCCGATGCCGTAGCACCCCATGATGATCGGTCGCCGCTGCTCCTGCTCGTCCAGGAAGTACGCGCCGAGGGCTTCGCTGTACTTGGTTCCCAGCTTGAAGACGTGGCCGACCTCGATGCCGTGAACCAGTTCCATCGGCTGCCGGCAGCTGGGACACGGGTCCCCGGCCACCGCCATTCGGAGGTCGTAGGTTTTCTCAATCTGAAAGTCGCGGCCGACGACCACGCCGGTCAAGTGAGCGTCGGCTTCGTTTGCCCCGGTGACGCCGTCGGTCACGCCCGCCACGTCGTGGTCGGCCACAAGGCGGCATTTCAGCCCCACCGGTCCCGCAAATCCGACCGGCGCTCCGGTGACGCGCTCGATTGTCTGAGGGTCGGCCAGTTCGACCGAACGGGCTCCCAGCGTCCTCCGGATCTTCGCCTCGTTGGCGTCGTGGTCGCCCCGAATGAGAACGGCTACCGGCTCACCGTCGACCAGGTAAATCAGCGTCTTGATCATCTGCTCGGGACGGCATCCCAAGAACCTGCTGACCTGCTCGATGGTCGACATGCCCGGGGTCTGGACCTTGCGGAAGGGGGGAGCGTCCGGCGGGACCGCCACTGTCGGCTGCGACCGCCCCGTCGCCGCTCGTTCCAGGTTCGCTGCGTACCCGCATTGGTCGCACCGGACCAAGCGGTCTTCGCCGTTTGCCGCCGGCACCATGAACTCGTGCGAGGCCTCTCCGCCGATCGGTCCGCTTTCCGCTTCGACAGGAATGAAGTCCAACCCGCAGCGGGCGAAAATCCGGCAATAGGCGTCGTACATCAGCCGGTACGAACGCTCCAGGTCTTCCAAATTCCGGTCGAAGCTGTACGCGTCTTTCATCAAGAATTCACTGGTCCGCAGAACGCCGAACCGAGGACGCTCCTCGTTGCGGAACTTCGTCTGAATCTGGAACAGCGTAATGGGAAGCTGCCGGTGGCTGCTGATGTGTTTGGCCACCAGGTCGGTAATGACTTCCTCGTGTGTCGGCCCCAGCGCCACGTGGACGGTGCGGTCCCCCCGCTTCAGCTCGAAATTGACCAGCACGTCGCCAAAATCGTCCTTCCGTCCCGTTCGCTCGAACAGCTCGATCGGCTGCAGCGCCGGCATGAACAGCTCGATCGCTCCGGCCCGTTCCATCTCCTCCCGGACGATCGCCTCGGCCTTCCGCATTGCCCGCCAACCGAGCGGCAAGTACGTGTAGGCTCCGGCCATTACCTGACGCACCAAGCCCGCTCGAAGCATCAGCTGGTGGCTGGGAATCTCCGCGTCAGCCGGCACTTCCTTCATCGTTGGAATGAAAGTCTTCGTCCAACGCACGGTTTCCCTCCTGTGTCCCTTCCGTCGACAGGACCTGTCGAGCGTCCCTCGGCCCCGTCGAACGCTGTCGGAAAAACGAGGCCGCCGCGACGCTGTCTGTGGAGTTCCAGGCGGACGGATTCTAGCAGAGGGCCGAACAGCCCAAAAGCGGCTCGTGCGCCAGCCCACCGGTGGCTTCCAGTCCTGCGCAAGATCAAGCCCCCGGAAGCTCCCGCTCAGCAGAATCGCCGGCGAAAGGGACCGCAATTCCTTGACCGTACGAAAACCCCTCCCCTATGATCGCCGGTTCTGTTGCTCGACGCTCGGAGACAGCGGCGACGGCGAGCTGCCGGGCGACGAACGCCGGGACCGAACGGCCCTGCCGCCTCAAGCAACAGTTCTCGCATTGCTCCGGCCAAGACCCGGGGATTCGTGGACCGATGAACCAGCAACAGCAGACCTCAAACCAAACCGTACGGACTCGCTTCGCTCCCAGTCCCACCGGGTACATGCACCTGGGGGGAATGCGGACGGCGCTGTTCAACTGGCTGTGGGCCAGGCACAACGACGGCCAGTTTGTGCTGCGAATCGACGACACCGACCAGCAGCGTAACATTCAAGAAGCCATTGCTCCGATCCTGGAAGCTTTCCGGTGGCTGGAGCTGGACTGGGACGAGGGACCGGAGGTCGGCGGTCCGTACGGACCGTACTTTCAGTCGCAGCGGTTTGAGCTTTACCGGCAGGCAGCCGAACGACTGTTGGCGGAAGGGAAGGCCTTCCGCGACTTCGACCCGCCCGAAGTGGTGCGGGCAGACCGCGAAGCAGCTCGCCGCGAAAAACGACCGTACCTCAACGTCCGACGCTCGCTCGACCTGACGCCACACCAGATCGAACAGTACCTCGAAGAAGGACGACCTTACGTCGTTCGCTTCCTCGTGCCGCGGAACCGAACGGTCGCAATCGACGACGTGGTGCGCGGGCACGTGGAGTGGGACTGCAGCTTGATTCCCGACCCGGTTTTGCTTCGCGCGGACGGGTCTCCCCTCTACAACTTCGCCACCGTCGTCGACGACGCTCACATGCGCATTACGCACGTCATTCGAGCGGAAGAGCACCTGTCGAACACGCCCATTCAGGTCTTGCTGCACGAAGCACTTGGAAACCCGTTGCCTCAGTTCGTTCACGTCCCATACGTGGCCGCGCCGGGCTCGAAGGAAAAGCTCAGCAAGCGGAAGGTCGACCAGTACCGAAACTACCCGCAGTTTCGAAAAATGTTCGAACAGGCCGACGAAGTGTTCCGTCGGTTGGGCGTGCCGCCGGACCAGATTCCGGACCCGGTCATGGTCGAGTACTACCAGCGAATGGGTTACTTGCCCCAGGCGCTCCGGAACGCTCTGGTTCGTCTGGGGTGGTCGCTGGACGACCGCACCGAGTTCTTGTCGCTCCAAGAGGCGGTCGCCCATTTTACGTTGGACCGAATCGTCAAGAGCCCGGCCGGCTTCGACCCGGAGAAGCTCATGAGCTACCAGGTCCATTGGATGGGACGGCTTTCACTGGAGCAGAAGGTCGAGGGTTGTCTGCCGTTCTTGCAGAAAGCCGGTTACGTGGAGGAGCGGCCGTCGGAGCGAACCCGGCAGTTCGTCGGTCGGCTCGTCCAAGCCATGGGCGACCGGTTGAAACTGTTCAGCGACGTTTTGAGCTACGACGAGTTCTTCGTAGACGACGAACAACTGCAGTACGACTCGAAGGCGGTGACCAAGCGCCTGCGCAAGCCGCCGGAAGCCGTCGCACTGCTGACGAAGTTCCGCGACCGGCTCGCACAGGTCGAACCGTTCGACGCTCCGACACTCGAACAAGAGCTGCACCGATTTGTGGAAAGCGAAGGCGTGAAAGTCGGACAGCTGATCCACGCCCTTCGGGTGGCCGTCACCGGCAAGTCGGTGGGAATCGGCATGTTCGACTGCTTGGAGTTGTTGGGAAGGGAACGGGTGCTTCGACGAATCGACCGGGCGCTGGAGCTGGTGCGGACGGACTCATCTGAATGAGCGGGACCGAGCGGAGAACCGGAACGGTCGTCCTGCGCAGGAAGTCTTCCGGAGCACGTTTGTCGCACGCCGGAGCCATAAAACGTGACGGAAGACCCGCTGTCGAGAAGAAGCCGGCAAAGAACTCAAGAGGGACCTAGCCGTGGCTGCTCAAGATAAGAAGAGCGACGAGAAGAAACAGGGGCTGGACTTCATTCGTCAGCGAATCGTGGAGGACTTGAAGTCCGGTAAGTGCAAGCAGGTGCACACCCGGTTTCCTCCCGAGCCCAACGGCTACCTGCACATTGGCCACGCCAAGTCGATTTGCTTGAACTTCGGCGTGGCCGAGGAATTCGGCGGGCTGTGCAACCTCCGCTTCGACGACACCGACCCGACGAAAGAGAGCATGGAGTACGTCGAAGCAATCAAGGAGGACATTCGTTGGTTGGGCTTCGACTGGGGGGACCGGGAGTACTACGCGTCGGACTACTTCGAGCAGCTCTACGAATGGGCCGTCCAGTTGATCAAAGCCGGCAAGGCGTACGTCGACAGCCAAAGCATCGAAGAGATTCGGAGAAACCGCGGGACGATTACTGAGCCGGGCAAGGAGAGTCCGTACCGGAACCGGTCGGTGGAAGAAAACCTGGAGCTGTTCGAACGGATGCGGCGGGGCGAGTTTCCCGACGGAGCTCACGTGCTGCGGGCCAAGATCGACATGGCCTCGAAACACCTGATTCTGCGCGACCCAATCATGTACCGCATTCGGCACGTGCCGCACTTCCGTCAGGGCAACAAGTGGTGCATCTACCCCATGTACGACTTCGCTCACGGCCAGTCCGACTCAATCGAAGGCATCACGCACTCGCTCTGCACGCTCGAATTCGAAACGCACCGACCGCTCTACGACTGGTACCTCGACCAACTCGGCATTCACCACCCGCAGCAGATTGAGTTCGCTCGGCTCAACCTCACCTACACCGTCATGAGTAAACGGAGGCTGCTGCAGTTGGTCGAGGAGGGCTTCGTGGACGGCTGGGACGACCCGCGCATGCCGACCCTGCGTGGCATGCGGCGCCGCGGCTACACGCCGGAAGCCATTCGCAAGTTCTGCGACCTGATCGGCGTCACGAAGTATGAGTCGCTGACGGACATTCGCTTGCTGGAGCACTGCGTGCGCGAGGACCTGAACAAGCGGGCCCCAAGGGTCATGGCCGTGCTGCGTCCCCTGCGCGTGATCATCGAGAACTACCCCGACGGGCAGACAGAAGAGCTGGAGGCCATCAACAACCCCGAGGACCCGTCGGCCGGTACTCGAAAGGTGCCCTTTTCCAAGGTGCTCTACATCGACCGCGACGACTTCATGGAGGACCCGCCGAAGAAGTTCTACCGACTCGCGCCCGGTCGCGAGGTGCGGCTGCGCTACGCGTACTTCATTCGCTGCGTCGACGTGGTCAAGGACCCGCAGACCGGCGAAGTGGTCGAGCTGCGCTGCACTTACGACCCGGAAACCCGAGGCGGACACGCCCCCGACGGACGGAAAGTCAAGGCCACGATTCATTGGGTGTCGGCCGCTCACGCGGTTCCAGCCGAAGTACGCTTGTACGAGCACCTGTTCACAATCGAAGACACCAGCAAGATTCCGGAAGACGAAGACTGGCGCCGCTACATCAACCCGAACTCGAAGGTCGTGCTGCAGAACTGCCCGGTCGAACCCTCGCTGAAGGGAGCCAAGCCGGGGACGCGCTACCAGTTCGAACGGGTCGGTTACTTCTGCGTCGACCCGGACACCACAGACGAAAAGTTGGTCTTCAACCGAACCGTCACGCTGAAAGACGCGTGGGCGAAGATCAAACAGAAAATGCAGCAAGAAGGCGGCGCGAACTGAGGCCCTGGCCGCGTGGTTTCTCGACCCGCCGGGGGCGGAAGCGGCGACCGGTTCGACGGATTCCTCGACCGCGCAAGCTCCTCGGCGCAAAGAAAAAGGGCACCGGTCTGATGCCGGTGCCGCGAGGAGGTGGGAAACCGATTCGGAAAGGAGGAGGATGGAACCGCAGTTGGGGACAAGGAGGTGAGGAGGCGTCGCACTAGGGGGAGGTGTCTGCGACGGAGAGGGGTGAGGGGTCGTGAGAGGGGAGGGTGCCGACGCGCTGCCGGCTGGCTTGCCACCGGCTGACCCGAATCACACTGGGCAAACCGGCCAGCCGTGGTGTGGCCGCAGCCGTTCGCCGAACCTCGTAGGCCGGCCCGGCAGCGCCCGGGCGAGAAGGAACGGAGAAGGAGGATCGTTGGGCGGGAACGCGGTTCGAGGGTTTGCTCTTTTGAGGAGACGAGCGCAAAGGCTGGGACGACGGTTGTTGGTACTTGTGGCTTCGTGAAGTGGCCGTGCGTGTTGGCTGCGTCTTCGAGCCGCTGGAACTGCTAATGGGGTCCGGCTGGGGAACGAGAGTGGTTTGGGCTGGGCCGACCACCAGCGGCGTGTAGGTGTAGGCCAGCTGTGTGCCCACCGGTACCGTTCGCCAAACAGTCACAGGCTCCCAAGCCACCACCTCTTCGTCCAGGTACTTGACGACGTTCATGACCACCTTCTTCGTCGTCGTGTACGGCACCCAGCGAGTGACGTTGTAAGTCACTTTGCGTGTCTTCGGAATGGCGATTCGACGCGTGACCGGCACGGTCCGGACAATGGTTTGCGGAACGTACTGCGCTACGGGGACGACCGGCGGAGTCAACGTCATTTGAATGGTGTAGCCCAACCGGTTCAGAAAGCCCAACAGGTCCGGACGGCTGTCGTACTCACACGGACTGACCCGTGGAACCGGACACCACCGTACTTGCCAGTAGCCCGTCTGATACTGAACTGTCCGGCACTCGACCACGTCCTGGTACTCGATTGTTTGAACGTCAACCGTTCGCGTCTCCACCACCGGGCGGTACTCCGTCACCGGCTGCTCGACGACCCGCTGCTCAATGACCGGTTTTCGCACAATACGACGCACTTGCCGGTACTCGGTCACCGGCACCGTGCGACACACGGGCTGTGGAACCGGTTGAGCACAGAAGCAGTCGTTGACCGTTGGGTACCATTGAGCCCGAGCGGGCTGAACCGCCAACCAGAAGATGACACCGACGCCGACCAGCGCACAAAAGGCGCGCACTTTCTTCCGTGACATGGGCATCTTCCTAAACCGCTAACTGAACCGAACGGAGAGTGGAGAGAGTGAAAGGACGCGTGTTCGAGATGAGGCGGTGATGAATGTCACCGATCAGCTCGTTGCGTGCGGGGCGATTCTTACTGGATTCAGAATCTTGGGTCAAGACCGACTTCGCCGTTTGCCGACAAAATTTGTTTGCCGAGGAACTCCGGGCGACGGTTGCCGCGTCTCCGTCTCGCCTTCCGGCGAACCTCTCACACGAGCAACCGCGACGAGCTTTGGAACAGTTGCTGCACCAAGCCCCGTTCGTTGACCACGCCCAGCACCTCGCCGTCGTGACAAACCAGTCCGTGCTGTGCGCCGGTTTCGCGCAGGCGCACCAACGCTTCCAGATTGCTCGTCTTCGGGTCGAAGCGAGGCATTTCTCTCACCAGTTCCAGGATCGGCCTTCGGTAGACCGCCACGTCGAACACACGCACGTACCCGTACCAACTGGCCGGGTCGTCGGGCTTTCGAACGACAACGCTCGAAACGGAGTAACGGCGAGCGAACGCCAGCATCTCCTCTGTCGTCGCGTCGTCCGGCAGGCCGAGGACACGGTCGGAGGGAGTCATCGACTTCACTACCGGCTTCCGTGCCACGAACAGCAGTCCGTAGCCAATGTGGCGTTGTGCCTCGGTCAGGACTCCTTGTTCGTGACCGACCACGAGCACTTCGACCAGTCGCTTTCGACCGAAAACGAATTCGACGTCCTCCGGTCGCGCCGTGCCTCGGCGCTGCAGCAGGTTCACCAACAGAATGAGCGGGAAGCTGAGCGGCACGAAGAGAAAGTAGAACAATTCGAACAGCGCCGAGTTTTTCTTCAAAAGCGTGTTCGGCGCCCGGCAGTACAAACTCTTCGGCATCAGCTCGCCAAAGACAAACACCACGGGAGCAACCAACAGGGTGGAAACCAGCTCGACCGAAGGCAACCGTTCCGCCACGAAACAGGCCGCCGCCAACCCAATGCCCACGGTGGTCATGTAGTTGGCCAGGTTGTTGCCTATGAGTGTCGTCGAAAGGAACGTCGCCGGGTTCTTGGCAAAGCGCAACACGCGTCGGGCCGCCCGGTTGCCCCGTCGAGCCTCA
>CAYSAG010000239.1:0-8145 GCA_964428935.1 uncultured Planctomycetaceae bacterium | reverse complement strand
CGAGACAGTTCGCCACAGTCGACTGAGTCCCAACTTTTCGGCGTGACACAGCACTCCGGCGGTTGGAAATAAACGGACCGGGGCGACGACCCTCCTGACGTGACGCCGCCAGCGTGTTCTTGAGCAGGTGTCAGCGTTCGGCAGTGGAGAACGGCTGTGCGCAGCACGACGTGCGGCGGCTGGCCTGTCGCGACACCCGGACCGGGACCGAAGCTGGGACGGCCGTGGACGTCGGTTCGTAAGCGGCCTTGCCGAAAGAGGCTGCGTTGAAGTAAAAGACGCCCCACCGTGAGCCGGCTGGCTTGTCTGGCGGCGAGGACTTCTCCTCAGCGCGGCGGGTCCGTTCGTGCGCAGGCCGAGCCGGCTGACAGGGCAGCAGCACGCAAGGTTGACCAAGGGCGAGCAAACCTGCAGGGACGCAACATGCCCCGAAGGACCAAGGACGAACCCACTCGTCGAAGACGGCGAAAAAGAACCGCTCCCGGCGGCCACCCGCTTCCGCCAACCACTGGTGTCGACTGGTCGAGAATTGGCCGGCACGCCCTTCGCGTCTTGGAAACGGCCCGCCGAGCGGCTCGAACGCTGCGGACGGGCTGCTCGCGTCTGGCCGCCAGCGACGCCACACCGCTGGTGCTGGCTGGTCTGAGCGTCGGGTGGACGCTGTTGTCCGGGCTGTCGCTGGTGCTCGTGGCTTTCGGCACGACGGTTTGGAGCGTCGTTGCGGTGGCCGGAGCCACGGCCGTGGGGCTGGTGGCGGGAACGCTCGTCGGCGCAAGCCCGCGGAGGGCCCAGTCTCAACACGCGCCGGCGCGCCGAGACCGGTCAGCCCGCTTGTCCCGGCCGTTGACCCTCGCCGGGCCGGTTGTCTGGTGGGCCGTCGGGCTTTTTGTTTTGACGGCCGTGCAGTCGTGGCTGGTTCAGGCGGTTGTTGAAGCCGCCCGCTGGTTGCCGTGGTCGCTTGCGGGCCGTGTGGCGGTCGGACTTCTGCTGACGAGCAGTGCCGCTGTGCTGGCACTGGGTCTTCCGCTGTTCGTCGCCACCGCTCTGGCCGACAGCCTGGCCAGCGACGTTTCCCTTCGAGCTCGCCACTCGGCCGTCTTCCTTGTCGCCGCCGCGGTGACCGTTCTGTTGTCGGCGAACTTGCTGGCTCCGTTGTTCGGGCTGAACGTCCTTCGCTGGTCGGCCGCTGTGTTGGCGCTCGCGACCGCCGGCGCGAACCTGTGGCGTCGAGCCGCGTCGGCCGCGTCTGAGCCGGACCCGGTGCAGAATGCCGCTCCAAGCGTTCGGTGCGCGCAGTCCGTCCAAGCCGCCGGGGTCGTCGAGCTGCTGGCGGGCTTGGCGTTGGTGACGGTCGGCCTGTTGCTGGCCGGCCTGACGCGAATGCTCCACCAGCTCATGCCCGTCGGCCTGTGGTTGGCCGCCAGCGAGTGGGCGTTGGTGTTGCTCGGGGCGGGCCTGGCCGGTTGGGTGGTCCGGCCGAACGGGCGACGGGCTGCGGCCGCTACGCTCGCTCTGGCCGCTTTGGGTTCGCTGCTGTTGGCCGCCTTTCCGCTCCTTGTGCAAGCGACCTTGGGCATTAACGCTTTTCTGGGACACGTGGTCGTTTCCATGCCCGCTCGGCTGGCGTTGTTGGCCGTGACGTTGCTCCCAGTGGGAGGACTGGCGGCGTTGCTGGTGCCGGCCGGCGTTGCGCGGACCGGAGCTGGCTCGGTGAGCGTCCAAACGGTCCCGTTTGGAAAATTGTTTGGTCCGAGCAGTCCGTCTGGCCGCCGACCGTTCAGCGGCCTTGCTCGGTCGCTGGCTGCGGTGTGCGTCGGGTTTGCACTCGGACGGCTGTTGTTGCCGTTGGTGGGGACGGCCACGCTGGTCAGTTCGTGCTGCTACGTGCTGGTGGCTTTGGGCTTGGCTCGGTGGTGGGCAGCCGCGGTCCGTGCGCGACGAGCGTCGGCGGCTCGACAGACCGACCGGCCGGAGCCGTCGGAACGGCTTTCGCAGACCGAGCGGTCGGTCCGGCCGAAGCAGCCGACGCCACAACACGGGCTGGGGAAAGACAGCGGCCGCAAAGGAGCGACGGAGGGCGAACGAGCGGCCGAACGGGGCGGGCCGTCTGAGAAAAGACCGGCAGCGTCTGCGGAGGCGTCCGACGCGCGAGCGCCGTGGTTGCGAGCGGCCTTGGCCTGTGCGGCGGCTTTGGCCGCCCTGGCTTCTCCCTGGTGGAGCTCTCGCTTTCGTCCCGACCTTTCCGCGAAACTGCTTTTCAACTCGCAGGTGTTTCAGGCCAAGCGGACGGGCCTGGAGCCGGCTCTGCTGCCGCACTTGGACGAAAGTCGGTGTGTGGCGGTCTGCGAGAGTGGTCGGAGCACTCTGACGGTGTGGGTGTGCCGCGGAGCGACTTGGGTGGTGCGTGAGTCGGGCGTGCCGAAGTCGGTGGTCAGCGCCGACCCGCGGGTCAACCCGCACTACGCGCCGGAGCTGCTTCACGCTGTGGTCCCGCTTTGCCTTCACCAGAGGCCTCGACGCGTGCTGCTGCTGGGCTTGGGGGGCGGCTGTCAGTTGACGGCCTGTTTGGGCTTCCCGACGCAGCAAGTGGTGTGTGTCGAGCCGGACCGAGCGTTGGTGCAATTGACCCGGCAGCGGCTGGCTCGAACCGGCGAAGCGTCGCTCGACGACGACCGGCTGCAACTGCTGCCGGTGGACCCGGCCGTGGCCTTGTGCTGCGGCTCGGCCCGCTTCGACCTCATTCTCGACAACCCCGACTCGGCCGCCCTGCTCCATTCCACCAGTCGGTGGACTCGAAGCTACTACCGCCGAGTGGCTCGTCACTTGGCTGACGACGGAATTTACTGCCAGCGGTTTCAGAGCATTGACTGCGGTCCGGAGTCGCTTCAGTCGATTCTGCGGACGCTGCGCGACGTCTTTCCGCACGTGGTGGTGTTCGAGACGGCACCGGGCGAAATGCTGCTGACGGCCACGCGTCTGCCGGCCGGGGTGGTGCAGCCGGGGGTGCTGGAACGGCTGAAGGCCCCGCACGTGCGTCGGCTGCTGGCTTCGGCCGGTCTGGACTGGTCCGAGCTGCTCCGGGTGGTGGCGTACGTGGGAGTGGAGAAGTCCGACGACTTCGCCGGCGTGACGAACACGTTGGCCGACGCCCGTCTGGCCTTCCGAGTCCCGCTGGAAGTGCTCAAGTGGGGACCGAAACGACAGCAAATGGTTGCCTTGCTGGCGCGACACACTCGCCTGCTGGCCAGCTTCGCCGGCCCGGACGCTCAAGCCCCCGAGGTCCGACTGCGTCTGCGGGAAGTGCAGAAGCGGGCCGAGCTGCTGTCGCAGTACCCGGACCAGTACTGGGCGTACCGAAAGGCCGTGCGCGAACAGTTGACCAAGCACCCACGGACGAAAATTCGGTTGGTCAGCGGCGAGGAGCCTCGTCGAACGCGAACGGCCGAAGACCAGCACCGGCTGGACTTCCTGAAAGCCTTGGGCCAGGCCGTTCACTCGCCGACGCCCGCAAAAATTCGCGAAGTCGAACGCTACGAACAGCCGTACGACCCGCTGGTGAGCTACTTTCTGCACGCCGAGGTCGCCTCGCTGTGGGCTCGGTCGACCCAGCCGAACCCGTCGGCCGAACTGCTCCACCGACTGCACACCGTTTACTTCGCTCCGCCAGCAGACCGCTCGGTGCGAGAAGTCGTCCAGGCGCTGAAGCTGCTCCGTGACCAGCCGTCGGCCTTGCCCGACCCCGTCCAACGCTGGGACCAAATGAACGCGCTGCTGCAAACGCTGGCCGGACGGTGGCTGAACCGGGCGTCGGTGCGTCCCACTTCAGCGGAAATTGTCTTGAACGACATTGACCAAAGCGTCCTGGCCGTGGAGCAAACGTTGGCGGCAATGGACCGGCTGCGAGCACAGGCTGGCGTCTCGCCGCAGGACTGGCAAGGACGCCGCGAATTCCTCGTGCGCACGCTCATTCGACCGCTGAAGGCTTACCGAGCAGAAATCTTGTCGCGTCACCTGAAGGCCAAGCGGACGGAGACGCGTGAGAAGTCGAAGTCCGAGAGCAAAGACGGGGGCTCGGCGGACAACTCGAAGACGGCACGCTCGGAAAACACGACTCGCTCGAAAAAAGAAACGGCGTCCGAGGCAGAAACGAAGGACGCGAGCAAACCCGGCTGGAAAGCTCGCCCGTAGCCGCCTTCAGCCGAGCGACTCTCGGCGCGCCGCTTTGCCGAGCAGTTGGACGACGCGTTTGACCGAGGTCAACAGCGAAGCCTTCAGTTCGTCGTCGACCTGCGGGTGAAGCGGACTGGTTTTCCACTCAATTTGCTGACGCAGACGGACCAGCCGTTCGCGCAAGTGTTGCAGCTCGTCCGCCAGCTCGGCTTGCGTCGCGTTTGGCGTGCGGCCGGCCGACGCGTCGGCCGTTTCCGCGGTTTGGCTTTGCTCGGGAGGCTGCGGCGTGGTCAGTTGCAGTAGCTTGTCGACAATGGCCTTGGCCCACTCGGCGTCTTGCTGGTGCATGGGTTCTCGCAACAGCGCGGACAGGTCCTTCAGCAGCAGGCTGGTCAGGCCGGCGTCCGGCAAAGGGGCGTCGGGCCGGACCGGGCCGTCGGTCTGAGCCGCTCGCGCTGCGTCCGGCTGTTGCGGTCGAGCCGCCTTTCGAGCCACCGCGTTCGAACCAGCCGCGTTGCTCATTTCCAGCAGCCTCCCTCGGTCGCCAAGCACCAACCGAGTGACGCCGAGCGGTCGGACGGGCTCGGCGAAACGAGCGGCTTCAGCGCGTCGACCGCCGCTCCGCCAAGCCCGTCGTCCGCGCCTGCCGCTTCGCTCACCGAGCTTTCAGGAACACGAACCGGCTGTAGCCCTGCGACTTCACCTGCATGCGAATGCCTTTCTGCAGGTCGGCCTGACGCAAAGCCTTTCGGAACGACGTGGCGTCGACGACCGGTTGGCCGTTGACCGACACAATGATGTCTCCGGGTCGGAGGCCCGCGGCCGCAGCCAAGCCGGTCGGGTCAATTTCGACCACTACCACGCCCTTTTGGTCGGCGTCGTAGCCAAGCTGTTCGGCAATCTGCGGCGTCAGCGTCCGGACGGTCAGGCCCAAGTCAGTGGACGACGAAGCCTGTCCGTTCTGACTGACAATGACCTTTTCGTCGAGCAAACCGATTTTCACCTTGACCGTTCGGACTTGGCCGTCCCGGAAAATTTCCAGTTCGGCCACGGTGTCGGGCGGAGTCGACGCCACGGCGTTCCGCAGTTCACTGGCGTGACGCATGGGCTTGCCGTTGTACTTGACGACAATGTCGCCCGGACGCAGCCCCGCTTTCTCGGCCGGCCCGTCTTTGGCCACGTCGGCAATGAGCACGCCGTAAGGCCCGTCGTAGCCGAAGGAGCGGGCCAGGTCTTTGCTCAAGTCCTGAATGACAGCTCCCAGGTAACCCCGCTCCACACGCCCGTGTTGGATTAAGCTGTCCATGATTCGACGGGCCATGTTGATTGGAATGGCAAAGCCGATTCCGGCGTACGAACCGGTGCGCGAGGCAATGGCCGTGTTGATTCCAATCACTTCACCTCGCAAGTTCACCAACGGGCCACCGCTGTTGCCCGGGTTGATGGCCGCGTCCGTCTGAATGAAGTTCTCGTAGTCGGCCAGCCCAATGGTGCTGCGTCCTTTCGCGCTAATGATTCCGGCCGTCACGGTGTGCTCCAAACCAAACGGTCCGCCAATGGCCAAGACCCAGTCGCCGACTTGCACTTGGTCCGAGTCGCCCAGTCGGGCCGGCTGGAGGTTGTCGGCGTTGATTTTCAGGACGGCCACGTCGGTCTTCGGGTCCCGTCCCACCACCTCGGCCGTGTACTCCGACTCGTCCCACGTCTTCACCGTAATGCGGTCGACGTCAGCGACCACGTGGTTGTTGGTCAGAATGTAGCCGTCCTTGCTGACAATGACGCCGCTGCCAAAGCCCACTTGCACGCCTCCGCGCGGAGGCACGGGAATGTCGAAGAACCGGCCGAACTCGTCGCCGAAAAACCGCCGCAGCTCTTCCGGAATCTGTGGGACCATTCCCGGACCCGCTTGCACGTAGCCAACGTGCGTCTCGGTGGTAATGCTGACCACCGACGGCCCAATGACTCGAGCCGCTTGCCGAAACGCCGCCGACAGGTCTTGAGCTCGTTGGTACGAGCCCGAGTCGAACGACGCGGCCGGCTGGTCGGAGCTTTGCGTTCCGCTGACCAGCGCCGTGGCTCCCACGCCCAGCGTCAAACCGACCAGGACGGCCAAAGCGACCGTCACCCGCTGCAGTTGAGTCAGTCTCCTTGCCATGGCCTAGTCCTCCCTTCGCTTCTAGTTTCCACCACGGTCTTGGCCGCGCGGGAGCCTGACCGACCAATGCTTTTCCGAAGTCCGTCTGCTTTAGCCGACCCGGCTTCCGCGCGACGCTCGTGCCAATAAAACTCACCTCTCACCCGGACCCCGGTTGCCGACGTCGCTCTTCCCCCGACTGAGTCGGTCGGGGCTGCACATGGCATGCCGGAGCGGTTGGCCACAGGCGCGTCGGGCGTTTCTTCTTTCAGTACACCGAGTTACGACACACTCTCCAGTGCGCTGCCCGGGAGGCTGCCAGAGTGGCAGGGTCTGAACGCGGCGCGCTGACTGCCAGGTCGGCAGTCTGAGCGAAGTCGCAGCGGCCTGCCGCAGACAGGCCGTTTGGACGTGACTCGCCGCTTGGCCGCCGCGCGAAGGCGCTGGAACGGGACGGGGCTGAGGTCGCATGGAGCGAACCGACTGCGGCGGTGCACAGCGACTCGGCCAGCGGCCTGGCGACCGACGGCGACGAAGCCCGCCGTTTCGCGGCAGACGGCTCGGCGCTCAGCCGCTTGACAGCGGCCAACGGCCTGCCAAGACTGGCTTGGGCGGCCTGCCGGTTTGTTGACCCGGCCGCTGAGCCTGTTGGTCGGAGTGGTCGCCGAAGCGGCCGCTCTTCGGTGGGTTCAGCCGACTGGCGGCGAAACGAACGGGTCTCAGGAAAGCGAAAAAAAGGTTCGACGGCAGACCCACGGGCCGGTCGAACGGCGTCGGCTTCACTTGCTCCGACGCAAGCCGGCGTCCGGACTTTCCGCGGTGCCGCCCGACGCGTCGAAGCGCTGTCGCGAAGCGGTTTCGGGCAATTCTCTTCCTTGTCCGTCTTGCCGTTTCAGCGAAGCAGGCTTTTTCCGACGAAACGAGCGGTTGAATGTCGCAAAGCAACTGGCAAAGCGGCGGCGAGGAGCAAAAGTTTTCGGCTGCGACAGCACCCGTGTCGCCTTGGGACGCGACGCCCCTTCAAGACACGACGGCCCGAGCCCGGTCGGCTCAGTCCAGTCGACGCGACGAGCGTCCGCCGGCCGACGTCCCCGGCTACACGGTCTTGCGGTGTTTAGGCCGGGGAGCGTACGGGTCGGTGTGGCTGGCCTACGAGCAGAAAACGGGCAAGAAGGTGGCCATTAAGTTTTACTACCACCGGCGCGGGCTCGACTGGACCCTGCTCAGTCGCGAAATCGAAAAACTGGCTCTGCTCTACACGTCGCGCTACATTGTCCGTCTGATTGACGTTGGTTGGGACAGCCAGCCGCCGTACTTCGTCATGGAGTACATTGAGAACGGGTCGCTGCAGGCGCTGCTGGACCGGCAGCCGCTGGCTCCCGACCGAGCCGTCCGCATTGTCAAGTCCATCCTCCGCGGACTCATTCACGCTCACGGCTGCGGCGTTCTGCACTGCGACCTGAAACCGGCCAACGTGCTGTTGGACGCCGACATGGAACCGCGGCTCTGCGACTTCGGGCAGTCTCGGTTGTCGGACCAGCAGGACCCGGCCTTGGGCACCTTGTTCTACATGGCTCCCGAGCAGGCCGACCTGCAGGCCGTACCGGACGCGCGGTGGGACGTCTACGCTTTGGGCGCGCTTTTCTACCACCTGCTGGTGGGACACCCGCCGTACCGAACGCCCGAGAACGAGCAGCGCATTCGGCAAGCCGAAGGGTTGCCCGAGCGTTTGCGAGTCTACCGCGAGATTGTTTATTCCAGCCCGTTGCCAGACGAGCACCGGCGAGTGCCCGGGGTGGACCGACGGTTGGCGGACATTGTTGAGCGGTGTTTGCACCCGG
>CAYSAG010000238.1:0-8154 GCA_964428935.1 uncultured Planctomycetaceae bacterium | reverse complement strand
TTCACTTCCGCCCGATCAGCCAACATCAGTTCGTCCCATGGCGGTAAACAATTACGTCGATCAAGGACGGGGAAGGTGGGTCGCACGGAGATGCTTTCGTCCATAGTGGCGCAACTCACAGAATCCTCTTCGATGTCCTCCCGTTGACACTTCCAGACCCGATGTCAGAGTAGGAAACTCTCGGCTTCGGGCACACAGACCGGAGTGTCCGGGAATTCGATTGACGGAAGCGTCAGAAGGTCTGTCGATTGGGCCATGGAATCACGGGAAGGGAGGCCGAGCTGAGGCCGGCGTAGGGGACGCGGAGAGACAGGGCGCGGCAGGGCCGGGTGAATGTCAATACTGGCGGCGGACACGTGCTGGGGGGATGCCCATTTTTTTTCGATACTTGGTGATTGTCCGTCGGGAAAGCTGGTAGCCCAACTTCGCCATTTCTTTTTGAAGGGCCTCGTCGCTGAACGGATTTCTTTTGTCCTCGTTGTCGATCAGCTCCTTCAGCTTCAACTGGACAACCTGCCAGGAGACGTCTTCGCCGTCCGAGGTTTTTGTGCCAGCGGCGAAAAAGCGTTTCAATGGCAAAAGTCCCCGGGGTGTTTCGATCCATTTGTCGTCGACCGCTCGTGAGACGGTCGTCACGTGCACGCCAACGACATCCGCGATTTGTTGCATTTTGAGCGGCGCAATGTACTCGGGCCCTTTTTCCAGGAACTCCGTTTGGTGATCGATGATGGCCTGTGCAACCTTCTTGAGTGTATTTTGCCGTTGAGCGATCGAGTCCATCAGCCACTTGGCGGACTCGATCTTTTTCTTGATGTACGCTCGCGTCTGCGGATCCGCCCCGTTGCGAAGCAGTTCGCGGTACTTCTTGCTGATTCGCAGCTTCGGAATGTGCTCGTCAATCAGCTCCACGACCCAACGGCCCGTCTCTTCGTCCTTGGTGACCCGGAGTTCCGGAACGACTCGTTGGACAGGCGTGTGTTCGAATTGTCTCCCAGGGTGCGGCTCCAGGTGCTTCAAGTCGTCGATAGCAGCCTTGATCGCTTCCAGCGAATAGCCGGTCGCGCGTTGGATGGCCGGCAAGCGATTTTCGGCAATGTCTTCCAGATGGGAGCGGATCAATTTGACGAGAAGATCTCGGCGGGGATGGTCGTTTGGGATTTGGAGGAGCAGGCATTCTTTGAGGTCTCGTGCGCCGACGCCGGGCGGGTCGAGTTTTTGAATTAGCGACAGGACGTACTCCGCCTCTTCTTGAGAAATCGGCTGTCCGTAAACCTGAACCAGTTCTGCCAACGTACTTTGCAGCCGTCCGTCGTGGTCGAGGCTCTGGATGAGGTATTCGCCGAACTGCCGCAACCGCTCCGGCAGTTCGTAGAAGCGGAACTGCTCGAGGAGGTACTCTTGCAGCGTCTTGCCCTCGTCCTCGAGGTTGGCCATCACGTCGTGAATCCGTTCGGCCTCTTCCGCAATGCGGTTGGCCGACACGCGGTGAGTGGGAATCTCTTCGTCGTCGGGCAGCTCCTCCAGCAAGGATTCCCACCGTTCAAAGTCTTCGGCGTTGTCGTGTTCCTCGTCGACGACCAGTTCTTTCTCGTCGAGCTTGGCCGCATTGGCTTCTTCTCGGGCCTTTTGCAGCTCAAGCTTGCGTTCGGTGTCAGAGACGGCTTCGGTGTCGGTGTCGAGCTCCAGGACGACGTTTTCTTCCAGTTCCTGCTCGATTCGCTCCTGCAGGTCCATGATTGGAAGCTGCAGGATCTCCATGGACTGAATCATGCGCGGCGCCAGCTTCATCTGCTGGCTCATCTTCATTTGCTGAGAGAGATTCAGCTGCATGGCACCGTCGCTCCCCAAGAATCAAAAGTCCTGGCGACACCGAAGGGCATCGGCCAACATGCTCTTGTTGGCAAATTCTAGCACACTGCCGGAGGCGATCCCGCGGGCCAGGCGAGTGATTTTTACGGGCAATTCCGACAGAAGGTTCGAGATGTACAGGGCCGTGCCGTCTCCTTCGACGGTTGGATTGGTGGCCATGATGACTTCGCGCACGTTCCCGTTGCGTACCCGTTTGACCAGGGCGTCGATCGTGAGATCCTCCGGTCCAACCCCTTCCAGCGGTGAGATGTGCCCCAGCAGCACGTGGTACAGCCCGTCGTAGGCTCCTGAACCTTCGATTGTGATGACGTCTTTGGGCTGTTCCACCACGCAGATGACCTGCCGGTTGCGACGCGCGTCCCTGCAAATACTGCAAACGTCGTTTTCTGTGTAGAAGTAGCAAATTCGGCACGGCCGGACTCGCTGCTTCACGTCGCGGATCGCGTCGGCCAGTGCCAAGGCTTCGTCGCGGTCACACGAGAGCAGGTAGTTCGCCAGCCGCTCGGCCGACTTTGGACCGATCCCAGGCAGGGCCGCCAAGCGGTCGATCAGTCGGCCGACCGCTTCGCCGTAGATTCCCGAATTGACCTCGGACGTGCGTGCCATTTGCCACCGAGCCCTACTTTGCCGAATCCATCTTCGAGATGAATTCCCGCAGTCCCGGAATTTGCATCTCTTCGGCGACCTTCGCCAGCTCGCCAGCCGACTCGCTTCGAGCCTTGTCCAAAGCCTGGTTGACGGCGGCCACCAGAAGCTGCTCCAGCATTTCGATGTCGTTGTCTTCCAGAAGAGCCGGGTCGATGTGGCATTCAAGGACCCTCATCAGGCCGTTCGCCGTCACGCGGACCATGCCTGCTCCCGCCGTGCCCTCGACCCGGATGCGGGAAAGCTCCTGCTGGTACTGCTCGACCCGACGCTGAGCCTCCTGGAAGGTTTTCAGCAGCCCCGCTAGTTCAGACAGACCTTTCATCATCGTACCTGGTCCCCCGTTTTCTCCTCAGGCGGATTGTCGTCCTGCTCCCGGTTGGCGCGAACCGTGTCGGAACTTGCCGCAGCGCCAAGCGGCTCCGAGCACGTCGGCCGGCCGGTCGGTCTCGGTCGACCTGGCCGTTGAGCGGGCGTCGGCGGGGCGCGCAGCGGCGGAGCTTTGATTGTTTTGTTCTGGTAATGAGCCTGGCGGCTCGGTCGACCACCGCGCGGGCCGGACGCCCGATTCATCGGCCATCGGCCAGCTCGAGCCAGCGACACGGTTGGCTGCTACAGTGGCTTGGCAGAAGTGCGCCGCCCGGACGGCAAACGCACGGGACAGCGACGCACAAGCAGACTCACCAGGAAGGGAAATGCCGTCTTGGCCGGTCGAGACGGTCAGCGGTCAAACCGCATCCGTCTCATCGTCAGCCTCCGTACCGTCTTCCTCCCCCTCAAGTTCCGCCCCATGTGTTCCGACGTTCGGCGCGGCGACCGGCTCCACCCTTGCCACGCTGGCACGAAACAGCTCCATGACTTTCCTGACGTAGGGATCTTGGACTTCCTCGGCCAAGCGGCGGCGCGCCGCGGCGTTTCGGAGCATGGTGTCTGAAGCTGCCGGACCAGCACCCTCTTGCACTCGCAGTTCCAGCCGGACGCCCCGCCCGACAATCTCGGACACAGCCTGCTCGATCGCTCGACGGTTCTCCGCCCGTTCGCAGTACTGCTTGCTGAAATGATAGCCCTTCGGAAAGCTGATTTCTAGCACGTTTGGTCCGCGAATTGCTGCTCCCTGCGCGTAGCCAAGGTGGTGCCGAATCTTCGGCTCGACGCTCCGCAGCAGCTGCGAGAAGACAGCGTCCTCCTGGCCGGGTTCCAGTTCGACAACGCTCGAACTTTCTTCCTCCGCCGTGTCTTCTTCGGACGCACCGCTGGGCTGGCCTGACACCGGTCCGGACTGGTTGTCGCTCGCTTCGTCCCGTCCGGTCGGTTTCGTCGCTACACGAGCCGCCGTCCGAAAACTCGTGGGACGGTCCGCGGGGTCGGCCGTGGAGCTGGCTGATGTCGGCGAGCGTGAGGCCGAGCCCGTGGTCGCAGCTCGGCCGCTGGCACCAGCTGAATGGTCGCGAGTTTCGGCGTGCGGCGCGGTGGGAGCCGACACGTCGCCACTCGGTTGCTGACCCGACGTCGCGCGGGCAGAAGCGTCGCTGAGGCTGACGACTGACAGCCTTTGTGCCAGCTCGCCGGACTGCAGGCCGTGGATAAGCGCGTCCAGCGCGTCCAAGTCTTCGAGCGTCGCGATCCGAACCAGTGCCAACTCCAACAGCGGACGGGGGCTGGTCGACCGTCGAATTCGCGACGTGGCTTCGGCCAGAATCTCGAGCGACGCGACGGCTCGCTTCAGCCCGCAACGGTCCGCATGAGCCGCCAACTCCGCCCGGTGCGACTCCGCGACACTCTGCAGCTCCGTCTGCCGACCACCACAGGCCAGGACCATCAGGTCGCGAAAGTAGTACACCAGCTGCTCGGCCAGTTCGCCGACCTGCGTTCCTGTTTGGAGCGTCTGGTCCAGTCGCTGCAAAGCTTGAAGCGGCTGGCGGTCGATCAGGTGTCCGACCAGGTCGACCAGGAGTTCGTCGGGAGCCGTTCCGAACAAGCGGTGAGCGTCGTCGGCGGTGATTCGCTCGCCGCCGAAAGCCAGCAGTTGGTCGAACAGGGACTGGCTGTCGCGCATGGAACCGGCGGCTCGACGCGCCACCACCTCCAGCGCTTCCGGCTCCACTTCGACCCCTTCCACCTGCGCAATCTGTCGCAGACGCTCGGCAATGTTGCGGGACGAGATGGAGGCGAAATCAAAGCGTTGACACCGAGAAAGGATTGTGTCGGGGACCTTGTTCGGCTCGGTCGTGCAGAAGACGAACTTGACGTTCGGCGGAGGCTCTTCCAACGTCTTCAGCAGCGCGTTGAATGCCTCCTTGGTCAGCATGTGGACTTCGTCGATGATGTAAATCTTGTAGTTGGACCGCATCGACTTGATGCTGACGTTGGCCCGGAGCGCGCGGATGTCGTCGATGCCCCGGTTCGAGGCGCCGTCGATTTCGAGCACGTCTACGTCGCTGCCACTGGCAATGCTTTCGCAGATTTCGCACTGGTTGCAGGGGACGCCGTCTCGAACGTTCGGGCAATTCAGCGCTTTGGCCAAGATGCGGGCCATCGACGTCTTGCCGACGCCGCGGGCTCCGGCGAAGAGGTAGGCGTGAGCGACCCGTCCAGAGCGAATGGCGTTCCGCAGGGCTCGAGCGACGTGCTCCTGGCCCACCACCTCGTCGAACGTCTGTGGACGAAACCGCCGAGCCAGTACGGTGTAGTGCTCCCCTTGCACGCCCATGGTTTTCCTTCCACCGAGTGGACTCGATTTCCGGCAAGAGCGGAACTCGCCACCAGTCCCGCGCGTCTCGAACCGGCAGCGAGGCGGCTCTCGACTTCGGCAGTCACCGAAGACCAATCATACCAACTGGCTGCAGGATACGGCAGGGGGCGGAGCGGTCGGGCAAAGGAGACGGGGCGGGTCTGAAAAGCGACACGGGGCGGGAAGCTATCTCCTCGTGCACCTGAGGCGTGGCGCTTAGGGCTGCTTCCGTTAGGACCTGACCCGGTTCACGCTGCCCCACCGCACTCGGAGATAGCCTCCCGCCCCGCGCGGTGTGTCAACAGTCGGCCATTATTGCCGCTGCGAACGGCAGGTCAAGGCTGGGCATTGTGCACCACCGAAAAGCCCCAGGAGCCGAGGTCCGGGCAGTGTGGCGGCGGCCGGGACAGGAACAGCTAAGGAAGGAGCGCGAATTCAGGCGGAGCGGAACACTACGGCGAGGAGAAATGCAGCGGAACTGGCGGGAATCGTCCAATGATTCGTGCCAGCTCGGCGTTACTCCTGGTAGGTCGACGGGCCGGCGACTTGCCGTCGGTTGACGGGGGAAACGGGCCGGCGTACGCTATTGGAGCGGCAGACGTAAGATCGTGGTCCCTCCTATCTCTTTTTCGTCAAAAGACTTACAGAAGGTTGTTGGGTGTGGACGCAGTCGTGCAACGCGCTGGTGTCGTCGGTCCGATCTTCACGCGCGAAGTCCTGACGGCCCCGCGCCAGCTTCGGCATTACCTGGTCCGGGCTGGCTACGTGGGGCTGTTTTTTGTGCTGATGTACACAGCCGGACAGGCAACGTTCGGCTGGCAGGAGGTGCGGAACATCAGCGACTTTGCGCGGTTCGGCAGCCTGCTGTTTCAGATTTTCTCGCTGCTGCAACTGACCTCGGCCATTTTCTTTTCGATGCTGTTTGCGGCGGGCAACGTGGCCCAGGAGAAGGACCGTCACACACTTGTTCTCCTACTCATGACCGACCTGCGCGATCGCGAAATCGTGCTGGGCAAGCTGCTCTCCAGCCTGCTGTTGGTCGGTGTGCTGCTGGCTACGTCGCTGCCGGTGTTCGTGTTGGTGCACATGCTGGGCGGGGTAGACTTGCAGCAAATTGGTTGGTCCTTTGCCATTTGCGTGGCGGCTGCCTACCTAGCCGGCAGTTGGGGGGTCCTGGTGGCATTTTGGAGGGAGAAGACTTTTCAGACGCTGGCCATTGCCGTCGTGGGAAGCATGCTCTACCTGGGTCTGGTGGAGGCGGTCCGAGTTGCCGCTGGGAGCGCGACGGTTGGTCCAGTTGCGGCTTGGCTGAACCCCTACCGAGCCATGCTGGCGGTGCTGGCACCGCTCAGCTTTCCGCAAGGTCTGCACGGCGTCGCGGGCACGGCACTGGCGAGTGTCGTGTGCATGGTGCTCTTGGCGTTGGTGCTGAACGCGGTCGCCGTGCTCCGTCTGCGAGTGTGGAACCCGTCACGAGCGGTTTACGAGTCGGCGAAGCGTGCGGACGAGCAAGGGCGCCGGCGTGTTCGGCACCGACGAGTCTGGGACCGGCCCATCATTTGGCGGGAGATTTGCACGCGGGCGTACGGCCGGCGCGTTTTTGTCATCAAACTGGCGTACGTGGTCATTGCAGGCGTCATTGTGGCGTACGCTGCCAGTGCCAGAGGCAGTGGCGAGCTGGTGTTGGGAATGATTTCACCGGCGGGAATGGCCATTGTGTTGACGGGCGTCTTGAGCCTGATGCTGATCAACGCTCAAGCGGTGACGGCGCTGACCTCGGAACGGGACGGCCGGACCTTGGAGCTGTTGTTGGCGACGAACGTCACGGCAAAAGAGTTCGTCTACGGCAAGCTGGGCGGGTCGCTCTACAACGGCAAGGAGCTGATTGCCGTCCCGTTGTTGCTGGCGGCGTACGAGGCGTGGCGCGGCACGTACGGGTGGGAGACCTTCGTGTACGTCGTCGTCGGCTACCTGGTCTTGGTCGTTTTTTCGGCCATGTTGGGACTTCACTCGGGTTTGAGCTACGACAACTCACGGGCAGCCATTGCGAACAGCCTGGGAACGCTCTTTTTCCTGTTCGTCGGGATTTTCATTTTCATGATGCTGTTGGTCGAAGCTCGGTCGTCGTTTTTCCTGCAGTTTCAAAGCTTTGTGGTGTTTATTGGTTTGGGGAGTCTGGGGCTGTACGGTTCGCTGACTCACAAGAACCCGTCGGCGGCTTTGACCATTTCGGCGGCCATTTTGCCGTTTCTGACGTTCTACGCAATTACCGAATTCTTGTTGAACGGGACGTTGGGAGTGTGCCTGGCCATTACGACCGCTTACGGCTTTGCTACACTGGCCATGTTGGTGCCGGCGGTCAGTGAGTTTGACGTGGCGTTGGGCCGGACGACGCTCGACCAAGGCTAGCAGAGGCAGTGTCAACGACGTCGGCGCGAAAGCGGCCCTGCCGGCATGCGGACCCACGGCGATTTCTGTCCTTGCCGCGGACGTGTGCACCGCAGCAGACGGCCCGTCTGGACGGGGCCGAACGTTCTCGGCCCGTCGTGCTGGCGACGGCTGGAGCGCGGCAACGCAGAGGACGGGCAGGACCGACGGGTTGGGGACCTTGTTGAGCTTCTGGACCCACAATGGACGGTGACTGGGAAGCAGCGTCGCTGTTCTTGTTGGAGCTGGCAGCGATGCTGTGTTTGCTGTGTGCGTCCGGTTTTTTTTCTTCCAGCGAGACGGCTCTGTTTTCTCTGACGCTGGACGAACTGCGTCGTTTTCGCGCGGGGGGACGGGGAGAGCGGCGGGCGGCCAGTTTGCTTTCCGACCCGGACCGACTGCTGACGGCCATTCTGTTTTGGAACCTGGTGGTCAACCTCGCCTACTTCGCCACCAGCGTGGTCGCGACGCAGCAGTTGATT
>CAYSAG010000237.1:0-8184 GCA_964428935.1 uncultured Planctomycetaceae bacterium | reverse complement strand
GTAACCCGGCAAAAACTGCATTCCCAGCCAGCGGAAAATGTAGTCGACAATGCTTTTCGCGTAGGGAATGTCCTTATTGCCGGTCCACCCGGACGGTTCGAACCGCATGTGGGTGAACTTGTTGACCAGGGCCTCCAGCGGAACGCCGTACTGCAGGGCCATCGACGTCAGCGTGCCGATCGTGTCCATCAACCCGCCGATCGTGCTTCCTTCCTTGGCCATGGTGATGAAGAGCTCGCCGGGCGAGCCGTCCTCGTAAAGTCCGACGGTGATGTAGCCCTCATGGCCGCCGACCGAGAACTTGTGGGTGATGGACCGCCGAGTGTCGGGCAGTCGGCGCCGCACCGGCCCGCGGATCTCGATCCGCTCCTTCGCCTTCGCCTTGGCTCCGTCTTTCTTGGTCGCAAGCGGTTGAGCGACCTTGCTGCCGTCGCGGTAGATGGCCAACGCCTTCAGCCCCAATCGCCAGCCTTCCATGTAAGCCTGTTCGATGTCCTCCACCGTGGACTCTTCCGGCATGTTGACCGTTTTCGAAATCGCGCCGGAGAGGAACGGCTGAGCGGCGGCCATCATGCGCAAGTGGGCCCGCCAGTGGATGGAACGTGAGCCTTTCGCGGGCTTGAACGCGCAGTCGAACACCGGCAGGTGTTCCTCTTTCAGCCCCGGAGCTCCCTCAATGGTGTCGTGCTGGTTGATGTACTCGACGATTTGCTGGATTTGTTGCTGGCTGTACCCCAGGGCTTGCAAGGCCTCGGGGACCGTCCGGTTCACGATCTTCAACATCCCACCGCCGGCCAATTGCTTGTACTTGACCAAGGCGATGTCCGGTTCGATGCCCGTGGTGTCGCAGTCCATCATGAAGGCAATCGTGCCGGTGGGGGCGAGGACCGTGGCCTGAGCGTTTCGGAAGCCGAACTCCTGGCCAGCTTCGAGCACCCGGTCCCAAATGTCTTTCGCCGCGTTCCGCAGGTAGTCGGGACAAGCCGGGTCAATGGTGTCGACCGCTTGCCGGTGCATGCGCATGACGTTCAGCATCGGCTCGCGATTCTCGCGGTAGCCGGCGAAGGGCCCCATGAAGCTGGCGATGCGGCTGGAGGTCAAGTAGGCCTGTCCCGTCAGAATGGCCGTGATGGCTCCGCAGATGCCGCGTCCTTCGTCGCTGTCGTAAGGAATTCCCCACGACATGAGCAGACTGCCCAGGTTGGCGTACCCGAGGCCGAGCGGCCGGAACAGGTGGCTGTTCTCGGCAATGGCCGGAGTGGGATAGCTGGAATGGTCGACCAGGATTTCCTGGGCCGTAATGAAAATGGCGATCGCTCGGCGAAACCGCTCGACGTCGAACGTTCCGTCGGCCCGCTGGAACTTCCGCAAGTTCAGGCTGGCCAGGTTGCACGCCGTGTCGTCCAGGAACATGTACTCGGAGCACGGGTTCGACGCGTTGATTCGTCCCGAGTTGGGGCAGGTGTGCCATTTGTTGATGGTCGTGTCGTACTGCAAGCCTGGGTCGCCGCAGTACCACGTTCCCTTGGCGATTTCGCGCATCAAGTCGGCCGCGTTGTACTCCGGTCCCGGAACCGACGGATCGGTGACCCAGTGAGTCCGCCACTTTCCGCCGACGGTGACGGCCCGCATGAACTCGTCACTGACGCGAACGGACAGATTCGAGTTCTGGAACATGACCGAGCTGTACGCTTCGCTGTTCAGCCCGCCCTCGAACTCACCGCTTTCGATCAGGATTCTGGCCTTGCGCTCTTCCTTCGCCTTGGCCTGAATGAACTCCAAGATGTCCGGGTGCCAGTCTTTCAGACTCTGCATTTTGGCCGCTCGTCGCGTCTTGCCGCCCGACTTGACCACCGCGGCGATTTGGTCGTACACGCGCATGAACGACAGCGGGCCGGACGGCTTGCCGCCCCCGGAAAGCTTCTCGCGCGAGCTGCGTAGGGTCGAGAGGTCCGTGCCGGTGCCCGAGCCGTACTTGAACAGCAGGGCTTCGCTGGTCGCCAGCCGCATGATGTCTTCCAGGCTGTCGTCGACCGACTGAATGAAGCACGCCGAGCATTGCGGGTACTCGTACGGCGTCTCGGGCCGGCGAATCGAGTTGGTGCGAGTGTCCCAGTAGTAGTTTCCACGTGAGCCCTTGATTCCGTACTGGTGGTACAGCCCCACGTTGAACCACACCGGCGAGTTGAACGCGCCGTACTGGTGCAGACACAGCCAAGCCAGCTCGCGGTAGAACCGCTCTCCGTCCTCGGCCGACGCGAAGTAGCCGTCGGCAATGCCCCAGTCGGCAATGGTGCGAGCCACACGGTGGATCAACTGCCGGACGCTCCGCTCCCGTTCCGCCGTGCCCGGCTCACCGTAGAAGTACTTGCTGACGACGACGTTGGTCGCCAGCTGGCTCCACGTCTTCGGAACCTCGCAGTCCTTTTGCTCGAACAGCGTCTTGCCCGACTCGTCCCGAATCTCCGCTGTTCGCACTTCCCATTCGACCGTGTCGAACGGGTCCACCCCTTCCGGGCAAAAATACGACTCGACCTTCATCGCCGCAGGCTCCGACGCACCAAACCG
The DNA here is from genome assembly GCA_964428935.1 of uncultured Planctomycetaceae bacterium. Taxonomy (GTDB): domain Bacteria; phylum Planctomycetota; class Planctomycetia; order Planctomycetales; family Planctomycetaceae; genus JAADHY01. The sequence goes on along the minus strand of CAYSAG010000237.1, from coordinate 5,616 downwards.
CCGTTCCGAAACAGGCCCTTGCGCCCGCATGCCGTCCTCGTGCGGAAAAACTCCCTTCGGTTGCTCGTGCATCATGCACCCCTTCCTTTCTTTCTCTGCCGTCCTTCACCAATTCTGAGCCACACAACGCCAGACCGCTCGGACCGACGCAGCTCCCCGAAGAAAATCCACGCAGAAAGTCCGCTCTGCAGGCCCTTTTCGACTTCGGGTTCGAGCGGCCACACAGCCTCCAAAAGCCAGGAAAAACTTAACTGTTGCACAGAGAGCCGTCGCTTCAGAGAGGACCCGCGCGACCACAAAGTATTGTGGTTCTCCGGCCGGGAACCACAACATCTTGTGGTTGCACGCGAACGCCAATCTTAAACCCACCCGACCGGTTGTCAAGACGCCCTGCCGTCGACGGCGTCCACCGCCTGCGGACCTCAAGCTGCAACCTACGACGTGGTCAACCGGTTGCGTCAATCAAGCGAAAAATGAAATTTCTCTGAGCGGCAGCGACTGGAGAGAGCGTTTGTACACGTCTCGCGCGGCGGTCATTTCTCCTTCGGACGGTCCTCTTGCGGCGACGGTCCCCGAGCTTTCAGCCACAGCTCGAAGTCGTTGCGGCGAGCCCGCTCGGCCTCCTTCGTCGGCGCAAACTTAACCAGAAGCTCCTCCTGTTGCTCCAGCGACAGCCCGCGGGCACGCCACCAGTTCGAGTTGGTCAGGTCCGTGTCCTGCAAATTGGCTTCGTCCAGCCGAGCCAGCGACAGGTCGGCCCCCGCCAGCACGGCCGACTCCAAGTTCGCTCCGCTCAGGTTCGCCCCCGTCAGGTTCGCCCCGCTCAGGTCGGCCATGAGCAGGTAGGCGTCGGAGAGGTTGGCGAGCACGAAGTTGGCCTTCGTGGCCGTCACCTGCTCCAGCGACGCGGCCACCAGGACGGCGTTCCGGAAGTTGGCCCCGGACAAGTCGGCTCGCAAGCAGTCCGCTTCGACCAAGTTGGCCTGTCGCAGGTCGGCCCCGGTCAGTTTTGCAGCCTGCAGCACGCAGCGGGACAGGTCGGCCCGTTGCAAGTTCGCTCCGCTCAGGTCCGACTCGCTGAAGTCCGCGCCGCTCAGAACCGCACCGTGCAGGTCGACGCCGCGCAGGTCCAGCTTTTGCAGACGAGCACTCCGCCACTCCGTGTTGCCCGCCGCCGCCAGCCGCAGGAACGCCCGCGCCCGCTCCTCCGGAGTCGCCTCGCGGTGGCAAAGCAGCCAGAACAGTCGAGCCTCGGTCTGCTCGGCCACCGCGTTCAGTTGGCTCTGTACGAGCCACAGGTTCGCGCACACGAGCGTCAGCAGCGCGACCAACGTCGCCAGCGTCAGAACGGTGAGCCACTGCGACAGTCTTTTTCCGTCGCCGGCTGCAGAGCTCGACGCGTTGTCCGGCTTCCCGGTCATGGGTGTTTCGGTTACCTTTTGAGTCAAGAGTTTGGTCGGACAGGAAGCTGGCTCGTTGAGTCGACCGTCGCCGGCGCGAGCTGGCCGACGTCCGGTGCTCGCGACAGTCAAACCGACCCGTGCTCGCTGGCGGGCGAGCCGTCGGCCCGCGCGAGCCGACCGACCGGCCTCGTGCCGGCCAGCGCCGACCCGCTCCTGTCGGCTTTTTTCCGGACCAACAGCATTACGCACTCATGCCCAAAATTGAACCCAACGAAGTCCGTTCCGGCCGTGAATGGTCCGACAACGGCGCGTCTCGGCCGTCGCGCTGGGTCAAGCCGTTGCTCTTCCGAGTGGCGGCGGTGTTGCTGGGCCTCGCGGTCCTGGCCTTAGTGGAGGCCACCCTTCGGACGTTCGACCTGGCTCGACCCACCAGCTCGTTGGACCCGTTCGTCGGCTTCAGCCGGCTGCACCCGCTTTTCGAACGGGACGCCGGTGGCGTGTGGAGGACGTCCACCGCGCGCCGTCTGTACTTCAACGACCAGCGGTTCCCCGTCAGGAAACCGCCGCAGACCGTCCGAATTTTCTGCCTGGGCGGCTCGACGGTTTACGGTCGCCCGTACGTGGCCGACACGGCGTTCCCGGAGTGGCTTCGGCTGGAACTGCAGGCCGCAGACCCGGACCACCGCTACGAAGTCGTCAACTGTGGAGGCATTTCCTACGCGAGCTACCGGTTGGTTCCAATTGTGCAAGAAGTGCTGAACTACGAGCCGGACCTGGTCGTCCTGGCGACCGGGCACAACGAGTTCTTGGAGGACCGCACGTACCACGACGTCAAGTCACGCTCGGCCTTTCGTCGCTGGTTGGACGACCGGCTCTACTCGCTGCGGCTCGTCCAGGCCGCTCGCCGAGCCGCCGAGACGCTGCACCTGGTCCGCCCGAACCGGACGGTTCTGTCCGACGACGTGCGAGCCAGGCTAGACGCCCGAAGCGGCTACGCCTCCTACCACTGGGACTTGGCGTGGCGTCGGCAAGTGGCTGTCCACTTCCGGCACAGCTTGGAAACCATGGTTCGTCTGTGCCGCTCGGCTGGAGTGCCCATTGTCTTGGTCAACCTGGGGTGCAATTTGAGGGACTGTCCTCCGTTCAAGTCGGAGCACCGCCCGGGACTGGCTCCCGACGACGAACAGCGTTGGCAAAGTCTGTTCGACGCAGCGACGCGGCTGGACCGCCAGGGCGACTACGGCCAGGCCCTGCAGCTCTACCACCGAGCCGAACGAATCGACGACTGGTACGCCTTGCTCTCCTACCGCATGGCCAAGTGCTTGGACCGCCTCGGTCGTCCCGACCAGGCCCGGCGTTACTACTGGCAGTCGAAAGAAAACGACGTCTGCCCGTTGCGCATTTTGGAGCCGTTGCACCGAGCCGTCTTCGACGTCGCTCAGCAGCGGCACGTGCCGGTGGTGGACGTCGCCGGACGCGTCGAACAAGAAAGCCCCGACGGAATTCCCGGCTACGACTGGTACGTGGACCACGTTCACCCAACCGTCCGCGGCCACCAATTGCTGGCTCGCTTGCTGGCCGAAGTCTTGTGCAAGCAGCGGCTGGTGCCAGCGAGCAAACTCGTCTCCGGGCCGGAGCGGCGTCGGTTGTACCGGCGTCACTTGGCCAGCCTTCCGTCGTCCTACTGGTCCGACGGCCAACGTCGCGTCGGTTGGCTGGAGAACTGGTCGCGTCGGCAGCGGTTGGCGAACGAGCTGGTTCCGCGAAGCGCCTGCGAGCTGGCCAGCCGCGCCCACCGCCGGCTGGACCTGGGCCGTTTCGACCTGGCCTGGCAAGACTACACGCAAGCCTTTCGGCTGCAGCCGGAGGCGGTCGAGTGGGCGTTGGACCACGTCCGTCAGTTGGTCGAGACGGGGCGGCCCGAGTGGGCGGAGCGGCTTTTGGAAAAGCTCGGCTCCTGTCCCGAAGCGAAGCGGCTGGGCAGCCGGCTCCAGGTGGCTCGGTTCGTCGTGGCCGCGGAGCTGGGACGCTGGGACCAAGCGGCCTCTCTGGCGGCGTCCACCGACTTGGCCGCCGACGCTCGCCGCAGTGCTCCGCGCTGGCGGCAACTGGCCGACCAGTGTTTGCGGCAGCTGCAGCAGCACGCTCGGTCCGGCTGACGCGTCTTGGCCGTCCGTGGCGGCGGCTCGAGGACCGTCGCCGCTCGGAACACCACGCGTGCCGGCCGGAGGCCAGCGGCTCCACAGCGCAGGCCGCTCCCTCACCGGCTCAACAACGCCAGCACCACACCGGCCGCCACCGACACGTTCAGCGACGACAACGGGCCACGCGGCGTCACCCGGCAAACCACGTCGCACAGCTCGAGCGTCAGTCGCCGCAGGCCCCGTTCCTCGTTCCCCAGCACCACCAGCCACGGCCGGTCCGGCTCGACTTGCCGAATGTCCGTGTCGGCGTGCTCCGAGGTCCCCAGAACCCACAGCCCGGCCTCCTTGGCCGCTCGCAACGTCCGGGCCAGGTTCGTTTCCACGGCGAACGGCACGTACTCCACGCCACCCGACGCCACGTCGTACACGGTCTCGTTGACCGGAGCGGACCGGTCGCGCGTGACGAAGACACCCCGCACGCCAAAAAAGGCCGCCGTCCGAAAAATGGCTCCGAGGTTGTGCGGGTCTTGCAGACAGTCCAGCGCCAGCCAAAGGCCGGCTCCGGCCCCGCCCGTCTCGGCCGGACCGCCCGGTGCGGCGGGGGCGGGAAAGTCCGCCAGCGACTGGGCAGCGGGAACGCCCGGCGAAGTCGACTGCGCCAAACGCAGCACCTCCGCCAGCGGCCGTGGACGCCGCTCACGCACTCGAGCGAACCCGCCCCCTTGGCGTCCCCCTTCGTCCGCCTTTCGCCGCCGGCCGCCCGGCGGACGCCCGCCTTTCACGACGGCCACACCCACCCGGCTCGCCCGCTCCACCACGTCCGCCCACGCCCCGGACAACTGGCCGGGCGGACAGACCTCGAGCACGTCGAGCGGCCGCGTTTCCAACGCGGCCAGCACACTGTGCGGGTTTCTCAAAAGCAGCGTCACGTCCTCGTCTCCCCTCGGTTCGACTGAGCGGCTCGCAGACGGCCTCGCTCGCGGACGGCCGCCCCGGTCGCCTCACGCCCGGCTTCGGACAGCCAGCGTGCCCACGGCGGAGCGACACGACACTCGCGGCGACCAAACGCCAGCGAAAGAACGAACGTGGCGCGACGACCAAGCGCCACGTGGACCGGCTCGCGGGTTCGTCCGTCGCCGAAAGACTCGCTCCGGCCAACGCCCCTCGCCGGTCTCACCGGTCCGGTCCCGCCAAGCTCAACCGCTGGCGCCGAGCCTCGTACAAACACACGCTCGCCGAGACGGCCACGTTCAGCGACTCGACGGCCCCGCATTGGGGAATGGCCACGGTCGCGTCGCACACCTGGGCGACTTCCTCCGAAAGACCGCGAGCCTCGTTGCCAAAGACGAACGCCACGCCCTGCCGCAAGTCTTCCTCGAACAACTGCGTCCTCGCCCCCGCCGCCGTGGCCAAAACGCGAACTCCCCGAGCTCGCAGCCGACCAATCAATTCGGCCGGCGACGGCACTCGAGCCACGGGTACCCAGTTGACCGCTCCAGCCGAGGCTCTGGCGACCGCGGCCGTCACTCCGACTTGACCTCGCTCGCGAAGAAAAAGGCCGTGGGCACCGAAGGCCGCCGCCGAACGCACAATGGTCCCCAAGTTCTGCGGGTCCTGCACGCCGTCCAGAATGACCAGCAGGGCGTCTGAGGGACACCGCTGGAGCAGCTCCTCGGGCTGCCAGTACGGAAAGGGAGCCATTCGGGCGACGTAGCCTTGGTGCTCCTCGCAGTGGCAACGCTGGCTCAGCTTCTCGAAAGGCTCGACCGCCACGGGCGTCCCAGTTCGCTCGGCCAGTTCCCGGGCCTCGCGCTGACTCGCCTCGTCCAGCCGGTCAGCCAAGAACAGCTCCAGCACCCGCCAGCGGCCGGCCCGCAGCGTCTCCAACACGACGTGCCGGCCCCACAGCCAGCACTTCTGGTGACTGCCGAGCAGTTTCTGAGCCCGCTTCCGTTTCTTCGGCATGACCGGAAAAACCCGCGTCCTTACAATGCCCAGCGTGGAGCAAGCATCTTGCTTGCTCCACAACCGAAGAGAACGTGACAAGTTACAGCGTTCAAATCATGGGT
>CAYSAG010000236.1:0-8203 GCA_964428935.1 uncultured Planctomycetaceae bacterium | reverse complement strand
TGCAACCGGGCCGTCGCGAACCATGAACGACGGCGAGCTGTTCCACGTCATTACCTACGGCATGCGAAACATGCCTCCGCAGCGGACAATCCTCGACGTGGACGACCGCTGGAAGGTCATTCTCTACATTCGACAGCTTCAAAAAAGCCAAGCAGCCGAACAGACGCCCCAACAGCCGCCCCAGGCAGACAAGACGGCCGGTCAAACAACTGCCGCGGGCCTACCGCAGGCTTCCAAAACACAAAGTTCCCATCAGCCGCAAGGGTCAACAAACGAGTAGACGTTCCAAGGGGCTCGCTTTCCCAAGCTCTACGGCACTTCTGTCACTTGCCGTCTTTCAAGAAACAACAACTGTCAGTCGACACGGCGACGCAGGACACAACAACACCCCGACACCCACACGACGGTCTGAACCAACAAACGGTGCCGACCCATGAAACCGCAAGCCTTCGTCAAATCGCTCCGCGTCAATTGGACCCACCCAGAATGGAGTCTGGGCTTGGCCGGGCTTGCAGCGTTCGCCCTCCAAGCTCTCTTCGACCTCCCCCGGCTTTGGGCCAACGCCCTTCTTCTGACCTACCTCCTGCTTGGCCTCGGGCTGGCCGCTACGCTCTTCCTGGCCTTTCACGTTCTGACTGCAGCTCGCTGGAGCGAACCGCTGCTGCCCGTTCCGCGAACGCTGGCCCTCACCGTCCCAGCCGCGGCCGTCCTCTTTCTTTTGGTCCTTCTGACAGGCCTCGGCAACTACCCCTGGTGGCACGCTCACACCTTCAAGCCTGCCGAGTGGTTCAAGGCTACCTGGCTCAAACCGACTTTTTTTCTCGCTCGCTCTGTGGTTTACTTAGTGCTGTGGAGCGTCTTCAGCCTGCTGCTGGCCCGTTTGACTCAAAACGGCGGTTCCCGTCGCTCGACGACCAAACTATTAGCCGCTCTCTTTGTGGTCGTTTTCGGGTTCACGGTCTGGTTGGCTTCCACCGACTGGGTCATGTCACTGGAGCCGGAATGGTACAGCACCGTTTTCGGTGTCTACCACTTCGCGGGGATTTTCCTGAGCGGCCTGGCACTGCTTACGCTGGTTGGCGCCGTCTTGTTCCGACTGCAGCCGAGGCCTGGGTTGGTGACCGAGTCGCGTCTTCACGACTTGGGCAAACTGCTTTTCGGCTTTAGCAGCTTTTGGATGTACATTTGGTTTTGCCAGTACATGCTCATTTGGTACACCGACATTCCGGAAGAGACGGTTTACTTCGTGCGTCGCGTCCAGGGTCTGTGGCACCCGCTGTTTCTTTTGAACGCTGCGGTCAATTGGGGAGTTCCGTTTGCCGTGTTGGCGACGCGAAAGGCCAAGCGAAATCCGGCCGTGCTCATTCAAGTCTGCGTTGTCGTGCTCCTTGGACGTTGGCTCGACCTCTACTTGTCGCTGGTTCCGCCGCTGTCGGAAGGCCCGCCGCCCTTTGGCTTCGCCGAGCTGGGCAGCTTGTTCCTGGCCGTGGCTGTGCTCGGCGGAACGGTTCGTCTGCTGCGCCAGCAGCTTGGGCCAGTCGGAGCGGGCAGCGCGGCCGCCTCTGCGTCTGCGGTTCTCGAGGCAGACGTTGCCGGCCGGGAAACGGCGTCGGCGTCAGAGCCGGCCTCGGTCCGCTGAGCACTCGGCGACACGACAGGCGTCCAACTCGGGGCGACCAGCGGCCGCTCTGACGGTCGTTAGTCAAATTCGCCGTTCTGAATGCGCTGGTACGGAGCGAGGAACCCGCTGCGAGCCGTGTCGACTTTGCTCTTGCCGTAAACGAACAGACCGGCCGCCAGCAAGGCTCCCGCCACAATCCACACCAATGCCGTCGCGCGGAACGAGTCGAACTGACGCCCAATGAAGTAGGCCGCTGCCACTACAACGGCCACGAACACGAGCAGCAGGAGCTCGGCCATTGATTTTTCTCCCCCACAAAGAACTGACGGACCGGACCCTTGGACGCTGGTCGAACGCCACGGAAAAACCGCTCGTCCCACTCTACCCGAAACACACCTCTCGACCCGCCACCCTCAACCAAACCGCCGACCCGTCTGGGTGTCAACCGGCAACCGCCATTTTTCCTCCGCTTTGGACAAAACCGCGCTGAAGCCCTTCTGGACCCAAAGCGACAAACGGCCGCCTTGGTTCGAGCCGACCGTCAAACACAAAACCGTTAGTTGTTCTCCAGGGGTTCCGCCTGTCGGTCGACGACTGGAAAGACCTGAGCGGCAACAAAGGCCTGTCGGCCGTTGAGTGTCGTCAGCAATTTCTTGCCCCAAGTTTCCAGTTCGTGCCGCTCGTCGCGCGAAAGCGACTCCGGGTCGCCGAACCCTTCCGGCATTGACAAGGGACTCCCCAGCACGCCGTGCCGCCGCAGCCAGTCAAAACGCTCCGGTTTGACGAAGTCCGTGTACCCGTACGTCGGTCGGTAGCGAAGAATTTCCCGCCAATTGACGTAAAGGTGCGTAATTCCGTTTGCGCGAAAAATTTGTCGAATTTCGTCGGCCGGTCGCATGGGCCAGTCGGCTTCTGGCGTTCCTTTTGGAGCGTTCGGGTCGGCGCACCACTGCTGGAAGACGGAGTAGTCGAACACGGTGTTGTAGACCAAGTCGAACCGCGCGTCGAACACTTGAGCGGCTCCGACGCACAGCACGCGAGCGTTGGGCGGCAAGTTCAAGCGGTTGAGAAAGCGAACGCCCATTTCGGTGGTCTCGGCAATGTCGCGAGCGGCTCGCAGGTCGGCCAAGTACAAGTTGAAGCCACACAGCGGAGTCGTAATGAACGCCAGGTTGAACAAGACCGCCGAGGTCACGAAAACCGACGCCCCGACCTGCCACGGACGAACCTTCCGCCACCGCAAGCCCGCTCCGGCCAGCAACGCCGCCACGGGAACCAGCGGGACCCAGAAGCGGTCAATGCGGTGTGTCAGCAGCCACCAGGTGGCGAACAGGTAAGCCACGTAGGCCCACAGCCACGCCGCTCGCCGTCGCCCGTCCGCTCCGTCAACCAGCAGAGCCAGCGGAGCCAACGAGAACAACAGGGGACTGAGCCAGTCGCTGCGAGCCGTCACGTCGACGAACTTCCGACCCAAGTCGCTCAGAGCGAACGTGTGGGGGCTGTGAGCGTGGCGCCAGCGAGCGTTCAGCGCAGCGTCCCAGTCCCGGCCGTCGAAGACCGTGTACAGCAACGGGTAGACCGGGTTGCCCGTCTCGAGCCAGTTCTTCACCAGCCACGGCCCGACGGTGACCGCAACGCCCAGTGCAAAGCAACCGGCCGCCGTCGCGACCGACTTCCACCGTTCCGTCGGTTTCGACCACCACCCGGCTGCCCCGCACACGGCCGCCCCCAGCGGCCCGACCACCTGCACGGCTCCCGTGTACTTGCAAGCCATTGCACTGCCGGCCAGCAGCCCGCACAAAACCGCCGTGCGAGTCCACACTCTTCCCCGTCGCTGCTGCTCCAGGGCCAACCCGGCCGCCAACACCGAAGCGAACAGGAAAAACGTCAACCCGCCCTCGACGTAGGCAATGATTGACAGTCGGTACGTCCACGGCGTGGTCAGGTACACGAAGGCTCCCAGCCAGCCCACCCACGGTTCGAACCACCGACGGCCGGCGGCCAGAACGGCCAGCGCGGTCAGCGGAGCGAAACTCATGAGGACGACCTTGCCGGCCAGGGCGCCCCGGAACCAGTCGTTCCGCAAAACCATGGCCAGCAGACTCAACATTTCCGTCAGAAACGGGAAGCTGGTGTAGACGTTGTGGGGCAAGAACGTCACGCGGCCCAGCAGGAAGAACTCCTTGGGCCCTTGCAGGTGGTACTCCTTGACGTCGAAATCCGTCGGCGGCAGCATGGCCCCCAGAAGCATGGCCAGCAGGAACAGAGCGGCCGTTCCCACCAGAGCCGCTCGGACCGCCCGCGAAGGCGACTCCTGGTCCGAGCCGTCAGGGCTGGAGCTTTCCTCACTCGGTCCGCCGCGCACCCTGGCCCGCTTCGTGCCGTCCGACCCTTCGTCCGCCCGTTCCCTCAGCCGACAACCCAGCTCCGCAGCCACACCGCTCGAAAGGACCAGCAGGAACAGCCAGCGGTGCAGCCAGCCGGACAGTCCCAGTCCCAACGTCACCAGCGACAGGCTGGACAGCCCCAGCCCGAAAGCGAAAACGGTTCGTTCCAGCCTGGTCAAGCCCGCTGGCCGCAGAGTCCGCAGCGCCACCTGGCCCCAAGCCCAGGCCGACACCAGAATGAACCCGGCCACCAGCAGCAAGTCGAGCCTCTGCGGAAAGAAGGACCAACCGGAAGGCACGCCACTGGAAGAAGACGACAGGTTGGCCAACAGAATGTCTGGCAGCTCCAGCCACACGGCCAGTCGGCTGACCGACGGGTGGCTGTTCGGCAGGGTCAGGCTGTAGAAGTAGAACCCGTAGCTGAACAACCACGCGACGGCCAGCACCGCCCACAGACGCTGCTTCGCCTCGGCGTTCGACGCGTCGGGCTCGACCCGCCGTTGCGACGTCTCCCTCGGACGCGCCGGCTCGCGTCCCCGTTCCGGCCCGGAGCCTTTCGACTTCTGTTTCGCTGTCCGCTTCTTCAACGACCTGTGCCCTCGAACAAACCTTTTTTCGACGGACCGGCCTCGAGCCACCCGCTGCCGGGCTCGCCCGGTCCGTGCTCCAAACAAAAGCCGACTGTCCAGCCGGGGGCTCGCCGCGCGCCCCACGTGCCGGCGCCCGTCGAGACACGCCGTTTTGGTCGCTTGCCTGGCAAGCCGCCAATGGGTCGCTACATTGAGCCCGAGTCAGACATTGTAGCCGTCAAAGGCGGTGCCGGCACCAGCCCTGCGTCCACTGGGCGACGGCCGCTGTGCTCGTGCTGCACCCAGCCAGTCGTCCGCCGCGGCGACGTGTCGTGGGCTGCGCGGCTCCAGACGCCAAAAGACTTCGGCAGCACGACCAGAGCACAAACAACCGGAAGGACCAACGGTCGGAACAAAGGAGCGGTCTCATGAACCCCGTCCGCTTGCTCGGGGTGGCTGCGTTGACTGCGGCCCTGCTTGCCGTCGGCTGCTCGCGGTCGAGTCGGACCGAGCGGCCCCGGGAGCCGGCTCCGTCGACCGAGCCCAGCCCCACGTCGCAAACCTCGCCGGCGACGCCAACCACTCGGCGGGAGTCGGCCCCTTCGGCGGACGAGTCGCCGAACGTCCCGTCCGGCTCCGACCACTCCACTCGCACCCAGTCCGAAGCCATTTCAGCCCCGGCCGCCTCGTCCGCCGAAGGCCTTGCAAGCTCCGACCCTACTCGCGCCGTGCAGCAAACGTTGCAGCGGTTGTCCGCCGGCGACGCCGCTGCGCTGTGGGACTTCCTTCCCCCGTCCCACCAGCAGCAGCTCAACGCGGCCGTCCGCCAGTTCGGCAACCGTGTCGACCCGCAGTCGTGGCGTGCGTGTGTGGAGCTGGCTCGTGCCGTGGCTGCCGCCCTCAACCGCCACGCCGACTGGGTGACCGACTTGCCCGAGGTGCGTCGCGCGTTGGAGCGGTCGAAGGTTCCTCCCGAGCAATTCGCCGCCACGTGGCAGGTTCTGACGGCGCTGGTCGAGCAGGCGCTCGCCAGCCGGTGGTGCGAGCCGGAGCGGCTGCAACGGTTCGACGGCCGTGCGTTCTTGCAAGAGCAGGTCACCCCGCTCCTGCAACAATTGCTGCGCGCCGCTCCCGACGACAACCCGCTGGCCCGGCTGGCCCAGACGCGCGTCGAACTACTCCGCCGCACCGGCCAGACGGCCGTTCTCCAACTGACTGCTCCGAACCAGCAGCCGGCCACGCACCAGTTCGTGCAAGTCGACGGCCGGTGGGTCCCCGCCAGCCTGACAAACCAATGGCCTCAGTGGCTCGCCGCCTTTCAAAGCCGCTTGAACCGGCTTGCTCAAACGCTTTCCCAGGCCAACCGGCCGGCGGTGCTCGACGCCGTCGAAGAGCTGCGGCCGACGGTCGCTCGGCTGGCCGCCGCGCAGTCACCGGCCGAGTTTGCCGCGGCGTGGCGCGAACTGGCCGACCAGCTCCGCCGCCTGGCCGAGGCCAAACCGTCGTCCGGAGCACCGGCCCAAGCGCGACGAACGCCCCGCCCGCCCGTGCGGTTGGTTGTTCGAGCTCGTCTGACCAACGCTCAGCTCCGACGCGTCGACGCGTGGCTGGAGCGAGTTGTGCCGGACAGCGAGGTGCTGACCGACTTCGGAGCGTCAGTGACCACGTTCGTCATTGAAGGCGGCCCCGAGCCGGCCGAGCTGGCGAAGAGAGTCGACTTCGGCCGCGTGACGCGCGTGGACGAGCAAAAGCGGACCGTCGAGGTTCAACTGCCGGCCTCCGCCGACACCGGCCCGCACTGACCTTCGTCGGCCGACGACTTCCGTTGCTCGCCCGCGGCACGCGGCCCGTCGGACCCGCCTTCCTCGTCCGACGCCGTCGCCGACGAAACCGGCTCCTGGTCGGAGGACGTCGTTCCGGTGGTCCCGGACGTGCCGCCGGACGGCTGCGGCGCGGGCCGGGCGGAAGCGACGTCTGAGCCTTCCGACGCTTGCCCGCCGGACTCGCGCTCGGAGCGGTCCGTTTTTCCGTCTCCCGGTGCGCCGACTGCGTCGGCTCGCTCGGTTTGCTCCGAGCCGCGTGCCGCCGCCGACTCTTCGCCTTCCTGCTCGGAACCCGAAGCGGCGGAACGGGCCGGCGGCGCGGCCGAGTCCAGCCGTTTGACGAACGAGACCCCGTACTCCCAGAAATGCTCGTCCACCTGACGGCGTCGCACAATTTGGCCCAGAAACAGGTGCTCGGTTCCGTCGGCAAACCGCAATTGCAAGACCAACTGGTCCACCGGAATGGGCTCGTTGGCAATGAAACAAATTCCGCCTTGAGAAACGTTGCGCGTCCAGACCTCGACACGTCGTCCTCGAGCCAGGTTTGCGGGCGAGGAACCGGGAGGGGGCACCACGACGGCAATTCGCCCTCGCGCCTTCAGCCGCTCGTGGGTTCGCTTCTGGGTGAAGTGGCCCTCCAGCCGGTTCTCCCACTGCTCCAGACGGTCCAGCAGCCGGCGAGCGTTCAGCTCAAGCCGGTCGACTTTCAACGCTCGAAACCCGTTGCTCAACGCCGTGTTCCTCCAAACAACCCCAGTCCTGTCCGGTCAACGGTACTCGTCGCAAACGCCACCGCCGTCCGCCTTCGACCGGGCAACCGGCGCGCGGCTTCTGCGAAGACAACCCGCGGGGACGGAGCAGCGTGTTCACCCCTGGCAAACCTAGCTCGCGCCTCCCAACCGGCGGTCCCGACGCCGACAAACACGACGAAGCGGTCCGCCGGTGCGCCCGACTGTGGCGAGCTGCCCGAACGTGACTGACGCGCCGACTGCGCTGGCCGTGCCGGCTGCGCCCGCCCTGCCAACCACACGGGCCGCACCGACCCCGGCCAAGCTGACCTGTTGCTTGCAGCCAAGCCCGCCCCGAGGCCGAACGGCCCCGCGCGCAAAGCGAAGCTCGGGCCACCCGCCACAGGGAGAGTGAAAAACAGCGACGACGCCCGTGCCGGCCGAAGAGCACCGGCGACGAACCGGACAGGGACCGGTGTGCGAAGGAACCAAGGACCCGCTCAGCCGCGCCCCGCCTCTCCAGCCTCCGGACGCAAACAGACCCGCCCAACGAACCGCTGCCCGGGACGGACGGCCGTCTTCAAGTCGTCCGGACCCAGTGCCACCAGCGGACTGACTTCCACGACCGCGTCCGGCTCGCACTGTGCTCCCGCTGCCTCCAGCCACCGACGCCAGCGAGCCACCAGAGCGGCCTGCGCCAGTTCGGGCGTGTCGGGGGTCGAGTCGTCGACGCGAGCGTTCTTGATTGGGTGGAACTCGTCGTCCCGGTCGGCTTCCACCGCCACCACCCGCCGCGCGAACAACAACGAGTCGAACACGAACCGCTCGAACTTCAACCCATTCGGCTCCTGCGGACTGACCAGCCGCCCCTGCTCGTCCAGGAACGGCACCTTCTTCCGCGCCACGTGCCACGGCAGCTCCACACCTTCCCTCCCCAACCGCTCGAAGAAGGACCGACTGAAAACGTGAATGCCGGGGCTGCCGGCCCAGAAAATCAAATTGCCACTGGAGTCGGTTCGTGTGGCCAATTCGTCCGGCAGGTCAATGTACTCAATGATTCGCAGCCGACCGTCCA
>CAYSAG010000235.1:0-8212 GCA_964428935.1 uncultured Planctomycetaceae bacterium | reverse complement strand
GCTGACCGGTGTCGGCTGCTGCGACACCCTCGCCGCACGGAGCGGTGCCCGTCTAGGCGGCCGGGCCGCCAGCGTTTTCGAGCCGGCCTGAGTACAATGCCACTAGCGGCCCGCCGAAGGGGGGCGGCTCGCCGTCGCCACGGAAGCGTGCCAGCGGACGTGCAGCCAACGCGTCGCTCAAACCCGTCGCGCGGTTCCGGCCGGCGGTGCCAGTCCGTTTGCCGTGGTCCGTTTTGCCAAGCGTCAAAGAGTGGAAGGCCTCGGGACAATGAAGTTCGCATTCCAGCCGGGTGACCGGCCTCTGGACGGCTACACCATTACGCGGGCCATTGACCGCGGCGCCTTCGGCGACGTCTACCAGGCCGTCTCGGACGGTGGCAAGGAGGTGGCGCTCAAAATGATTCACCGCCGGGTCGACCTGGAGCTGCGGGGCGTGCGCCAATGCCTGAACCTAAAGCACCCGAACCTGGTCAGCATTTACGACGTGCGTCGCGACAAGGACGGCGACTACTGGATTGTCATGGAGTACATTTCCGGCAAGCGGCTGGACCAGGTTCTGGCCGAACACCCGAACGGTCTGCCCGTGTCCGAGGTGCACCGGTGGCTGCAAGGAATTGCCGAGGGTTTAAGCTTTCTGCACAGTCGCGGCGTCGTCCACCGAGACATTAAACCGAGCAACGTCTTTCTGGAAAACGGCCAAGTCAAAATTGCTGACGTCGGGTTGGCCAAGCACGTCACCCCCAGTCGACGCTACGCGAACACGCAGGACGTCGGAACGCTGCACTACATGGCTCCGGAGGTGGGCCGAGGCCGCTACGGGCCCGAAACGGACATTTACGCGTTGGGCGTGCTGCTGTACGAAATGCTGACCGGGCGAGTGCCCTTCGACGGCGAAACGTCGGCCGAAATCCTGCTGAAACACCTGTCCGAGCCGCCCGACCTGTCGCCCGTGCCGGCGCCGCTCCGTCCCCTGCTGGCCGACCTGCTGCAAAAAGACCCCGACGAGCGACTTCGTCGAGCGGGTGACTTGCGAGCAGTGGTGCGACGGTTCGAAGAGGCGGCGGGAGTCGGTCGCACGCAAGGCCGGGCGGAGGACTGGTCGTCGCAGCGTGACGCGTCGTGGAGCGACGAGGTTCACGCCGACGAGCCGTCCGCGCGCGGCTTCGACCCGCCGCACCTGTCCGTCGAGCCCGAAGAGGACCCGCTGACTGCCCTGCTGCGTCGAGTGTGGCGAGCCGTCCGTGACGAGTACCGCTCGCTGCCGACCTGGCTGCAAGCCGCCGTTCTTGTCGTCGCCTTCGTGTGTGGTTTGGCGTGGCTTCCTCTCCTCGTCGTCATGGCCGTCGTTTGTTTCGTTGGGTACGTCGGTTTTCGGCTGGCCTACGCGGTGGTGCGCGTTCTTGCGGGTGAGGAGGGACCGGCCGAAGGCGCAGCCCAACCGCGGGCGGGGCGGGCCGGGCCGCCCTGGCAAGCTCCGACCGAACCGGGCACGGAAGCCGGAGCAAACGCACCACCGTGGTGTGGGCCGCCCACCGAGTACGGCGGACCGCCTGGCAAGCACGTGGCTCACGGCGGAGCGGCCTCACGGCGGGTGCGGGCGGGTCGGCGACACCGCTCCCGTGTCCGGCCGCCCCGTTCCGCCCGACGCTACTCACCGCACGAACTGTTCGGCCCGGAGACGTTGCGGCGAATTCCTTTCTGGCAGCGGGTGCGAGAACTCTCGGCCGGCGCCGCTTTGACCGTTCCTCTGGTCGCTCTGTTCACGGCCTTGACCGAGCTTTTCTTTCGTTTTCCCGGCGACGTGACGGCTGACGCTTTCTTCGGTTGCGTGTCGGTGCTGGTCGTGTGGTCGGTGCTCTTGGTGAGCAAGCTGTTGGAAGGGCGAGAAGCGGCTCCACGCCGCTCGGCTCAGTTCCTGGCGGGTGTTGCTGTCGGACTTGCCGCCTACGCGCTGCAACGCACTCTGTTCGTCGACCTCGCGGCTGAGGGTCGACTGGGAGCCTTGCTCCCGTCGCTCAAGGTCGGTCCTGTCTGCAGCCCTGCCTCCGGTCAACCCACAGCGTTTGGCTACACGGTCTTTTTCGGTTTGCTGTTGCTGTTGCGGGCTTGGTGGAAGCAGGCAGACGCTTTCCGGCTGCACCGAGTGCGGGTTCTGTCCGTGGTCGTGACGGCCGTTTTGGCTTTCGTGCTGGCGGTGGGGGTCGTCGGTTTTCCGGCGACTTGGGCCGTCTGGTGGGCGACGGTGAGCAGCAGTGTGCTTCAGTTGTGTGCCCCTTGGACGCCCCACTCGACCCGCCACCGAGTGCTTCAGACGTTGGCGAACGGCGAGGCGGACGGAGGGGGCGAGTAGTACGGGAGTTGTCCGGCCTTTCCAGAACCGGCACGGCGCGAGCCGGTGCCGTCCGGACTCGGTCGTGCGAAGTTGGTCGAGCGGAGACGTTCGGCGAGTTCGCTCGCACACGGCAACAAGGCGTGCTGAGGAGGTCCTTCCATGTTCTTGGCTGCGTCGCACGTTGCTTCGAGCCCGAGTGTCTCGTTCGTGCTTCTGGCTGTGGCAGCCTTCGTTGGCTTTGCGTGGTTTCTTTTTCGCTCGAAGCTCGCGCTGCCCAGCGTCTTGCTGTCGCTGGTCGCCGTCGGCCTGCTGGCGTTGGCAAGCGTGCGCGTCCCCTGGCAGCGGGCGACGGTGGGCGTCGTCGACAGGGTAGACCGCCAGCCGCAGTCACCGCCGGGGTCGACCCCGTCGCCTCCGTCTGAGTGGCTTGGCCACCACGCCGTTTGTTCGGACGTCTGCACCCACGACCAAGTCGCCTTGCGCTCCACGCACCCCAGACGGGCAGACGACGTTCCCGCCGAACCGGTGCAGGTGCAACGCAGCCGGCGCCGCCAGAGCCCTGCTGGCGAGAGCCGGAGCTCCGACGAAACGCCCGCGCGGACTCGCCGACGTCCCCGTGGAACCGCTTCCGCTCCGGCCCACGCCGGCGAAAGCCGAGCCGCTGCGGAAACGTCGACCGAAAGAGAAACGCCAGCCGGCTCCGGAACGTCCGCCCGCTCCGCCCCCCCGGCCGGCACGGAAACCGGTGCCCGGACCGAGTCTCGACCGCGAAGCGCCGCTCCCGCCGACGCTCGAACCGGCCCGCCTCCCGCGTGGACACGCTCCGCTCGACGCGCCGACCAGGTCGCCGACGACGAAACCCACGTGGTGCTTGTCAGCGGCCTGTTTGCCACGGCCGCAGAAGCGGAAGCCGACTTGTTGCGGCAGGCGGCCGACCTTGTGGCCGAACGGCTTCGCAAGAATAATTCGTTGTCGCGCAGTGCCTTTTTCCCGAACGCCGACTCCTGGAAGCCGGACCCGACTCTCGTGTCCGACACCGTCGTTCGACGAACCTACTTGCAAGCCGTTCGGCGCGACCTGGGCGTGGTCGAGGCAACCATGTACCGGCTGTACGCCGAGCTGGACTTGAGCCCGTCGGCGCTGCGGGCAATTGAAGAGAGGCTTCGCCGGACGGTCGGACGGCTGCGGGCGGCGTTGGCCGTCGTGGTGTTGTTGGTGGTCTCCGCCCTGTGGGCCGGTCTGTGGGTCTTGTCGGGACGTTTGCAAGCTCGACGCCGCTCGGCCGGCCACGCAGCGGCCTCGGACCAAGGCTCCGGCCGCCCAAAGGTGGTTCCATGAACCAGAACAGAGCCGAACAATTGCTGAAGGCCGAGCAGTCGCTGGTCGAGCGAATTCGGCGAGGAGACCGCCGGGCGTGGAGCCAGTTGATTGAACAGTACGAGGGGCGGCTGACGGCCTACGTGGTTTCTCGCATTGGCGACTACGCGGCTGCCGAGGACCTGGTGCAAGAGACGTTCGTCGGTTTCTTGGTCAGCCTGCCCAACTACCGACCGCAAGAGTCGAGGCTGGAGACTTTTCTGTTTTCCATTGCCACGAACAAGGTGAGGGACTACTTGCGACGGGTGGGCCGACGGCCGGAGGTCCGGCTGGTTCCACGCGGCACCGACACGAGCACGGGCTGGTCGCGTGTGGAGGGCGACGCTCGCACGGCCTCCAGCCTGGTGCGGAGCCGCGAAAGCCGGTCGCGGCGCGAAGAAGTCCTGGGCCGTTGTTTGGGCGAGCTGGTCCGGCGGTGGCTGGCCAAAGGAGAGTTCGAACGGCTGCAGTGCGCCGAGCTGCTGTTCGTTCGGGGCTGGCCGAACAAACGGGTGGCTCAGGAACTGGGACTTTCGGAGCAAGCCGTGGCCAACCACAAGCACTTCATTCTTTCGAAGCTTCGGCAAGCCGCTCGACGGGCCGGCTTGGCCGTCTCGGACATTCGCGAGTTCCAGGAGCGAGACGGGTGACGGTGTGGTTGGAGCAATTCGACGGCCACCGCTGGGCGAAGGCCTTTTCGCGAGCCTGCCTGTGGGCGGCGCTGGCCGTGTGCGCCGCTTGTGCCCGGCCGGCCCTTCCAGCGCGGGCGGACGAGTCGCCCGAGACGCTGGCGCAGTACATGGACGGCCTGCGTCGGCTTGGCCTGTACACGCTGGCCGAAGGCTACTGCTTGCGCAAGCTGGCCGAGCCGGACTTGCCGTCGGAAGGGCGAATGCCGCTGGTGCTCGAGCTGTCTCGGACCTACGCCGAGCACGCTCGGCAAGCGCCAGCGGACCAGCAGGCGGAGTTGTGGAAACGGGCCGAGCAGGTGCTCCAGGCCGAACTGCAACGCACACGCGACCCGACCGACCGGCTGGCGCTGCAGGTCCAAGCGTTGCTGACGACCGTCGCGCGAGCTCAACAGCTCCGCTGGCAGTGGGAGCTGACTCCGTGGGACGCCGGACTGCGCGAGAAGTCGCAGCGCCTGCTGGCGCAGGCGGTGCCGGAGCTGAAACAGCGTGAGGCAGAGGTTCTGCGGCAGTTGGCCCTGGCGACCAAGCCCGGCTCGCCCGCCTCCGGCCGTCAAGTCCGCAGCCTGCAAAGCCTGTTGTTTCACGCGCGTCGTGGGTTGCTTCAGGCGCTGTTGGCGCAAGTGGCTCTGTACGAGCAAGGCTCGCCCGAGCGCACGGCTGCGTTGCTGGAAGCCGAACGCTCGGCTCGGCAGCTCAACACCGGCGTCCAAACTCTGGAAGCTCGAGCCGAGCGGGAACTCTACCTGGCCGCCGTCTACCGTCTGCAGCGACGTTACTCGGACGCCCGCCGCGTGCTGGGCAACCTCGACGCTCAACAACGCGCCGTGTTGGCCGACCGCTTGCTCGCCGAAAAGGCTCGGCTGCTGCTCGACCAAGACCAACCGACCGACGCGGCCGAATTGCTGCTTCGCCGCCTGCAGGCCGGAGGGGCGCTGCCGGGCGAGCTGTCGTACTTGCTGGTGCGAGCTCTTTTGGCAATGCAGCAGTTGGCTCAGAGCCGTGGCGACGCGACGACGGCACGGCAGGTGGAGCAACAGCTTGCTGCCGTCGTCGAGCAAGCGGCCGGCAACGGCGACGCGTACTGGGCGGCCCGGTGCCGTCAACTGCTGGACCGTCTGTCGGCCTCGAGCCAGCTGGGCGAACGGCTGGCGCCGCTGGTCGAGCGGGCCAAGGCCTTTTACTCACTGGGCGAACTGCAGGCGGCGGCCGCCGCCTACGAGCAGGCTGCAACCGAGGCTCGCCGCGAGCACCGCACCAACGCCGCGTTCGACCTGGGCTACACGGCCGCGTCCATTTGGCTGAAACGAGGCGACTACGCCGCCGCCCTGCGCACGCTGGAAACGCTGCTGACGGAACTGCCCAACCACCCGCAGTCGGCCAAGGCTCACTTCCTGAAACTGCTGACGCTGGCTCAATTGGTACGACTGACCCAGGCCGGGTCGGCTTCCACCGCGGCCGGCCGCGGCGAACCGGGGGCGAACGACTCGCTGCAGGCCCGCTACGTGGCCGCCTTGGAAGAACACCGCCGGCGTTTCCGCGGCTCGCCCACCTACTACGACGCCACGTGGCTGCTGGCGGCCGCACGCGAGTCGGCTGGCGACTACAAACAAGCCTTGTCCCTGTACGACCAGATTCCCGCCAACCACAAACGGGCCGACGACGCTCACCTGGGAATTGCCCGCTGCTACGCCAAGCTGATTCAGCAGGCCGAAAAGCAAAGCCGTACAGCGGCCGAACAGTGGCGAGCGTCGGCCACGTCGCACCTGCGCGAAATCCTTTCCAAACTGCCTTCGCCGCCGAACAAGCTGACGGTGAAACAGGCCGAGTTGCTGGTGCGACTGGCCGAGTTGTTGCTCGGCAGCGCGTTGCCCGACTACTCGCAGGCCGACCAACTGCTGGAACGAGCCCTGAATTCGTTGCAACCGGTCGGCTCGTCGAAGGCCGAGCCACAGCCGCTCGGTGGAGGGACGGCGGCTTCCGGCTCGAAAGCCGGCTCCCGTTCGCCTGCTGGCAACACCGAACGCCCCGAGCGGTCTGACGGCTCGGCCAAGTCGCCCACCGCAGTCGAAGACGACGAGCGGTCCGAAGTGTTCCGACGGGCCGTCCAGTTGCGAGTCGTCTCGCTGGCCGCTCGCGGACGTTGGCAACAGGCCGAACAGTTGCTGGCCCAACTGCCCGCGACGCCACCCGACAGCCTGCTGCGCGTGCTGGACGGTTTGTCCGAGCTGGGTCGGTCGGCCGCTCCGTCGACCCAACAGCGCCTGGGACAATTGCAATTGGCCGCTAGCGAGCGGTTGTTGGCGGAGCAGTCGAGACTGAGCGAGACGCAGCGGCGGTGGCTGCTCCGCTGTCGAGCTCAAGGCTTCGCCGCCACCGGACGACCGGAGCGGGCCGTCGAGCTGTACGAGCAACTGTTGCGGGCCGCTCCGGAAGACACGTCGCTCTTGAAAACAACGGCCGAACTTTGCCTGCAGTCGAACCGCCCCGACGTGCTCGCTCGCGGCAAGTTCTACTGGCAACAACTGAACGCTCGCCTGACGGCGGGCAGCCCGGAGTGGTTCGAAGCGCGCTACAACCTGGCTTTGACCTGCTACCGCTTGGGCGACTTTCAAACGTGCTCGAAGCTGCTGGCCGTCACGCGGCTGCTGTACGGACTGCCGAAAGACGCGTCGCTGCGTCAGCGGTTCGAGCAGCTGGAGTCGCAGTCTCGAAAAGCCGCCGGCCCTCAACGCTCGCGGCGCTGAGGGCCGACGCACCTTCTTCCGCCACGACTTTCCGTGCTCGGCCTGCGGAACGACTGGTCTCCCCAACCCTTGCCACGACGAACCGTCGCCCAATGCACAGGCCGGCGTCTGCGTTTGTCCTTCGGCGGCGTCTTTCCTCTCTGCGGCCCGTTCCCCTGCTCGCCGTCGCCGTCCAGCTCACCGCAGCATGGACCTCACACGGACCTGCGCCGTGCTGGCCGGGGCCGGCGGCGGCGAAGGCGGGGCTTGGTCCTGTTGCGGTTCGGCCGGCTGTTGTGGCTGAGCCGGCGACTGCGACTCGGCCGGCTGCTGCTCCGGCCGCTCCGACGACTCGGCCGGCGCAGCCTGCACCGGCATCGAGCTGAGCGGTACCCAGACGACGTACGAGCCGTCCGGCAAGTGGCCGCACTTGCGAATGTGCCACTTCGACGGCAGCGGCGGCCGCGGAAGCATGTCCGGCCGGGGCTGCCACGTCGGCACGTGCTGGTAGTAGTACCCCAACTGCATGGTGTCGGTCGGCTGAGCGACCATTGGGTAGGACGAAACGGCCGCTTTCGTCCGCTCGCCCGTCCACTGCGCCGGCCAGTAACGCTGGTACGTCAAATTGCGTCGAATGATTGCCCGTTTAATCGGGTACGACCAGCCGAAGTCGGACGGCAGAATGTACGTCTTTGGGTCCACCAGCCACATGGCCCCGGGGGTCACCACCGGAATGACCAGGCAGTGCTGGCACCCGGTCCGGGCGGCTTGAGCGCGACACACAGGACACGGCACCGAGCCGTCGGTGGGTTGCTCGACGTAGAACGCCACTGGCTCAGACGTCGGTCCCGCAGCCGGTGCGCCCACTTGAGCCACCGCCGGCCGAAACGTCAGCAACAAACCCAGTAGGGTCGTCAGGGCAACGGAGTTCTTGATTCCAACCATGGCTCTGCTTTCTTCCGTAACTGTCGGTTTTCTGAGTCGGCGAGTGAGCGACGAACTGCCTGTTTCGGGAACCTGTCCGGGAAATTGGAGGGCCACGCTCCGTCGTGGCCGCTGACGGCTTGTGTTCCCAGCCCGGCTCCGCAAGACACCTCCGGTCGCTCCGA
>CAYSAG010000234.1:0-8215 GCA_964428935.1 uncultured Planctomycetaceae bacterium | reverse complement strand
TTCAGGTGCCTGGAGTTCCGACGTGTGATCTTCAGATCTCCGCTCGTCGGTCAACAGAGCCGAGGCGTCAGGAGCCAGTCGTCTGGCTTCCCGGTCAGCCAAGTACCAGTGCAAGCGGCTGCGGTGTTTGATTCGCGGGTCCAGTGACTCGGGAGGAACGTGGCGGCGAGCCGGAACGACCAAGTGCTGTCCGACCTCCAACTTCTCGGCCCACAGCTCAAAAGGAAGGGGGAACGTGTGGACGCAGACGGTGGGAGAGCGGGCGGCTTCCGCTCCAGCCGCCCCCACGTACGTCGGGTTCAAGCCAGCGGTGACGAAAACCACAATGCCCAAGTCGTGTCCGGGCGGCAGCAGCCGGAAGTTGTGTTCGACCAGTTTCTCGACCACCGCCTCGAACCGCTCGACCGGCGGCCGTGGTTCAAAACCGACCGCCCGCAGCGACCGCTCCAACCGCAACAAGTGCTCGCGCAGGCGGAACGGCTTCCCGCCGAACGTGCGGACCATTTCCGTAACCGAAGCCCCCTGCACCAGGCCCAGGTCGAAAATCGAGACGGCGGCCTGCGAGACGGGCACCCATTCGCCGTTCAGGTACGCCAGCGGTTCGTTCATGCCGGCGAATTGTAGCGACCGCTGTTGGACTTCCGAAGGGTCGGAAGGTGTGCGGAACGTGTCAGAGGAGGAGCCCTTCGGGGAGTCACAAAGCGACGTTGACAGTCGCGTGCCGTTCCCTCCTTCCGTGGCTCCGACCGCGCGCCCGCTTGACCGGCTCGTGCGTTAGCGGCGGTGCTCGGCCGAGCCGTGCTGCCGCCCCGGGACCGAACGACGCTGTGTGGCCAACCGCGTCACCCGCGGCAACGGGCAAGCCGTTCGGTTCAAAACTCTCCAATGACCTCGCCGTCGTGAATGCCGGCGAGGCGGTGCAGAGTGGAGCGGTCAATGGTGGGCGAGAGGCCGCGCACTGCACCGTCTCCCAGCAGGAAGTTTGTTTGCCCGCCGGGGTGCACGCTGCCAAACTGCCACCAGTGGTCTCCCAGGCCCCAATAGACGGGCAAGTGAGTGGGCCCAATCCACGGGTGGTCGTAGTCCGGGCCACCGGTGGCCTCGCCGTACACAATTGTGTTGGACGTTCCGTCGGTCACGTCGCGGAAACGGTGTCGCGAGCGGTTCTGGAACAGTCCTTCGGTTCGCTTGTAACCCGCGACGTTCGAAAAGACTCCGTTGACGGCGACGTAGTTGGTCCGTCCGAACCGCTCGTCGTTGTCGCTCAGAATGCCCGCCTCCAGCGTCCAACGGTAGCAGTTCAGGACGGCAATGACCCCTCGGCCGCGCCCCGGGTCGGACGGGCACAGGAAGAACCCGACTTTCTCCTCGGCCACGCGTCGCAGCGTGGAGTCCGCCCACCAGCCGCGACGAAACTCGCTCAGCTTGAACTGGTCCTTGGGAATCAGCTCGCGCAAGTTTTCCTGTTCCAAGTACGGCAGCAGGAACGGAAGGACGCCCAGGTACGACCCGCTTCGGTCCCGACGCGGGCCGCCGCAGAAGAAACAGCGAGGGTCGGACTGATTGACGTGCGGCCCCAGGTAGCCGGGTGGAAACCGCCGGTGCACGTCGTGGAAATTGTGCAGGGCCAGACCGATTTGCTTCAACCGGTTCCGGCACTGAATCAGCCTGGCCGCTGCGCGAGCTTGCTGGACAGCGGGCAGCAGCAGCGCGACCAGAACGGCGACAATGGCAATGACTACCAGCAACTCAATCAGAGTAAAACCCGTTCTGACTCGAAACCGACGGCGGCCGGACCAACGGAGTCGTCGCAGAGCTGACATTCACCCCCCTTTCTGAAAGTCGCCTCCCCGTTGGAACTCACCTCGCCCTTCCTGGCCCTTCCTCCGCCGCCCCAACGACCAATTCAGCCCAAGCAAGCAGCAGACCCTTCTCCGTTCGGCCGGGCACCGGTTCGTCCGGACTGGACGGGCAAGTCACTTTGACGGCCAAGCCCGGCCCGCACGTGCGGACAAACGGCTCCCTTCGTCCGAACGCCCGTCGCCTTTGCGGACGCCGGTGAGCGACAGTCTGCGCTGTGCGTCACAGACGGCTCCGGCTGGACAGAGACGTCCGCCGGAATGCCCCGCGCCGCTGGCTCCGTCCGCTCGCGAACGGTTTCGCGGTTCTGAGCCTCTAGATTGCCAATTGCCGAGACCGATTTCCAGCAGAAACTGCGGTGACGTGGCGGTTTGACAGGAATTGCCGCTGAGTTCGGCGACGGGGTGGTCAGGGAGTCGCCAGGACGCCCCAGACGTCCGGGTCCCGGTCTTCCCACTGGCCGGCCGTCAGCGGCCCGCCTTTCTGTTTCAGAGAGGTCCACCAGAGGCGGTAGCGGCCGGCTGTTTCGCGCGAGTACACCAGACGTTCGCCGTCCGGCAACCACGTCACGCAGCGAATCGCTCCCGCCGGCACGTGCCGTAAGACTTGCAGACGCCCGTCCGGTTGCAGCAGCGCCAGCCGTCGCGACAGCAGGCTTCCGTCTGGCGAGTACACCGCGGCCAGTTCGGACGAATCCGGACGCGCGGCCACTCCGGTCACGTGCGGCGGTCCTGGCAGGTGCGTCACGGCGGTCACTTCCCGCGTCTTCGGGTCCAGGCAGAAAAGTTCCTGCGAGCTGGCGTCGCCCGGCACTTGCGTCTCCAAGTAAATGCGTCCGTCCTTTGGGTTCCAGCACAACGCGTTGTGGCAGCTGTGGGTCGAGTCGGCCGGTCCGTCCAGCAGCGTTCGCACTCGGCCCGTCTCGACGTCGACCACGCGAACGGCGTCCTGAGCTCGAGTAATGAAGGCCAGTTGTTTTCCGTCGGGAGACCAGTCGTACGGAAACTCCCACGGCGCGTTGACCACCGTCTCGGTGCCGGGCAACTCGCGAGCCGACCACCGGTTCCGCTCGGCCACCCAAAGCCGGAACAAGCCCGACACGTTCGACACGAACGCCAGCTTCGTGCCGTCCGGCGACCAGCGCGGGTACCGGTTCGCAGCCGGGTTGTCTGTCACTTGCAGCCAGCGACGGCCCTGAAAGGCCGCGACGTAAATTTGGTGCCCGCCGCCGCTCAGGTCCGACGCGAAAGCCACCTGCGTCAGCAACTGGTCCGTCGGGTAGACGGCCACGCCGCCGTGCGTGTGACTGACGACGAGGTACCGTCCGTCCGGCGAGAAGCACGCTCTGTGAGGTCCGCCCTCCAACCCGACCGCTCCCCCCACGCACGTGCCCGTCCGCAGGTCGAGCAGCAACAGCCGCCGAGCCTCGTCCGACACCACGGCCAGCACGTCCTCGTTCGGACTCAAGCAAATCCACGACGGACTGTAACCCTCCACCTGCAGCTCGCCGCGAATGTGCCACTGCTGCAGGTCCACGACCCAGACCTTCCGGTTTCCCGGGTCGCCCACGTACAAGCAGTTCCGCTTCGGGCTGACCAGCAGACTTTGCGACAGCCCCGAGGGCAGCGCCAACGTGCGAAGGACTTGGCAAGGCGGTCCCAGCTGAATTTCGAACAGCCGCGGCTTTGGGGTCGTTTTCCAGCAGACGACGTAGGCCAGACGGCCGTCCGGCGAGAGGGCCAGTGCCTGCCGACCGTGCACCTCGTCCGGCAGCCGCAGCTCGTCCACCAGTTTCAACCGGCCGTGGCTGACGTCGAGCACCGACAGGCCGTCGTTGTGCAGCGTCTCGGGCACGCGGCCGTCCTGACCAATGGCCACCACCAGTCGGCGCTCGTCCGGCGTCAGGACCAACGCTTCCGCCCAAACTTCGTCCGTGAAGGTGCCCACCCGCACGTGCCGAACGGACTTGTCCGTCAGGTCGACCCGGGTCACGTAGTCCGAGTAGTAGTTGGTCACGAACAGGTAGCGACCGTCGCGTGTCAAGACGGCCGAGTCGTGGACGTGCTCGTACTCCTTGGGCACGTCGTCGGCGACGTCAAAGTCCAGCCGCTCCAACAACCGGCCCGTTTTCACGTCCCACCGTGTCACCGCCGGGTGACTGCGGTCGCCGGCCAGGACCAGCAAGCTGCCGTCGGTCGGCGAAAACTGAATGCCTCGAGTAACCGCCTGCGGGACCGGGAACAAGCGTTCCGGTTCGCACAGGAAAAGAGCGTCTCGCTGTCCGACCCGCAGCACCACCGGCGGTCGGTTCTGTCCGACCGGCGCTCGCGGCCCCGCACTGAACGGACGCCGCGCGGCCGGCCACGCTCGGGGTGGCCGAGGAATTCGCACGCGTCGAGTTTCGCCACGCCAGCGAATTCGGACCGGCAGGCGGACCGTCCGCCCAGACTGCGTCACTTCCACCGTGTGCGGCCCGACCGACACGACGACCTTCGCCCCGCCCCGTTCAATTTGAACCCGCTCGCCGTCGACGACCACGCGGGCGTCGTCCGGAACGTCCAGTTCCAACGTGCCGCTGCCCGTCTTGACGAACACCAGCGCGGCCGCAGCCAGGACCAGCACGGCTCCAGCCCACGCGGCCACTCGAGTCCACCTCCGCCGACGCGCCGCCACCCGCTTGCCTTGCAGGAAAGCGTTCAAGTCGGCGGCCATTTCCGCCGCCGACTGGTAGCGGTGGTCCGGCTGCTTGGCCAACGCTTTCAGGCAAATTCGGTCCAAGGCTTCCGGCACGGCTGCGTTGACTCGGCTCGGAGGCTGCGGGCGCACGTGGGCAATTTGGTAAAGCACGCTGGTGCGAGAACCGGTGAAGGGAGTTCGGCCGGTCAGCAAGTGGTACAGAAGAGCTCCCAGTGCGTAAATGTCCGCTCGCTGGTCGGCTGCGTCGCCCTTCACTTGCTCGGGAGCCATGTACGGGACCGTGCCAATCAGCTCGTCCCGCTCGCTCAGTTCCTCTTCCGTCCACGTGGGCCTGGCCAAGCCGAAGTCCATGAGCAGCGGTTCGCCGTCCTGCAGCATGACATTCGACGCCTTCACGTCGCGGTGCACCAGGCCGGCCGAGTGGACGGCCTGCAGCGCGTCGGCCAGCTTGGCGGCAATTCGAGCCGCCTGGTCCGGCGTCAACTGGCCTCGTCGAATGACCTCGCGCAACGTCGGGCCCTCGACGAACCGCAGCGTCAAGTACAACGTCCCGTCCTGCTCGCCGAAGTCGTAAATCGTGCAGACGTTGGGGTGGTCAATGCGGGCGGCTGCACGAGCTTCACGGAGGAAGCGCTGCACGACCTTCGGGTCGGACGACAGCTCGGGCCGGGGAATCTTCAACGCCACCAGACGTTGCAGCTTCGTGTCGTAGGCCCGGTAGACGGCTCCCATTCCGCCCTGCCCGAGCAGCGACACGATTTCGTACCGACCGACCTTCGCCCCGGGACGCAACCGCGACTCGAGACGCAAACCAGTCGAGCCGCTCTCCGGCCGGTCTGTCTTCGGCTTGTCCAGCCGGACGGTCTCGAGCAGCGACGCGTCGCGACGCACCCCGGCTTCGGTCCCGGCCCACGTGTC
Organism: uncultured Planctomycetaceae bacterium; assembly: GCA_964428935.1. GTDB lineage: Bacteria > Planctomycetota > Planctomycetia > Planctomycetales > Planctomycetaceae > JAADHY01. The sequence continues at coordinate 2,740 of CAYSAG010000234.1, read as the reverse complement.
GAGCAGCTCACAGGACAACGCCGACCGCTCCAACGCCGTCACCCGCCCCAGTCCGTCCAGGTCGACCGCCGCGCCGACGTCCGGGAACCGTCGAACCAACTCCTCGCGAGTCGGTTCCCTTCCGCCGCAGCTAATGCGGGTCAAGCATTCGGCCATGAGCAGCTCCAGCACCACCGACCGGTCCGCCGCCAGCTCCGGCCACTCCGACAAGTAAGCCTCCAGCAGCCGTTCCTGCCCGGTGCACCACCGGTACTCTTGGTCCACCTTGACCAACTCGGCCAGCAGGCGCAACCGCACCGACTCGTCGTCGGACCGGCGCGCGGCCAACACCTCGCGCAGCGACAGCGGTTTGCCAGCCTGCCACGACTGTTCCAACCGGCGAACCGCGTCGTGCAGCCGGCTCCACTGTACCTGGTCCAGCCGTCCCACCGCCTCGAGGTACTGGTTGAGCATGGCCTCGACCTCTGCAACAACCCAACGGCCGTTCGGCGACCTCCACTTCCACCGCGACCTCCCTTTCTGCGCCGACCGGCGACCCGCCGCGCCGGCCCGACGTCCAACCCGAACCAAACGAACTCACCCCCTGGAAAGAAGCCCCGAAACGGCCGGTCGCGGTGCACGGAAGTCACGAATTGCCGCCCCCTTTTCGACCAGCCGGTTCCCGTCACTGCGACAGCTCACCGTCCACTTGCCGCTGCAGCCACGCCTGCACTCGGACCAGAACGCGACGCACCGTCCAGCGCGAGCACTCCAACCGCTCGGCAATTTCCTGAACGCCGTAGCCTTCCAGACACAGAGCGACCACCTTCGCGTCAAACTCCGTCAACGCTTCGTGCAACCCGGCCAGCACGTCGCTGAAGCACGCGGCCTCCTCCGGCGACGGGCCGCGACTGTAAACCTCAAGCTCGTAATTGCCCAACCACTCGTCCCGGCCGGCGTCCCGCTTGGCCGCCCGGTGGAACCGGGTCGCCTTCCGAATCTTGTTCAGCGTAATTTTCTTGAGAAGCTGCCACAGGGCATTCGACCCGACCAACTCGTACTGCCCTTCGGCCACCCGCCGAAAGAACGAACGAAAGGCCGACTGCAGTACGTCTTCTTCCGACACGCGTGAGCTGAGCCGGCGGTCCAGCTGTTGCCGTGCGTAGTCGTAGAGCGAGTGCCAGTACCGGTCGTGGAGAAGACGCGCCGCTTGCTCGTCTCCTTGCCGCCAACGCTCGACCAGCTCGCGCACCTCGTCGCTTGCCACAGCCCCCGTCTCCCCAACACCTGGTCGCCGTGCCGGCCCATGACCGCCCAGCACGTTCACGCCGTAGCAACGTTTACGCATTGACTAATCTAATTCAGTTCCTCCGCGAATTGAAAGCCCAGGACGTGCGGCATGAGCAACGCCTGTGCCTTCCGCTCTGCGTCCGCGTTTTCTGGACAAGCGACGAACTTGCGCGACCAGCCCGTCCGGTCAAACCCTTCTGCGCACCGCTCCCAGGCACGCGCCGGTTTACCCTTTCGGCCGAGCCCGCTGGAGGCGCCGTTTGCTGTCGCCGTCGGCGGCCACCGAGCGGCACTTCTTCCGCGCCCGTTGACAGCGTTCCGAGCCAATGCTACCGTTCCAGTCGGCGTTCCGTTCTTTGTCCAGACGACCACAGGCGTCTCGGACGAAAGCCTCTCGCTCTCCGACGGGAAACCCGCTTGCCAACCGTTGACGAAAGGGAGGACTGGGTCCAATGACAGAAAACAGCAGCGACCAACGGGCGTGGTTTTGTTTCCGCTTGACGGCGCAGTGCCAAGTTCTCGGCGGTGGAACAGGACGAAGGTGTGCCTGCCACGTCGGCTCGAGCTGGCGTTTGGCCGGCGCGGTGCTGCTGGCGTTGACCTTCGCGTTGACCGGGCTCGGCCAGCCCGCTGCCGCCGCCCAGGCCTTGGGACAGACCGACACCGGCGGCTCGCAGGCCGCAACGGTCGGTCCGCCTCGACAGGTGCTCGAGTCGTGTCGGCTGAAGGCCATTGAGTTCCTGCGGGCCAGTCAGGCGCCGGACGGCAGCTGGACGGCTCCCTCCGCTCCAGGAATCACAGCCGTCGTCACCATTGCTTTGTTGAGCAACGGTCTTTCGCCGGACGACGCGACGGTTGCCAAGGCGCTCCGTCACCTGTCCAGCCACATTAAGCCGGACGGCGGCATTTACGCCGAAGGGAGCCACCACCGGAACTACGAAACGTGTCTGGCCTTGCTGGCCTTTCAACTGGCCAACCGCGACGGCCGCTACGACAAGGTGGTCAAGAACGCCGAGAAGTTCTTGAGAGACCTGCAGTGGGACGAAGGCGAAGGGCTGGAGTCGTCGGACCCGGCTTACGGCGGAGCGGGCTACGGCAGCCACGAGCGCCCGGACCTGTCCAACACGCAATTCCTGGTCGAAGCACTGAAAGCGGCGGGAGCGGGCCCGGACGACCCGGCCATTCAAAAGGCGCTCATTTTCGTCTCCCGGTGCCAGAACCTGGAAAGCGAGCACAACACGTTGCCCTTCGCCGGCAAAGTCAACGACGGGGGGTTCTACTACACGGCCGCGGCCGGCGGTGAGTCGAAGGCGGGCACCACACCCAACGGTGGACTCCGCTCCTACGGCAGCATGACCTACGCCGGTTTGAAGAGCATGATTTACGCTGGTCTGACGCCGGAAGACCGCCGCGTCAAGGCCGCTCTGGAATGGATTACCCGCCACTACACGTTGGACGAGAACCCCGGCGT
>CAYSAG010000233.1:0-8261 GCA_964428935.1 uncultured Planctomycetaceae bacterium | reverse complement strand
ACCAATAGAACGGTTTCTTGAACGGAACTCCTCGTCTTTCAGGCGCGACATCAAATGGGCGACTAGCGCTTCGGCTTCCGGCCGATTGACCCGCCCGGCTCCTCGTTCGTACACACCATTGGGGACGTGAATGTACTGCACAGCGCGATCTTCGGTTGCAGCCGACGGAAAGGTGATCAGTTTGCCGTCGTAGTAGTGATGATTGGAGAACGCGATCAAGCTTTCGTGGCGGCTGCGGTAGTGCCACCGTAGCTCACGCGTCGGTAGGTTGGCTGCGATGCATTCATCCAGAATGCTCTCGAGGTCTTCCTCGATGTCCTCATCCGACTCGACGTCGTCGCCCATCGACCGTTCGAAGAATGTCGTCGGTGGTAACTGTTTCGGATCGCCGACGATAATGGCACGGCGACCTCGGGCGATGGCGCCGATGGCGTCCCAGACCGGAATCTGAGAAGCCTCGTCGAAGATAACGACGTCGAAAAGTTCATGGTCGGCTGGCAGGTACTGGGCTATCGACAGAGGGCTCATCATCAGGCACGGAGTGAGTCGGGTCAAAGCCGTTGGCATCTCTTTGATCAGTTGGCGAATGGGTCTGTGATGCCGCTTCTTCTGCAGTTCCCGTTTCAAGATGCCCCACTCCGATTGATCAGCCAGCTCTTCGCGGTTGGGCAAGTTGCCACAGAGTTTGGCTCGGATGTAGCGGCGTGTCAGCTGCAGGAACTCTTTGTCGACTCTGCGGAACTTCTCGATCAAACGTTCGCGTTCAGTGGACGAAAAGGATCGCAGGACGTCATCGTGCTCCATAACCCGTCGCACCCACCAGCGGCAGTAATTCACCTCGAAAATGTCCCGGAGGTTCTTCGAGTCCGCTTGGCCGTTCTCAAGCATTTGGGCGAACGCCGCAAGACCCTCTTTCCTCGCTTCACTCTTGACTTCGTGCCAGTGGCACCAGGCTCGCAGGCGTGGAGCGTGCTCGAGCCACATTCGGCAGGTTTGACGCACCGCGTCGGTCCAATCGGGGGCGTCTTCATCGAAGAGCTGATCGAGAGAGTTCGCTGTTAGCTTTACGACTCGCTGCAAGTGGTCCCCCAGATCGCGCGCACGGCGCAGAAGCTCATCAGCCGAACGTCCGACGGGCGATTGGGGACCGAATGCCGCATGGCCTCCGCTCAGGACGTCACGCAGCGCCGCGCGCACCGCCGTCGTCTGTTCTGTCGAGCGGGCGAGACGTGGGAGAGGGTCTTGCAGTTTCTGGGCCAGCTGGAGAACTTTTTCGAGCAACTCTTGGTCGGAATCGAGCCCCTGCCAGAGGCCCCTAGTTTGTTCGGACAGACTGGTGAGCGAATCCAACTTGCGGTCGATCTCATGGACGCGTACCAGACGGGCAAGATCGGCCGCACAGTCGGGCCGCCGTTGTCCGACGGTCGCTCCAGCCAACTTCCGCCGGATCACGTATTGCCCAATGACTCTTCGCAACCAGTGAGACTGCTGGTATTCGTCCCATTGTGACTTAAGTGACAGAATGTCCAGGCTCTTCAATGCGTCTTCGCGATATGCTTGAGACAACGAACCGACCACTGCTGCTCGCGACCGCAAGAGTTCCAGTCCGAGCTTCAGCCGTCGAAGGGTTTCGGTCGAGTGCGGTTCCAACAAGAAAGAGGCGTCGACATCCGGGACAGCCTTCAGTGCTCTGGCCAGTTGAACCATGGCCGCCACGCCAACGCGGCCGGGCGGCGGGTAAGGCAACGAGCACGACTGCGCGAAAGCTTCCGCGGACTGTCTGAACTGTTCGAGGCTGAGCAACAACCTTTCGACGGCCTGTGTGAATTCCTCTTGCCATGTGGGAGACCAACGCTGCCGAACAATGCCTGCGAACACTTGCTGCGTGCCTTCAGGTAAATCGTCCCAGGCTGCTGCCAGCCGATCCATCAGTTCACGCCAGCGATCCAATGCCCGCCGATCGTGGTCTTTGTGCGATTGCCACTGGAACGACACTCTCGGCAATCCCTGTCCATTCACCTCTCGGGCGATAGCATCAAACACGGTCAGCCCGTTCGCATGCTCCCGATGGAGTCGATGGACAAATTCGTTCAATCTGTCCCGAAGGCGTTTCAACTTCTCGGCCTTTTCCCGCCATTGGCGCGGATCGAAAGCGTCGCTCGCTTCCCATGCGCGTCGCAGCTGTTGGAGCACTTCTAGCTTTCGAGCCTTGTGCGAATGAAGGTCCAGGCAGAATTCTCCGAGCCCTACCTGGCAGAGTCGGCGGTAGACGACCTCAAGTGCCGCAGTCTTTTGGGAAACGAACAAAACGGTCCGTCCTTCAGCCAGGCACCGCGCAATCATGTTGGCGATGGTTTGTGATTTTCCCGTTCCTGGCGGGCCGATCAGTACGAAGTCCTTGCCTTCAGCAGCTGCCAAGATAGCGGCCAGTTGAGAGGAATCGGCCGAAAGAACCGTGTAGCTCCGACTGGGCGGGTACCGCCGATCGAGCTCACGAGGTTCGGGGAAGCCATCGACGTCGCCATACGGGGCTTTCGGCGTCTCGATCAGGTGCTTTACGACCGGACTGCGCTTGAGCAGATGCGCTCGGTCCGCCAAGTCTTTCCACATCAAGTACTTTGCGAACGAGAAGGTAGCCAGGACGACATCATCAACTACCTCCCACCCTGAACGGTCACGAATGGCATGGGTGACGATTTCGTAGATGCGATCTACGTCTATCCCTGCGTCGTCGGTCGGTAGCGAGCCCGCGAGTCCGGGGACGCGTATGCCGAAGTCCTGCTCCAGCATCTGCAGCAGCGTGGGGTTCACTCGCGGCTCGTCATCGTGCAGCGCCAGGCGAAATCCGGCGCGCACGCTTCTGCGCTCTAGAGCGACCGGCACCAGTAGCAAAGGGGCGCGAAACCGACGATCGCCTTTTCCGTCCCTTGTCCATACAAGAAAGCCAAACGCCAGAAACAGCGTGTTCGCACCTCCTTCTTGAAGGCTGGTCCGAGCGGCGCGGTACAGTTCCACCAGTCTTTTTTCGAGCTCTTCTTTGGGAAGATCGACCAGCAGTTCGTTTCGCTCCAGCGCCTCGCTCGCGTACGCACGGTCGATGTCCTCACCCGTTCGTCGGAAGTAAAGTTCCGACGAACGTCCGTCCTCGTCGTCCACGATCTGCGGGCTGGACACGATCCGCAACTTCTTGCCACTGGCCAGGCGGCGTTGCAATTCAGCAGGAAATCCGCGGCGACTTCCTTCCGATTTAGCAGGAAGTCCGCAGCGAATTCGCAGGGAGCGTTTTGTCTCCCGAAAGTTGAGCAACCTGTTTCTAAGGGACAAATCCAACAATCGGCGCTGCCAGGCGTCCAGCCTGCCGCGGGGTTTTGAAACGTCGGTGCGCGTTTGGAGATCCACAGTGTCTTCGGGCAGGTCGGGGGCTTCATCGATAGTCAGCAGGTCGTCTGACGAGGCTGCCACGACCGTCTGGCTCGTCCCGGTGGTAGCAGCCTCGCCACTCGTCAACGGCCGGATTCGCTGCATGCGAGCGCGACGAATGTCTATCGCCAGGTCGAACTGGTCATCGTTTGCCTCGGACAAGTGCTTCGCAGAAGTTTCACAGGCCTGGCTGAAACGAACGAAGGATGACGACGTCGCCAGCGTGGTCTCCCAGAAAAGGACTTCGCTCAGTCGCAACCGTTTTCGAAGACTTGTGACGTCGTCGACTGCCACGGATGCAAACTGCTCTGAGACTAACCAGCACCCGACGAACGCGTGACCGTCGTAAAAGACAACGATCGGGTTCAGTCCGCACTGTTCCAGACACGAGGCGAACAGCAGTGACAGGTCCAGGCACGTTCCCACTCGTGATTCCAGAATCTTCGACGGGCACCGGACTTTCTGGCCTTCCCGCTCGAAGCTGGCCGGAGGAGTCACGTAGCCGATGTTGAACAAGCGAATGGCGCGCCAAATGGCTTCCACTTGCTCCCAAACCCGCCGCCGTTGTCCGCTAGCGTATCCGTCCAGCGCCGGCGACCGCCCTGACTTCCGCAGTAGCTCTCCGGCCTGCCCGAGGATTCGGTCGACTGCCGGATCGTTGGGCATAACGAACGCCGCGACCATCTCGGGCATGTGTCGAGTCCCACCCCATTCGTTCCGCGCCAGCAGCTCGATGTCGGCTGTCTTTTCGGCCAGCACGCGGCCTTCGCCCCGCAACCGAAAGCGAAGAGTCGCCGGAACGGCTTCCGTCAGCTCCCACAACGCTCCGCTGCGGATCCGGACGTCCAAATCGCGCACGTGCAGCCGCTGGTCGGCATCGAGCCGCTCGATGTGCCAGGTTTTCGGCTCGAGGAAAGGAGGCTCCGAGGTCAGCTCGAGTCGAAGACGCTCGAAGGAAAACAACGAGTCGTTTCGGACGACCACCTCTCGCAGGATCGGAACGTCGTTTTGGTAGCAAGCAAAGTTCGTCTTGGATGTTACGGAGACTTCCAAGGAAATGCCGTAACTTGCGTGACCTTCGCGTCCCATGGCTGTCCTCAACACCGACAGAAACGACACTCGCTCGGTAGCATGCAACGATGAACCTGGTGGGACCGACGTCCGCGGCAAGGCGCAGATGAAACCGACACTCGGTCCTCTCTGACGCTGCACGAGTATCGCGGACCTGACGCCCAAAAAATCCATCGAACTTGCCTACCCAACTTTCCCAACTGCTTGGTCTGACCGCAAGACTATCTGGTTTTCTTTTCTGAAGTCTTTACGGCCATCTTTCGCGATGAAACGCTTTGTGACGCATTCGGCTGTGTGACCGATCCGAAGCGGTCCGGCAGAGAGCCGGGCTTTGCAACTGCCGGAGACTCGGTTAGGACAGGTCTGTGCACCAGTGAGGCACTTGTCCGACAAACAAAGCAACGCATGTCTCCAACCCCGACACCCCTCAGCGGCCGACGGCCGCAAGATGTTGCGGGAGCGAGCAGAAACGTAGTCGACACTGGGTTTTTCGGGCTCGAGGCACTCGGCACACGTACCCAGACGATGAACGACCTGCCGTGTGATCTTTGGCACGCGAAGCTGGTGAAAGGCATGCATGCAGGCGGGGGAGCGGCCGATGGAGGGTGGCCAAGCGTCTCGCAAAGCAGTTGCGAGAGAAACGACGCGACCCACCGCCAGGCTCGGATTTCGGGAGGCTTAACCTTCGACGTTCGTGGTCGGTGGGTTCACACCTCTGCCAGTTGGTCCGCTCAGTGGCCTTTCTCTGCTTCACGCAAGGTGTTGGTCAGCTCGACCAGCGCGCCGGGTGGGACCTCGGGGCCAACGGCAGCGACCCGTTTCGCCCGCCGCAAGTCGTTGCCTGTCAGCACCACGCGGGTCGTCCGGTCGCCCGTCAGTTGCAAGAACGTGTCCAGCGCCGATTGCGGGCGGCAGCCGCGAATGAGAACGTCTTGTGTTTGAGTCAGTCGAATGAGCGGGCGGGCGTCGGTTCGGCCGGGAGCGTCTAGCCCGTCAATGACCAAGTCCGCCACGTCTTCGCAGACCAAAGCGTGTCGCCGGTCCGGCTTTGTGGTCCGAAGCCGGACGTTCTCGAATCGAAGGCCTCGCACGTGACGACAGTAGAACCCGTAAGCGGGAAGCGTGCCAAACATGGTGCTCTCTGGGTAATGAGCCTCTTTTTCCGGGACCGTCTGGTCCGCCTGCTCCGCGGTTCCACCGCCTTCGAAGCCCAAGTTGATGTCTCGCAGCGTCACGTTCTCGACCGGGTGTCCCGGCACACCGGTAATCGAACACCCGATGCTCGCGGTTCCGCTCGCCACAATGTTGCTCACGCTGACGTTCTGCAAACTTCCCACCGGGGGCTTGGGCATGTCGGGCCGAAACCGACGCGCTCGGTTTCCGAGCCGCAAGAAAATCGGCACCGTCACGCCGCGAATGGCCAAATTGGAAACGACCACTCGGTCCATTTTGCCGCCGTCGACGATCTCCAGCGCGACTCCTGCCAAACCGCGCTCGCGCCCGTAAATCGGTTTCGAGTACCGCGGCGACAGAATGGTGCAGTTCGTAATGGCGATGTTTTGAAACCCGGCGCACGACTCGGTCCCCATTTTGATGGCGTTACAGTGACTGCTGAGCACGCAATTGGAAATGGTGACGTTCTCGCACGCCCGGTCCAAAGTGCTTTTCAGACACAAAGCGTCGTCGTCGCTGTCGAGAATGCAGTTGCTCACCGTGACGTCGTGGCAGCCGTCGATGTCCAGTCCGTCGTTGTTGTAGGTGACGTGGTTCCAGACGCGAATGCCTGAGATTCGTACGCGGTCGCAGGCCAAGTAGTGCTGCATCCACATGGCCGAGTTGCGTAGCGTCACCCCTTCCACACGCACGTCGCGGCAATTCACGAACCGAATCAGGTAGGGCCGGTTCTTGTAGTCTTTCCAGCGGAACGCGGCCCCGTTGCCGTCGATGGTTCCGCGTCCGCAAATGGCAATGTCTTCCAGGTCTTCGCCGGCAATGAGGCTTTGCCGGACGTACCGGTCTGTGTAGGACCTCACCTTGGGCAGCTTTTCCGGGTAGTCGGCCGGGTTCGGACTGCCCAGCAAAACACAGCCGGAATCGAGCAGCAGCGTGACGTGGCTTTTCAGCCGGATTGTGCCTGTCAGCCACGTGCCGGGTGGAAAGTAAACCGTGCCTCCGCCTGCCGCAGCGCACCGGTCGACGGCTGCTTGAATGGCCTGCGTGCACAGCGTTTTGCCGTCGGGTTTCGCCCCGAAGTCGCGGACGTCCACAACCGGAGCCGCAGCTGGTGCCGAGACAGTCAAGCTGGTCCAAACCAGAGCGCTGAGCAGGACGAGTCGTGTGGCGTTCATGTCTGGTTCCTCTCGTGTGTGTTGGTTCGGCGCGGCGGTGCGTCCGGACGGGCCTTCGCTTTTCGCGACGTCCGGACGGACACGGACCTTGTGCCTGGCGTCGTCAGGCCTGGAGCAACTGCCAGCGGGCCTGTCGCAGCACGGCCTTGGTCGAGCCTTTCATGAGCTCGTACCAGACCGTCAGCAGGGTCCCGTCGTCCAATTCGACCGTCGACGGGTAGCCCAGGTCGGACGAAGTGCCGTCGCCGTAGACGACAACCGGCGCCGACCAGCTTCGGCCGCCGTCTTCGCTGACGCGCGCCTGCACGCCCAGCGGTGGTCGTCGGTGTCCGTAGCTCATGAGCAGCCGGCCGTCCCGCAAACGCAGCAAATGCGACGGAAAGCCCCACACGCCGATTGGGTGAGGCGTGGACCAGGTTCGGCCTCCGTCGTCCGACTCGGTCTGCAGAGTTTCGTAACGGTTCTGTTTGTTGTGGTTCCGGATTTGAGCGACCAGCCGGCCCTCCAGCGTCTCGACCACGTGCAGCTCGTGGTACTGCTTGTGCGTGTCGCCCGGACGGGTGGGCACGTCGGCCAGCCACTTCCACGTCACGCCGTCGTCCTCCGAGACGCACACCCCGACTTTTCGCTCGGCCGTCCACAGAGCCACGCCGGCGTAAAGCAACCGCCCGTCCTTCAGCGGAACCGGGCCGTGCGGACTGTCGACGACGCAGTCGTAGCGTGCCGACCAGTTCAGGCCGCCGTCGGTCGAACGAATCATCCAACAGCCGAGAAGACTTTGTCGCTGTTCGGCCGACACGCGGTCTCGAGCGGCCTTCCAGCGCTGCAGTCGTTCCGCGGGCCAGTGCGACAACCCCGCCGACTCCGCGCGCTTCAAAATCGGCTCGAAAGCCAAGGACGTGAACGTCGTGACCAGCAGCGAGCCGCGAGCCGTCTCGACGACCCCCGCGTCGCGGTCGTCGATTGGACTGTCGATGAGCACCTCCGGCCACGTCCAACTTTCGCCTTGGTCGTGCGACCGCATGAGTTCGACCCGCCCGAACGGACAGACGTGCGCTTCGCGGCCGCCGGAGTAAACCACCAGCAGCTCGCCGTTGCGGCGACGAGCCACCGTGGGCCAGCCGTGGTAGAGCTGCGGCTGCTGGCTAATGACTCGCACGTCGTGAACCTTCGCGGGCGGAGACGTGTCTGCCCGGGACGACCGGAAACGCCACAGACCCGCCAGCGCCGCCCAGCCCGCGGTCGTCAGGAACCGCCGGCGCGACGCACCCCGTCGTCCGCTTTCGCCTGCCGGTACTCGAACGTCTTGCCGCTCCTCGCCGCTTCGGTTGTTGTTTTGCTCGTTCTTCACGCTTCCACCCTCGTCGCTTTCTCGTCCACCCGTCTTGGACCAACCCTGGGACAGTTTCGCACAGACACGCG
>CAYSAG010000232.1:7179-8273 GCA_964428935.1 uncultured Planctomycetaceae bacterium | reverse complement strand
ACGCCGGGGGCGTGTTTGACTTCCGCAATCGGTCCCCTGCCCTTTTGGGCGACGGTGGCCAGCACGGGAACCGGCGAGGCCAGCAGGTTCTGCACGGCGGCAACGAACCGCGGGCTCAGACATTCCATTCGTCCGATTTCGTCGACGACGAACAGGTCCACCGAGCTCGGCGACCGAGACAGCTCTTCCTTCACCAGCCTCTCGAACCCGGCCAGCTCCACGCCGTAGCGGCCGACTCGGTGCGGTGACCGGCTGTCGCGGTGAGCCAGCAGGACCCGTCGGCCGTCCGGCGTGACGGCTTCGAAGCCCACTCGTCGTCCCTGCTCACGCAGCTCGCGTGTGTAAAAGCCGGCCACGCGCCAGCCCGACAGCCGTTCCAGCACGCGGCACACGACGGTCGTTTTGCCGCAGCCGGGTGGGCCGGTCAGCAGCAGTCGCAGGGGCACGGAGCGGGACGCGTTGGACTTCATGGCAGCAGGTCCGGGGAAACCACGCAGCGAATGACCCAGCGTTCTTCCCGTCGCGCCGCCACCACCAACGTTCCGGCGTCGAAGTCGACCAACGACCGGTCGGCCGAGCCGGTGACCAGGTAGCCGAGCAACCGTCCGACGAACGGCAGGTGGCCGGCCAGCAGAAGCGTTGTCGGGCCGTCCAGCAACTGTTCGGCGACCGGCTCGACCGGGTCGTTCGGAGCCAGTCCCGAGACGGCCTTCACCGGCGGCGTGGGGCTCAGGGCCTCGGCAATCAGCTCGGCTGTCTGAGCCGCTCGCAGCTTGCCGCTGTGCCAAACCTCGTCCGCCGTCAGACCGACCGCACCCGCCCAGACCGCGACCTTTTGGACGTCTTTTCGGCCGCGGTCGCTCAACGGCCGTTGCGGGTCCACCGTCTCCGGCACCGCCTCGCCGTGGCGAACCAAAATCAGTCGCTCGGTCATTGTCGACGCCTCCCGCACTCGTGTTGCGACCAAGACCAAACGAAACAAAGCCGCGACGCAAGACCGCTCCCGTTCGAGTGGCCGGCCCCGGTTCGCCGACCCGTCGCTGCAACTCCCGGCTCGGCGCTCCAGCCCACGGGCCGCCGCCGAGCACTCACCG
>CAYSAG010000232.1:3834-7079 GCA_964428935.1 uncultured Planctomycetaceae bacterium | reverse complement strand
CGGGACACGGCCCGCCGGTGTGAGCGGCCGTCACCGCCGGTGGGGCGGCGTGGCTTTCACCGTCCCCACGCCCGCCGCCAGCGCCGACAGCAGGTCGGCCGCCGTGTTCGGCTCCAAATTGAAGACCGTGAAGCCGTCGGCGCCCAGGCTCCGAGCAATGACAATCTGGCCGACCATTCGGTCGGGCGTCAGGCGAAACGCCCCCACGCCCGGGTAGAGTGGAATTCGTCCGCCGACCAACTTCCGCTGCTGCGACACCAGTTCGCGGAACGCGGCGTCGTCGGTCGTGTAGTCCATGGGGCAGACGAAGTCCAGGTACCCGGCTCGGACCCACGCCACCCAGTCTTGTCCGACCGAGTCTCGGCACTGCGGGTAGCGGCCGAAAACGGCGGCCGAAATTTTCACGCCGGGACGAATTCGCTTCGCCTCGCGCGACACCGTGGCCACCAGTCGCGTAATTTGGTCGCAGCGCCACTGCCGGTAGCGCTGTCGCAGCGGTCCGTTGTAGCAGTCGTCCGGCCAGTTCTTGACCTTCAGCCCCGTGTCTTTTTCAAACCGTCGGCGACACCCGTCACAGTAGCAGTGGTCTCCGTTCGGGTAGCGAATGTAGTCGAAGTGCAGGCCGTCGACCGGGTACTTCCGGACCACCTCCAGCATGCTCTCGACTTCCAACCGGAAGTTGTCTGGGTTGGACGGACAGAGCCAGTTGTAGACTTGGCCGGTGTGGCTGACCTGAAGCCGTCCTTGCCGCTTCAGCTTTTCGACGAACTCGCGCGGAGCTCCCGACAGGTTGTGGTTGACCTTCCACACGTGCACCTCCAGGCCGTACTTGTGAGCGGCCTTCAAGCACGCAGCCAGTTGGTCGCCGTACTGCTGGAAGGTTTGGCTTCGCGGCAGGACGTCGCTGGGGTAGTGAGCTCGACCGGCCCAAAGCAGGTTGGGCAGAATCATGTTGACGCCGGCAGCGGCCAGTTCCCGAGCCGTTCGGTCCCAGTCGCCCGGGTAGGCGCCCAGACCCGAGTGGTTCCAGAACGCTCGCCCCTCGACCCGTCGCGACGGGGTGGCCGTCAGGAACGCCTGCACGAGGTGCTGTCGAGCCTGTCGGGCCGCTTGGACCGCGTCGCTGAAGCGTCCGGCAGCCAGAAGGTTCGTTGCCTGCTGCTCGGCCTGCAACCCAGCCCGCAACGACCGTTCGGCCGCCGACCGCCGCGGACTGCTCGTCACGTAAGCAACCACGTCGCGAACGGAGTGCAGGTGCCCGACCTGGCCGACGGAACGAATGCTGTGAGCGGCCATTTGCGGCCAGAGGCTGGGCAGCAGGTGTCCGAGCACGGCAGCCAGCAGTTGTCGTTTTCCGTCGCGGTCGTCGGTCAGCACGACGTGGCTGAAGAACGCCCCCGCGTCGCTCAAGACCAGCGCCGCCCGGCCGGTGGGACGTCCCGACTGGTCGTACCACCAACCGACCACACGTCCCTTCCCCGGAAGCACCTCCGGCTGGTTCACGTTCCACGACGCCTGTTTGACCGACCGCGGCAGTCCGGCCACGTCCGTCGCCGTGAACCGGACCTCGGCCAGTCCACCGGGCTGGTCGGGCTTGTAGAACGACAAGCGTCGAATTCCCAGCAGCGGCTGCAGCTTGGCGGGCAGGACGTAGCACGCAAAAAGTTTGCCGCCCTTTTGCAGGAAAGCCGCCAGCGCGTCGACGGCCTGGTCGCTCAACCGCGGGTTGTACGGCAAAACGACCAGCTTCCGCTTGGCCAGCACTTCGGCCGACAGGTCGTCTTCCGGCAGCGTGTCGAACGACAACCCCAGTTCGGTCAGCAGGTTGCTCAGGTCTTCGACGAACCGTGTGGTCGAGCGGTCGACAGAGGGACCGACGGGGGTCGCCAGCACGACGTCGTGCCACACGGCCGCCAGCCGACCCAGCCGGACCACGCAGTCGACGTCTCGGCCTCGCCACACCGAGACGCGAATGCCGTCGACGTGGGACCACCCGGACGGCGTTTGCTCGGTGCGGAACCGTGCTTTGGGAAAGACCAGTCGCTGCCAGCCGGCTTCCGGCTTCAACGCCGTGTTGGCTCCGTACCAGCCGCGTCCGCTTCGGAAGTAGAGCGTCACCGAGGCTCCGCAGTCGGGCGGCTCGACCTGCACGTCCAGGTAGAAGTGGCCGGCGGCCGACAGGTCGAGCCGGACCTGGCGGTCGAGAATGGTTCGAGGCAGCTCGGGCTGGCTGGCGAACGGAGCGCGAAACTGGAGGGCTCGTCGGCCGCCCTCCACGACCACCTCCACGGGCGGCGTGCCGCCACTGGCCACCCAAGCGTCTCGAGCCGCGGCCGCGCTGACGTACTGAAAGTCGTCAATCAGTTGTTCGTTGACCGTTCCCGCTTGGGCCGGCCGAGCTGTCGTGACGAGAAACGCGGCGAGCAGCAGGCTCCACGGGCCAAGAGAACCAAGACGTCGTGTCGTGTTGTTGGTCATGGTTTTCCTCCGGTTCAGCGTCGTCACGTCCCGTAGGGGCACCCCTCGTGGGTGCCCTCGCGTCCGCGTGGGACCACTGGCCCCGGTGTTGTCCGTTCGTCGGCGCGTCGACGGTCGCCGCCGCGTTTCGGGCAGGCACAAGGCCTGCCCGTGCGGTTTGGGTGCCCGCGCGTCCCGCGTTCCGCGTCCCGCGTCCCGCGTCCCGAATTCCGAATTCCGGACCCCGAATTCCGAATCCGCGGCGGCCACGACAGAGCGTGGCCCTCCGGTAAAGGTCACGACAGAGCGTGGCCCTCCGGCGCGCCGGAGGGACGCGGTCCCTCGCGTCCCGACGGCGTCGTCGCGAGCCGTACGGTCACCCCTCGCGGGCGCCCCCGCGTGAATGCCACGGCGTTTGGGGCAGGCACAAGGCCTGCCCGTACGGTTTGGGCGCCCCCGTGCTCGCGTCCCGTGTCCCGCGTCCCGAATTCCGAATTCCGGACCCCGAATTCCGAATCCGCGGCGGCCACGACAGAGCGTGGCCCTCCGGTAAAGGTCACGACAGAGCGTGGCCCTCCGGCGCGCCGGAGGGACGCGGTCCCTCGCGTCCCGACGGCGTCGTCGCGAGCCGTACGGTCACCCCTCGCGGGCGCCCCCGCGTGAATGCCACGGCGTTTGGGGCAGGCACAAGGCCTGCCCGTACGGTTTGGGCGCCCCCGTGCTCGCGTCCCGTGTCCCGCGTCCCGAATTCCGAATTCCGGACCCCGAATTCCGAATCCGCGGCGGCC
>CAYSAG010000232.1:0-3734 GCA_964428935.1 uncultured Planctomycetaceae bacterium | reverse complement strand
GCGCCGGAGGGACGCGGTCCCTCGCGTCCCGACGGCGTCGTCGCGAGCCGTACGGGCACCCCTCGTGGGTGCCCTTGCGTGAATGCCACGGCGTTTGGGGCAGGCACAAGGCCTGCCCGTACGGGTGGTGTTGGCGTGGCGTAGGGGCACCCCTTGTGGGTGCCCTCGCGTCCCGAGGGGGCCGTCAACCGAACACCAGCTCGACCGTCAAAGCCTCGCCGGCGGTCAGTTGCGTCGCCCGTCGCAGTGTCAGTGTGACTTCGGTTTCGGACTGAGCTGCGTCGGCGGCCAGTTGCCGGCCGTCGGACGTTCGCACGTGGAACGACTGAAGCGTGGCTCCCTCCGGCAGCTCGAACACCAACCGAGTCAGTCTCAGCTTGCCGTACGTCAGTTGCAGCCGTTCGGTCTGACGGCCCGACCGGCGAGACTGAGCGAACAGGCCCCACCCTTCGGCGGCCGTGAAAAACGTCCGGTGGTCTTCCGGACGCCAGACGGGCTTGAAGCCAATCAGCCCGGCCGGTCCGTCGTAAAGGAAGCCCTGCAGCGCCAGGAGCAAGGACCACACGCTCATCGGGCGCGCGTAAAACTTCCCGCACTCGTCGTCGCCGAACGGGTTGCCGCTGTAGCCCCAGGCCGCCCGCCCCTGCCCTGCCCCGGCCAGTCCGGTGCGGAGCCGGCCGTCGTAGCGGTCCGAGGCGGCCAGCACGACCAGCAGTCCTTCTTTCAGCAGACCGGCCTGAACCATGGCCGCCGCGGCCGAGTACTCGAAGCCGCTCATGACCTCGTCGGCGTAACGCATGTGTCGAGCCGGTCGGTCGCCCTTGGGCCAGCAAATCATTTGCAGGCCGGCGTCGTTGTCGTCGACGAACTTCCGCGGAATTTGCGGGACGCCGTGGAAGTCGCCGCGAAAGTTGTAGACCAACAGCGCTTTCAGGGCCGAGCGGACGTGCGGCAGAGGGTAGTTCCGCGGCAGTCCCAACTGGCACGCCCACCACTCGCCCAGAACCTGGTCAATGTGGCAACCGTTGTTGTAATCTTCTCGCGGCTCCGGGTCGGGAATCTGAATGTAGTACTCGCCGTTGAACAGCGTTTGGTCCTGCTTCTGGACGCCGGAAGCTCGAATGCGAGCGAACCGCTCGGCAGCCGCCTCGTCTTTCACGTGTCGGGCCATTCGCTCCGACGCGGCCAAGGCGGAGAGGTAGAGCGAGCCGAGCCACGACGAGCTGCCGCCCAGCTCGCCGTCCAGCGTGTTGTGCTGCGGCCCGGCCAGCACGCCGTCTTCGTCCGCGTCCCAGGTTCGAATGACGTACTCCATGGCCCGTTTGATTCGCGGCCAGTGGCGACGGAGCCACGTGTCGTCTGGCGAGCAGAGGTGCTCGCGGTACGCGCCCAGAATGTCGCCGCACTGGCCGTCGGTGGCCGTCCGGCCGGCCGGTTGGCGGAACGGAATGCCTCCGTCGGCCGCTTGCGCCTTCAAAGCCTGCTCGCGCATTCGTCGAGCGATTTCGGGAAACAGCCGGGCGTGCAGTTGCGCGTAATGCCAGACGTGACCGCAGTTGCCGCCGCAACAGCCGCCCCGAGCGTTGCAGCCTTCCCAGCCACCGAAGTACCCGTCGGCGGCCCAGAAGCACGTCTTGCTGCTCAGCACGGCGGCCTGCGACGTCATTCGGTCCAGCAGCCAGCGCGGCAGGTTCGACGAGTAGACGGTGTCGTGGTACAAACGGGTCTGGTCGGTCAACCGCTGCCGGTGTTCGACCAAGTAGCGCACGACGGCCAGCACGTCCGGCCACCAGTTCGCGTACATTTGCCCGCGGTGCGTCCAACCTCGACGCGTGCCGTGGCGGACCTCGGGGAAGTGCCACACCAGGGCCAAGCGAAACGTGTGCGACTGGTTCGGCTCCAGCGTCACGGCGGCGGCCAACGCTCCGTCCAGCGTCTGACCCGCCTCAGACGGCCCAGCCTGTGCGGGTCCGGAAAGCCGGCCGTCTTCGAGCAGGTCGGCGCGGAGCGACTGAAGGTCCGGCCACGAGGCGGTGCCGGTGGCCGAGTCGTCGAAACAGACCAGCGCCAGCTCGCCGCGGCCCGTTTTCTGCTCGACCTTTGTCTTGTCCTTTCGGCTGACGTTGCGCTCCCCTTGCGAGCCGTCGCGCGTGCAGTGCAAGACCGTCGCTCCCGACACCGTCACCACCCGGTTGACGTTCCCACCGTAACCGCTGAAGCGACGGCCCTCGACGGGCGAGCGGCCGTCGTAGCCGACGGCGTTCTGCAAAGACCCGAGCACCGACACGTCGACCGGGCCGTCCGACCTGTTGGTGACTTTTACCTGGAACAGGGCGCAGGGAATGGCCGAGTCTTTGGCGTTGAGCGGAATGAGCGGGTGGAAGGTTTCGAGCGTCACGCGGACGGGCAGCTCGTCCTCGAAGTCGAACCAGCCGAACGGGTACTCGCCGCGAAACGACAGCTTGCGGAACGGCTCGAACGGCCCAACCGCTTCGGTCTGTAAGGCTCGAACGGCCGTCCGCCCGTCGGTGGTCCGCGTTCGCACAGCCAGAAAACTGTGGGGCACCTGCACGGGCTCGAAGTTGCCAAAGATTTGCCAGACCTTCAGCTCAGCCTTTCCGTTGACCTGCACGCAGCCGGCTCCGATTCCGCCCACCGGCAAACTGACGGCCTCCAGGTGCTGGCCGCGGTAGACGCGTTGTTGGCCGACGGCCAGCAGTCGCGGGTCGTTCAAGAGCTGCTGGCGTTTCTGAGCGTCTCGGCGACGACGCTCGGCAGCCAACCGCTCCCTTTCGGCCAACACCCGACGCGAGCGTTCGGCCAGACCAGCCGCCTCGACCCGCCGCATGATTTCGGACTGGCTCAGCACTCGGTTGTAAACCGCCACCTCGTCGACCTGGCAGTTGCACAGCTCACGCCCTTTCGGCGTGGACGACCCCAGTTGGAATGGGAGCCCTTCTTGCCCTTCGTTCAGCCGGCCGCTGCCGAGAGCCCGCAGGCCGTCCACGTACACCTGCAGCTGGCCGTCCTGCCACGTCAAAGTCAAGTGGTACCACTGACCGACCTCGAGCGGTCCCGACTGCGGCGTGAACTGGAAAACGCGACGTCCGTCCCAGACGTCCAAGGTGCGGGTCCGCCGGTCGACGTGGACACTGAAGCGCGTCTGGCGGTGGCCGGACCGCTTCGCAACCAGACACGGGTTGTACGAGTCGGCGACAGGCTGGGTCAGTCGAAACAGCAGCTCCAGACTTCCCGTCGCCAGGTCCAGGTGCGGTGTGGGACCGGCGGTGAAGAAACGACCTTGTTCGAGCACGGCCGCTTTCCCGCCCGTCGAACTTTCGACGAACTCGGGCTCGCCGCCAACCGGCTGCAACGGTGCTCGCCCCTTCCAGTCGCTGGTGTCGCCGTCCAACGGCCAGTAAGCGACCAGGCCGGGGTCGGCGGTAATGACGGAGAACAGCTGGCTGCGTCGCTGGTCGTCGGCCAGAACGGGCAGCCGGACCAACAGGGACCCGACCGCTCCTCCAACGAATTCTCGTCGCGTGGGTTTCATGGGTGCGGCTCCTTCGTGCTGGTTGGTCGCTGCGCTGTCGGAACTCCGTCGCCGGACGGACAGACGGCGCTCTGGTAACGGAACGACTGCAGCCACGACAGAGCGTGGCGCTCGGGTCGAGGCCACGACAGAGCGTGGCCCTCCGGCGCGCCGGTGGGACGTGGTCCGTCGCGTCCGCGTC
>CAYSAG010000231.1:0-8332 GCA_964428935.1 uncultured Planctomycetaceae bacterium | reverse complement strand
GGATCCAAAGCGGCAGAAGACTGCCGCACTCCAAGAAGCGCGAACGTTGTTCACGTTTCCGGCCGATAAGGGTCTATGCGTTTTTTTGGCTGGAAACAAATGGACAGATCCATGCGCGGCCGGCGTTGCTTCGGCCTCGGTAGAACCGTCGGAATCCGCGCCGCCGGCATTTCTCCAATCTTTGTCACCGCTAGAGATTTCCACATTTGCCTAGACGTTCTGACCGCTCAGACCGATAATGAGCCCCGGAAATCGACTGGTCGGGCAGCGCGGCCAGGTGGAGCGGCCGGGGCCGGCCAGTGCGGAATTGGGCATGGCACGTCATGCGTGTCTGGTGCCGGCAGTCGGAGGCCCGGCGGTTGGTTTTGGGGTCCGCTTTCGTGCCCACCCTTTCTCAGTTTTGGCGTCCAAGTCCACGGTTCGTGGAGACGCGGCGAGCGGAGCGCGGCCGGGGGTCGGCGGTTGCGTTTCGAAGTCGTCGGGGCACTTCAGGCCAATCAGCGATGCGCAGCGGAGGCGGTGTCGCCGTGTTTGGGTTCTGGCAGGGAGGACGTAGCCTGGGAGCATGTCCATGTTGCCAGTCGGCATCCTCCGCAAACTGGTCGGGTCCCCTCTTCGGCGACGTCTCACGCGCGAAGCGGAACGTTTCTTGGCCAGCACGGCTCGCTGCCGAGAAATTCAGCGGGAAACTCTCCAGCGGCTCGTCCGCCTGAACGCCGACAGCCAATTTTCACGCCAGTTCGGTCTGTCCGAGGTCCGTTCGCCGGCCGACTTGCGCTCAAGACTCCCCGTTACTGACTACGACTTTTACGCACCTTACGTCGAGCGGATGAAGGTCGGCGAGTTCGACGCGCTGCTCGGTTCCGGCAACCGCCTCATGATGTTCTGCCTGACCAGCGGAACCACCTCGCAGTCGAAGTTCATTCCCGTCACGGAGCGGTTCCTGAAAGACTACCGCTGGGGCTGGCAGACGTGGGGTGTGTTGGCCTTCAACGACCACCCGTTGGCGCTGGAGAGCCAGATTTTCCAAATCAACAGCGACTACTGCCGGTTTCGCACGCAGGCGGGGACGCCGTGCGGAAACATCAGCGGCTTGGTGGCGGTCGTGCAGCGTCCCATTGTGCGGACCATGTACGCGGTGCCGACCGAGGTGTTGAAGCTGACGGACCCGGAAACGAAGTACTACGTCGCGTTACGGTTTGGTCTGGCCGACCCGGCGGTCGGAGTGGTCATGACGGCCAACCCGGGGACGTTGGTTCGCTTGGCCACGTTGGCCGACCGGTTCAAGGAGTCGCTCATTCGCGACATTCACGACGGCACCATTTCTCGTCCTTTGGACTGTCCGGTCGAGGTGCGTCAGCGGCTGCTTCGGAAGGCCAAGCCCAGGCGACGTCGGGCGAAGTTGTTGGAGCGGGTTGTCGAGCAGACGGGGCACCTTTACCCCAAGGACGTTTGGCCCTCCGAAACGCTGATTGCCGTGTGGACGGGAGGAAGTTGCCGAGCCTACTTGGGGCAGCTCCGCAAGTACTTCGGCTCCATGCCCATTCGGGACCACGGTCTGTCGGCCAGTGAAGGTCGAATGACCATTCCCGTTCGAGACCTGGACCCGGCCGGCATTCTCGAAATTCGGACGCACTTTTTCGAATTCGTCCCCGAGGAGGAGGTCGAGTCGGAACACCCGACGGTGTTGGAGGCCCACGAGCTGGAGGAGGGCAGGAACTACTTCATTCTGCTGACGACGTCGTCCGGCTTCTACCGCTACAACATTTACGACGTGGTTCAGTGCGTCGGCTTCCACGGCACCACCCCGCTGCTGAAGTTCCTCCACAAGGGCGCTCACATTTCGAACGTGACGGGCGAGAAGCTTTCCGAGTCGCAAGCGGTCGAGGCCGTGACGAGGGCCTTCGAGTCGTTGCGTCAGGTTCCTCGCCAGTTCACGCTGGCCCCCGTTTGGAACGAACCACCCGGCTACGTGTTGATGCTTGAGGAACGAGACCTACCGTCGGAGGTCGACCGCAAGCAGCTGGCCGCCTTGGTCGACCGGCAGCTGCAGGAATTGAACTGCGAGTACCGCGAGAAGCGAGCGACGGGCCGGCTCAAACCGCTGCAGGTGACGCTCCTCCAGGCCGGTGCCTGGCACGCGCTGTTCGTCCAGCGGACCAAGCGAGCCGGCGGCAGCGCCGAACAGTACAAGCACCCGTGCTTGCTGCCCGACCTGGACACCGCGTCCCGGTTCCTCCGCCAGTTCGCGTGTCCTTGTGGACCGCCGGTCGAACACCGGACGGACTGGCTGGAGCACAGTTCGGAGCAGCGACGGCAGTCCTGACGCGGCCGACGTTGGGCCGGCTTGGTTCGCGTGGAACCAGACAGGTTCGGGCGTCCAGCGGGCCAGTTTCCGGAGCGCGGGCGTCCACGGCTCGACTAGCGTCGCGCGTCGTCCGCAGCCACCTCTCCGCGGCAGGCTCAGAACCAGCCCGGCTCGACCGGTCGGTTCTTGGCCAGGCAGCACTTCTTGTACTTGAGCCCCGACCCGCACGGACACGGTGCGTTGCGACTCAACGGACGTTTGGCCGCCGCCGGGCTGGACCTGTCGAGGTTCGTTCGCGCCGCTGTCTTCGTCGGAACGCCCGTCCGCGAGCTCGGTTCGTCGCGCGAGCCGGCGTTCGGCGTCAGCCCTGTAATGCGGCCAGTCGAACGGAGCTGCTC
This sequence comes from uncultured Planctomycetaceae bacterium, assembly GCA_964428935.1. Taxonomy (GTDB): domain Bacteria; phylum Planctomycetota; class Planctomycetia; order Planctomycetales; family Planctomycetaceae; genus JAADHY01. Next base: position 5,626 of record CAYSAG010000231.1, on the reverse strand, counting down.
GACCATTTGCTCCACGTAAGGCCGCACGAAGTTGAAGAACCGGCGGTAGCCGGCGCACAGGAAATTCAGTCCCGGCTCTCCGTCGGGTGTTTGGACAAAGCGGTTCTTGGGGCATTCTCCGTTGCAGACGAACCGCACCTCGCACCGACGGCAGTACGCGGGCAACGTTTCTTGCTTGTCGAGCCCGAACTGCTGTTGCCGCTCGCTACGCGCCAGCTCGGCCAACGGAACCTGGTGCACGTTTCCCAGCCAATGTCGCCGGTCGACGAAGTGGTCGCACGAGAACAGGTCGCCGTTGTGCTCCAGCACCAGCGCGTCGCCACAGCGGGGACGAAAAATGCACAGCGACGGTTCCTGACCCAACCACGCGGCCAGAGTTTGCTCGAAAATCTGCACGAACACGCGTCCGACGTCGCTTCGCACCCAGACGTCGAACACGTCGACCAGGAACTGGCCGAAGGCTTCGGGAGCCACACTGCGAGCGGTGACGAGTTTCCGAGCGGGGCGGGACTGCCCGCCGTGCGACGTTCCCCCCGGTCGTCCGGCTGCGTCCGAACCGCCTCGCCGCTCCACCAGCGGAATGAACTGAAAGAAACGGACTCCGCGGTCACGCAAGTAACGGTAGACCCGGGCTCCGTGTCCTGCGTTCTTGTCGTGAACGACGACCAAGGCGTTGAAGTCCACTTGGTACTGTTTGAGCAACTTCAGAGCACGCAGCACTCGGTCGAAGGTCGGACGCCCTTGCTTGTCCACGCGGTACGCGTCGTGCAGTTCCGGTGGTCCGTCGACCGACAGCCCCACGAGGAAGTTGTTTTCGCGAAAGAACCGGCACCAACGCTCGTCCAGCAGAAGGCCGTTGGTCTGAATGGTGTTCAGAATTTGGCGTGACTGCCCGACGTGGCGGCGCTGCAGCTCGACCGCCCGACGGAAAAAGTCCAGTCCGGCGAGCGTCGGCTCACCACCTTGCCAAGAGAAGGTCACCTGCCGGACCGACTCGGGCAAGCTCTCGACGTACTGCCGGACGTAACACTCCAGCGTCCGGTCGGACATTCGCCACTGCGACCGGCCCGGGTACAGGTCTTTTTTCGGCAAGTAGTAGCAGTAGCGGCAGTCCAGGTTGCAGACCGGACCGACCGGCTTGACCAGCACGTGAAAGTACGCATTGAACTCGGGCGAGGCCATGGACCCGACCGTCGTCAGCGGGGAACGTTTCGGCGCCGGCCGGACCGAGAACGCACCGGCCGCAGCACGGCCGGCCGCTCGGGACGTCCGGACAGGGGGCGTCCGGCGAGCGAACGGGCGCCGATTCGTCGTGGAGCGGCCTGCCGTCAACCCGTCAGCCGGGACGTCAGGTGGTCCAGGTAGCCGTCGAGGCTTTTCCATTTCGTGGCGCAGCGGACCTTTCGAGCCTTCGGGTCGACCACGGTCATTCCGTCGTCCGTGACTCGAACCGGCAGCTCTTCCACCTCAACCAGCTGCTCCGAGTACGCCAGGTAGACGGCCACCGTGTCGAACAGGGTCGTGCTGCGTTTGTCGGGGTGGAGGTTTTTGCCCTGTGGGTCGCGAGCCTTCGCCCAGCACTCGTAGTTCCGCATGAGTGCCTGGACGAGCGGGTCGGAGCAATGCCGCACCTTTTGGTAGCGCGAGCCGGTCAGGTGGACCAGGCCGCACGTGTCCAACGGCGTAATGGTAATTTCCCAGTCGGCGGAGAAAACGGCCTGCAAGGCTTTCGGAGCCGCTCGCACGTTCCACTCCGCGGCCGGCTTCGGTCGACCTCCGTAGCCCAGCCGAATGCTGCCGTGCATGCCCACGAAACGCGCTCGCTCGGCAATTCGCGGCTCCCGACGCAAAGCCTCCGCAACATTTGGCACCGGGCCCGTACAAATCAACGTGACCGGCTCCTTCGACGACAGAATGGTTTGAATGAGAGCGTCCACGCCGTCCCGGTGCACGCGTCCCGCGTAGTCGCTCAGTTGAAAGTCGCCGATCCACTCGCTTTGCCGTCCTTTCTCGTCTCCCTTGTCGAGGCCGACTCCAACCGGCACGTCGGTGCGACCGGCCACTTGCAGCATTTTGGCCAGAATCTTCGCTCGGTACGTGCAGTTCGTGTAGTCGGACACGACCAGACGAAGGTCTAGCTCGGGCGACTTCAGCAACATGACCAGCGCCCACGTGTCGTCAATGTCGCCGCCAATGTCTGTGTCGAAAATGACCGGGACCTTTTTGCCTTGCCGAACCAGTCCGAGCAGGTCGGCTGCTGCGGGGCGGAGCGCGTTCTGCCGGTCTGACGCACCGGCCAGCCGTCGCCCCAGAGCCCCGGCTGTTGCAGCACACGCCAGCCCGCAGAGGAAGTTTCTTCTGTTTTGTCGCATTGGCTCGCTCCCTTCGAATTCTGCGTAGGTTTTCTCCAGCGAATTTCCTCGGCCCGTCGCGGTGCCGGTGTCGGAGCGGTCACTGTTCGACGACAAAAGGACGCCGAAGCTCGGCGCCGGCCAGCGGCCCGAGCCAGCAGAGCCGGCGCCGCCGGTCGAGCTGCTCGACGACGCCTCGTTCCGAACCTGCTCGCCTCGACAGCCGTGCCACTCAATTGAACCGCCACGGCCGCGTCGTTGCAACCGCGGGCGGCTGGGAGGTGTCCGCGCGGACCCGGCCCACTAGCGGACTCGGCCGGCTCGAGCCACCCAGTGCGGCCCACCGGCCAGCCCGAACCCTCGGCCGTGTCTCTAACCGTAGACTTGGTACGGCGGAACAATGACCAGCTGAGGCACCACGGCTCGCTTCGGAAGCTTGGCCACACAAACGGCGCACGCGGCGACGTCCTCGGGTTGAAGCATGAGCGCCCGGCGTTCCGGCGGAGGCGGCTCGGGCCGTTGGTCCAGAATGGGCGTTTCCGTCTCGCCCGGGTAAATGTTCGTCACGCGCACTCCTTTGGCCGCCTCCTCCAGGTTGGTGAAAAGTCCAATGGCGCTCTGAGCGAATTTGGCGGCGGAGTAGGCCAAGCCGGCCAGCAAGCTCGCCTGCAGTCCGGCAATGGACACAATGTTAATGACCAACCCGTCGCCCGTCCGACGCATGTGCGGCAACGCAGCGTAAATGCAGTTGAACGTGCCAGTCGCGTTGACACGCAGCACGCGGTCGAAGTCCGCCGGGTCCAGGTCCGCCAGGCAACGGTTCGGAACGTTGATTCCCGCGCTGTTGACCAGAATGTCCACTCCGCCCACTTCCCGCTCGACCCAGCGAAACAGTTCCTGCACGGCCGAACGGTCGGACACGTCGCAAACTCGCCACAACAGTCGCTTTTCCGGCTGCACCGATTCGGCGGCATGACGAAGCTTCTCTTCGCTCCGTCCGGTAACGACGACCCGACAGCCTTCGTCGACAAAAGCCGAGGCCACGGCCAGGCCGATGCCACTGCCTCCGCCGGTCACGAGAACGACTTTGTCTTTCAGTTCCACTTTTGGGCTCCTCTGGTTCCTGCTGGCCTTTTTCCGTGTGCTTGACGACTGGACGGCCCGCCGGCCTTTCACCTCTCGTCCTAACGTGGAGCAAGCATCCTGCTTGCTCCACAACCGAAAAGAACGTGGCAAGTTACGGCGTTCAAGTCATGGGCGCACGTTGCACGCGTCTTGACCGCGAAGACTCTGACGTTGTCTCGGCCAGAGCACGACGCCGTCGAGCCGTCCGCCAACAACGGCGACTTTACGCACGGAGCGGCGAAGATTCCACACTGCGCCGCCGCGGCCGACCGGCAGAGTTGCACACACGGCGAGCGATGTTTAGAAGTGGTGACACGAACAGACAGGCCGGCTCGCTGGGTGAGTCGTTGGAAAGCCGGCTCTCGCGCACGCCAGCGTGGCCGGGCCGTTGTCGAGCGAGCCCACCGTTGGGGAGCAAGACGCATGGCCACTGCAGACCGAAACCGACGACGGGAACGCTACCAGCGGGTGCTGGAGGCGGCCGTCGTTCGAGAAGCGTTTACGCTGGACGAGCTCAAACGGGTCTGCTCGGACGAGCGTCCGGCGTTCGTGACCCGAGTGGTTCGACTCTTGGAGCGGGACGGGTACTTGGTCCGGAGTGGGACGAAGCAGCGGCCGGAGTTTCGCTGGGAGCGACGGGACCGGTTCTCACCCGGCGACTGGTTGGCCTCGAAACTGTCGACTCCCAGGCTGACGGACGCGCCGGCCGCGGACCGACCTCGCGAGCGGCTGCTGGCTCACGGCGCTGCGTCACTGAGAACGGCCGAGCTGCTGGCCATTCTGATTCGCACGGGACGGCCGGGCGAGTCGGCCCTGCAGGCCGGCGAAAAGCTAGCGGCCCACTACGGAGACCGATTGCACAAGCTGGCTCAGGCCGGTCGAGCCGAATTGCACCAAATCAGCCCTGCCGTGCACCAGACGGCGTACTGCCAGATCATGGCCGGCATTGAACTGGGGCGGCGGGTGGCGGAGGCGGCTCGGTTGGAACTGCGAGAGCGTCCGCGCCGGATTCAAGGACCGGAAGACGCCATTGCCGAGTGTCGCGAGCGGTTTGCGAGGCTGGCCGAGTCCGGGACGCAAGAGGAGTTCCACATTCTGTGCCTCAACACGAAACACGAGGTCATCAGTAGCTACCGCGTGACGGTCGGCAGTTTGGACGCCAGCCTGGTCCACCCGCGCGAGGTGTTTCGTCCGGCAATCAAAGACGCGGCGGCTGCCGTGCTGCTGGTCCACAACCACCCGTCCGGTGACCCGACGCCCAGCCGCGAGGACCTCGCGGTGACCAGGCGGCTGGAGCAGGCTGGCGAGACGTTGGGCATTCGCGTGCTCGACCACATCGTTGTGGCACGCCGTCGCTGCGTCAGCATTCGCCAGTACGAGCAGTCTTGGCCTGCTTGAGCGAAGAGACCTTTGCAGGCGCCGAGACGAGCGACCCCGCTCAGGCTGCGTGGCGGTTGTTGTCAGAAGCCCGCTTCTTGCCCGGCTCACGGCGTGACGGACCCGAGGCGCTCGCTCGAGCGCGGCCGGGTGAACTGTCTCGTCGCCGACCCACAGTGCGCACCGAAAACGCCGGTCTTCGCGGCCGTACGTTCTGTGCCGACTGTGCCGTCCGGGACGCTCGACCCACAAAAGCCAAGCTCCCTGCACAGCCGTCACAAGCCGACTGGTTGCGCTCACTTGGCCATTCCTCCTCTTGCGATCGCTCCGCGCTCTGAAGGCACCACTCTCGCCTTGCCGATCGATCTCACGCAGGGGAGAAGCGACGGACCGTACTCCGGATCGGACGAAGGACCGTGACCAACCAAGCGTCAGGCACAGCAGCGGACCGATCCTTCCATGAAAAGTCGCATCCTTGTTCGCGCCTGCCTTGCGGTAGTTTTCTTGTCGTTCGTCCAAACTTTCGCGACGGCCTCGGATTTGAGGCGCACGGCCGTCGTGCGAGCCATTCAGCGGGCTATTGGTTCGGTTGCGAACATTCACTCCGAAAAAACCGTGCCGGCCGCTGGTGCCCTGTTCTCCCAGACGGGCACGCGAAAAATCAACGGCATGGGCACGGGAATCATTGTGGATTCGCGTGGCTACATTCTGACGAACTTCCACGTCGTGCAAGGCGTGGACCGACTCCACGTGACCCTGCACGACGGCTCCAC
>CAYSAG010000230.1:0-8352 GCA_964428935.1 uncultured Planctomycetaceae bacterium | reverse complement strand
CTTTGGTTGCCGCGTGGTTGTGGTTGTCGCGGAATTTTGGGCAGGCACAAGGCCTACCCCTATCGGGTGGGTCACGTGTCGCTCGGGCTCGGGCGGTCCCTCGCGCCCGCGTCCCGCGTCTCGCGTTCCGCGTTCCGAATTCCGAACCGCGAATCAACTGCTGCGGGCACGACAGAGCGTGGCCCTCCCATCCCGGACAACCTCACCTATTTGGAAACGGACCCGCTCGTCGGAAATCGGCGGCCGTTTGGGGCCTTCGACTTCGCCGTCTTTCGCGCGTTGGTCAGCCAGCCAAGCGGCTGCCGCCCTTCAGGTAAATCAGCAAGACGGCGACGTCGGCCGGAGTAATGCCGCTGATGCGGCTGGCTTGTCCGAGGGTGCGCGGGCGGATTCGGGAGAGTTTTTCGCGAGCCTCGTAACGCAGTTGCGGAACGGCGTGGAAGTCGAACGTTTCGGGAATCCGCACCGACTCGATTTTTGCCTGCTTCTCGATTTGCGCCATTTGGCGGCGGATGTACCCGGCGTACTTGACCTCGATTTCGACTTGCCGAGCGGCTCGCGCGGACAGCTGCAACCGGGCGGCTTCCGAGCTGATGGAGCAAAGCGTTTGCCAGGTCACGTCGGGACGACGCAGCAGCTCTTCCAGCGTCAGTCCCTGGTGCCGGTTCGACCGCAACACCTCCAGCGCCCGTTGAATTTGCCGCTCGTGTTCTTGCAGTTGCTGCCAGCGTTCGTAGTGGACCAGCCCGACACGGTAACCGACCGGGGTCAGCCGGCGGTCGGCGTTGTCGTGCCGGAGCAGCAGCCGGTACTCCGCCCGCGACGTAAACATCCGGTACGGCTCGTCGACGCCTTTCGTCACCAGGTCGTCAATCATGACGCCGATGAAGGCCTGGCTGCGGTCGAGGACGAGCGGCGACTTGCCGGCGACGTGGAGAGCGGCGTTGATTCCGGCGACGATTCCCTGGCCGGCCGCCTCCTCGTAGCCCGTCGTGCCGTTGATTTGACCGGCGAAGAAAAGGCCTTCCACTCGCTTCGTTTCGAGTGACGGTTTGAGCTGTGTCGGCGGTGCGTAGTCGTACTCGACGGCGTAGCCGTAACGCATGATTTCCGCTCGCTCCAGCCCGCGAATGCTGTGAATCATTTGCTCTTGGACGTCGCGTGGCAGGCTGGTCGAGATGCCGTTGCAGTAGAACTCGAGCGTGTTTCGTCCCTCCGGTTCGAGGAAAATCTGGTGGGCTTTCTTTTCGGCGAACCGGACGACCTTGTCTTCGATGGACGGGCAGTACCGCGGTCCGGTGGATTGAATTTGTCCCGTGTAGAGCGGTGCTCGGTGCAGGTTCTGCCGGATTAGTTCGTGAACTTTTTCGTTCGTCTCGGTCAGGTAACAGTCGAGTTGCGGTTGAGTGATTCGGTCGGTCAGGAAGGAGAACGGCTGCGGGTCCGCGTCGCCCGGCTGCCGCTCCAGCACGGCGAAGTCAATGGTGCGGCCGTTTAGTCGAGCTGGCGTTCCGGTCTTGAACCGTTGCAGTTCGAAGCCGAGCGAACGGAGCGACTCGGAGAGGGCCGACGTGGTTCCCTCGCCCGCGCGGCCTCCCTCCGTCTTGTGCTCGCCGACGTGCATCAATGCCCGCAGGAACGTGCCGGTCGTCAGTACGACGGCCCGAGCGCGGTAGTACGCTCCGCCGCGAACCCGCACGCCCGCCACACGGCCGTTTTTCACGTCGATCGCTTCGACCAGCTCCTGACGCAGCGTCAGGTTCTCTTGCTGCTCCACCCGGCGCTTCATGGAAAACTGGTAGGCTTTCTTGTCGGCCTGAGCCCGGGGGCTGTGCATGGCCGGACCTTTGGTCCGGTTGAGCATGCGGAATTGGATGCCCGTCTCGTCGATGACCTTGGCCATTTCGCCGCCAAGGGCGTCGATTTCGCGAACCATTTGTCCCTTGGCAATGCCCCCAATGGCCGGGTTGCAGCTCATTTGAGCAATCGTGTCGCAGTTCATGGTCAGCAGGGCGGTTCGAGCGCCCATGCGAGCCGCAGCGAGAGCGGCTTCGCAGCCGGCATGACCGGCTCCGACCACGACCACGTCGAAGTCGTACGTAAGGAGGTCTGTCATCGCTTCTTAGGCAAAGGCCGTTGTCAACCGGGAGACCGGGATTTGTGGTCAAGTGCAGTGTTCGGCCGTTCGGGAAATCGAGGCGGCTGGGCCAGTGGCGTGGACAAGCCGTCTTTCCCCACCGAGCAAAGCGGAAAAGTATACGCGACAGACACCCGGCCGCTCAATTGCCCGAGCGAGAAGCCGTCAGCCGTCCGCGCTGCTGCAGCACCTGCTGGTAGACGTGCCGAATCTGAGCAGTCATGTTTTGGTGGCGGAACTGCTCGGTGAAGCGACGGCGTCCTTCTTCTCCCAGGCGACGTCGCAGGGCGCCGTCGGTGGCCAGTCGAATCAACGCCTGGGCGAGCTCGTCGACCGACTGGGGTGGCAGCAGAAAGCCCGTCTGCCCTGGGAGCACCACCTCGCGAGCTCCGTCCACGTCGTAGCTGACGACCGGCTTGGCGGCAATGAGCGCCTGCGGCAGGACTCGAGCCAGTCCCTCCCACAGGCTCGTGTGGACCACCACGTCCATGGCGTGGATCAACTCGGGCACTCGTTCGGGCGGCGCAAGCCCGACAAAGACGAAGTACTCACTCAGGCCCGCCTCGGCAAGTTGCCGCTCCAGCTGCGGTCGCAGAATGCCGTCTCCGACGAACAGGAAGCGGACGTTCGGCACGGCTCGAACGACCGTCGGTGCCGCACGCAACACAAATTCGTGGCCTTTCAAATGAAACAGCCTGGCCACCTTGCCAATGACGACGTGCTCCGGACCGAAGCCCAGCTCGCGTCGAACCTGCTCGGGCGATCGACTCGGCCGCAGGAACGGTTCCACGTCCATGCCACTGTAGACGGTCACGAACCGTTCCCGGGGGGCGATTCCCGCGGCGACGTAACGGTCGGTCATGGCGTCGCAGACGCTGATGAACCGGTCGCAGTAACGAGCGGCGAACTTTTCGGCCGCCCGGAAAAGGGCCTGCGTCAACCGGCCTTGTCCAAAATGAAAAGACGCTCCGTGAATGGTGTGGACGGCGGGAATGCCGAGCCGTCCCGCGGCCACTCGCCCGAGAATGCCCGCCTTGGAGCTGTGTGTGTGGACCAGGTCCGGCTGAATCTGCCGCAGCAAGCGAACAATGGCTCGGTAGCTGACCCAGTCGCGCCACGGATGGATTTCGCGTCGAAGCGAAGGGACGAGGAAGAAGTCGAAGCCGCCCGCTCGAGCCCGTCCTTCCAGACTGCCCTCCGGTCCCAGACCCGGGCCGGAAATCAGCGCGACGCGGTCGCCGTAGTCACGGTGCTGGTCCTCGACCGTCAGCAGCGTGTTCTCCTGGGCACCGCCAATGATGAGTCGGGTAATGATGTGGACGACGTTCATTCGCATGGATTTCAGGCTGCAGACCGCGTCGTTGGCTGTGCGAGCCGCGCGGAAGGCTGGACCCCGTGCCGCCAGCGGCTCGGCGTGGGCAGCGGTTTCACTCCAGGCAGCAGTCTTGCCCCTGTTCGTGAGGAACCGTCCTCCCGGCGGCGTCCGCCCCGCTCGGCTCGTACTCCACGCGGACCAGGTACAGTCCCTGCGGTGGAGCGGTCTGGCCGGCGCGGGAGCGGTCGAGGCTTTCCAGGGCCCGACGCACATCCTGGACCGTCCACCGTCCCCGGCCGACGTTCACCAGCGTCCCCATGATGGCTCGAACCATATTGTAGAGGAACCCGTCGGCCACGATGTCCATCCAAATGAACTCGCCGGTCGGACGGGGCGGTTGGCGGAGCGATTCGGGTTGAGTCCACACGGGCCAGCCGTCGTAGCGGTCCACGGTGATTTCGGTCACCGTGCGGACGCTGTTGGGACGGTTCGGGTAGTGCGTTTCGAAGGACCGAAAGTCGTGCGTGCCGACCAGAACCTGAGCGGCCTCGTGCATGGCCTTTTCGTCCAGCGGCGTCCAGACGTGCCAGGCGTAGTTTCGCACGAACGGATTCGGAATCGGACTGTTGTAAATGACGTAACGGTACCGCTTCCACTTGGCCCAGTAGGTGGCGTGAAACCGCGGGTCCACTTCTTCGACCTTCAGCACGGCCACGTCCGGCGGCAGGTACGTTTGCAGTCCGCGGCGAATGTTTTCGCACGGAATTTGCGTTCGGGTGACAAAGTTCGCCACTTGGCCCAGCGCGTGGACGCCCGAGTCGGTCCGGCCGGCCGACAACACCGTCACGTCCTCGCCGGTCAGCCGCTTAATAGCTCGCTGGACCACCTCCTGCACCGACAGTCCGTTCGGCTGAATCTGCCACCCGACGTAGTTCGTGCCGTCGTAGGCCAAGGTCAGGCGGATGTTCCGCATTTAGTCCAGTCCCAGTTTCCGACGCCAGTACTGCACCTGCTGCTGGACGGCCTTCTTGCCGCCGGAGCCGAAACTTTGCAGAGCCTCGGCCGCTCGGCGAGCTCCCAGTACGTCGAACACGTCCGCTTCGACCTGCGGACACACCGCTCGGAACTCTTCCAGCGTCAGGTCCTGCAAACGGCACGGACGGTTCTCGCATTGTCGAACCAGTCGTCCGACCGTCTCGTGGGCCGACCGCATGGGCACGCCCCGACGAACCAGGTACTCCATGAGGGCGGTTGCGTCCAGGAAGCCGTCGTCCAGCCGAGCTTCAATGGCTTCGCGCCGCACCTCGGCCGCTCGAACGACTTCCGTTGCCATTTGCAGGCAGGCCACGGCCGTGTCGTGAGCGTCGAACAGTGGCGGCTTGTCCTCTTGCAAGTCGCGGTTGTAGGCCAGCGGCAGTCCCTTCAGCAGGACCAGCAGTTGCGTGAGGTCGGCGACGACGCGAGCCGCTTTGCCGCGAATCAGTTCCAGCACGTCCGGGTTGCGTTTTTGGGGCATGATGGACGAGCCGGTTGTGTAGGCGTCGGGCAGCCGCAAGAAGCCAAACTCGGTCGTCGACCACAGAATCCACTCCTCCGCCCAGCCGCTCAGGTGAGTCGCCAGCAAAGCCAGACCGAACACAAACTCGACGACAAAGTCGCGGTCGCTGCTGACGTCCAGGCTGTTGCGAGCCACGTCGTCGAAGCCCAGCTCGCGAGCCGTCTGGTTTCGGTCAATCGGCAGCGTCGTGCCAGCCAGCGCGGCCGCTCCCAACGGACACACATTCACCCGACGACGGCAGTCCTGCAAACGCTGCCGGTCCCGTTCCAACTTTTCGCAGTAGGCCAGCCAGTAGTGCGGAAGGAAGACGGGTTGAGCGCGCTGCAGGTGAGTGTACGCGGGCACGACGACGTCGCCGTCCCGCTCGCACCGCTCCACAAACGCCCGCTGCAGGTCGGCCAGCAACGAGTCCACCTGGTCAATGGCCTGACGCACGTAGAGCTTCAGGTCCGTGGCCACTTGGTCGTTGCGGCTTCGAGCGGTGTGGAGTTTGCGGCCCACGTCGCCCAGCCGGCGAATGAGCTCGTGCTCGACGTGCATGTGAATGTCTTCCAGCTCCACACGCAGCGGCACCCGGCCGGCCCGGATGTCCTGGCCGATTTCCTCCAGGCACGACACAATCTGGCGACACTCCTCGTCGGTCAACAGCCCGACCTGCGCCAGCATGCGGGCGTGCGCCTGCGAGCCGCGAATGTCGACGTCGAGCAGCCGAGCGTCGAAGCTGACCGATTCCGTAAACTGCTCGACCGTCGGCGCCGTCGCCTGTTCGAACCGCCCGCCCCAAGCCTTCTTGGGTTGACCACTTTCCACGGCTGGTGTTCCTTTTTCGTGGCTGCCCACTTTTCGTAACCGCGGACCCGGAGGCCAACGGAGCCGAGAAAGTCCGAGCGGACCGCTCGGCCCGCCTGTGCAGTCCGGGGCAGCTCAGCTCGGCCGTTTCGACAGGCTTTGGACACAGGCCGAACAGCCGAGCCGCCGTCGGCGGCAGAGTCTAGACCACCTGACCGGAGACTGGCAAGAGACGCCCTCGCCGGCCGCTGGCCACCATTCCCTTTCCGGCTGCTTTTGGTCAAAATCGGCCCGAAAACGAGTTCTCCGAGCTTGGGTTTGAGACGCGCGGCTTGGCGCGGAAGCAGCCGGCCTGTGTGAGCCGGGACCGAGCCGCTCGACGGAAACGCGGCCAAGCCAAGACCCACCGAAGTGCAGACGGACGGAGGACGGCCATGCCGGAAAGCTCCGACACCAAAGGAGCCGTCGTGCTGGTCAGTGGCGGGCTCGACTCGGCCACCACCCTGGCCATTGCCGCCAGCGAGGGCTTCGAACTGTACGCGCTGACGTTCGACTACGGACAGCGTCACCGGTTCGAGCTGCTGGCGGCGGAGCGGGTCTGTCGGGCCGTGGGCGTGAAGCGCCACCTGGTCCTGCCGCTGAACCTGCGGTCGATTGGCGGCTCGGCGCTCACCGACGAGCTGGACGTGCCCAAGGACCGCTCCGAAGACGAACTGCGGTCGGGCATTCCCGTCACCTACGTTCCGGCTCGGAACACCATTTTTCTCGCCCTGGCCGTTGCCTGGGGCGAGGTGCTGCAAGCGTTCGACATTTTCATTGGCGTCAACGCCGTGGACTTCAGCGGCTACCCGGACTGCCGACCGGAATTCATTCAGGCGTTCGAGCGGGTGGCCAATGTGGGGACGAAGGTGGGAGCCGAAGGTCGAGCTCGGTGGAAAATTCACACGCCGCTCATTCACCTGACCAAGGCGGAAATCATTCGCAAAGGCACCCAGTTGGGCGTGGACTACGGTCTGACTCACAGCTGCTACGACCCGGACGGTTCCGGACGTCCTTGCGGGCGGTGCGACGCCTGTCAACTGCGACTGAAGGGCTTTGCCGAAGCGGGGCTGGTCGACCCGTTGCCGTACCCGCAGTCGTCTCGACCTGCGCCGCCGGCGGCTCCCTCGTGAACGCCGTCTGCCGGACGGCGGGTCGGTGCCCGGACGGCCGGCTGCCCCGGACAGCGGCTCACCGCCCGGACGGCTCGACGCGGTTCCTCGCCGCGCGACGGCTGAACCGGTTGTCCCGCCAGCGGGTTGTTTGCCCGAGCTGCCTTGACGACGCGTCTGGACAAAGCGGCTCATGTTGTTGGTCTGCGAAATTTTCCGGTCCATTCAAGGCGAAGGACAATTCGCCGGCACGCCGTCGGCGTTCGTGCGCACCAGCGGCTGCAACCTGCGCTGCTGGTTCTGCGACACGCCGTACGCGTCGTGGCAGCCGGAAGGCCAACGGCTGAGCTGGCAGGAGGTGGCCGACCGGTTGACCGAGCTGGGCTGTGAGCACGTGGTGGTGACCGGCGGCGAGCCGTTGCTGCAGCCGGACGTCGTGCCGCTGACACGCGAGCTGGCTGGCCGCGGCCACGTCGTCACGGTGGAAACGGCTGGAACGGTGGACCGACCTGTCCACGCCGACCTGCTGTCGGTCAGCCCGAAATTGAGCAACTCGACGCCGCGCTCGGGACGTTGGCGTGAGCGGCACGAGCGGCTCCGGAACCGACGCGACGTCGTCCAAGCCCTGCTGGCTCGCTACCCGAACTACCAGCTCAAGTTCGTCGTCGACCGGCCGGAAGACGTGGCCGAGGTCGACCAGTACGTGCAGGCGCTGGGCGCGCCGGCCGAGCGGGTCTGGCTGATGCCTCAGGCCACGACCCGCTTCGACCTGGCCGAGAAAACAGCGTGGTTGCGCCAGGAGGCCGCTCGTCGCGGTTACCAGCTCTCGCCTCGGTTGCAAATTGAGCGGTTCGGCAACCGCCGCGGAACGTGAGGCGGTTTCGTCCGTCGGCTCGAGTGTCGGCGGAGCGGAGACCAGCGGCCCACGACAAATTCGGAACGAAGGCGGGCGTGTCCGGGAATTGGAGGGCCACGCTCCGTCGTGGCCGCCCTCCGGAGGGCCACGCTCTGTCGTGGCCGCCGTGGGTTCGCAATTCGGGACGCGGAACGCGGGACACGGGACGCGGGCGTGAGGGACCGGGCGAGCGACACCCGGCCCACCCGTAGGGGCAGGCCTTGTGCCTGCCCAAAATTCCGCGGCAACCAGAACCACGCGGCAACCAAGGGACGAGACACGGGTCGGTGGTGCAACGCACGCCGGGCACCCACAAGGGGGCCCCGACGACCGGCCGTGGATTCGGCATTCGGATTCGGGATTCCGGACGCGAGGGACCGCGTCCCTCCGGAGGGCCACGCTCCGTCGTGGCCGCCCGCCGGAGGGCCACGCTCTGTCGTGGCCGGTGGTCTGGAGGGCCACGCTCTGTCGTGGCCGGCGGTCTGGAGGGCCACGCTCCGTCGTGGC
>CAYSAG010000229.1:0-8358 GCA_964428935.1 uncultured Planctomycetaceae bacterium | reverse complement strand
GCAGCGACAGGGCCGTTCAAACAAGCCGGACCTCCCGTCGCGAAAACTTGGGTAGCAATTCATGTCCAACGCTTCCGACTCACGGAAAAGGGACTCGCAACCGCAGCCGTCCGGTCCAGACCGACAGCCGGACCAGCCGGCCCGCTCGGCCTCTGGGCCGCTGCCTGTGGGGACGGTGGTGCGGTGGTTTGTCCTACCCGGGGTTCTGGTCGGGTCGGCCGTTTTGGTTTTCTTGTTTTTCGGGCTGGCCGTGTCGGAGCCTGTGGCGTGGCCGGAATTGGTGCCGCAACTGGACAGCGGCCAGGCCAGGCTCCGCTGGCAGGCCGTTCGACGGCTGAGCGAGCTGCTGGCCGAGTCGGCTCGCTCGGGCAACCGCGACGGTCTGTTGACCGACCGACAGTTGGCTTTGGCCTTGAGCGGTCGGTTGAAGCGGGCGGTGGAGCGTGGAGGGTGGACGGAGGACGACGCGCGGTGGCAGGCCGCTTTGGCTCAGCTGCTGGGCCAACTTTGGACGCCGGAGGTGGTCTTGCCGGCGTTGCTGGAGGTGGCGTCGGTCTCGAAGGACCGTTTGGTGCGACGACACGCGTTGGCGTCGGTGGCCGCGGTGTTGGGTCGGGCCGAGCAGGCCGGCCGGGACGACCCTGCTGTCTCCCCTCCGTCCGCCGACTGGCAGAAGCGAGCGGTTGCGTCGCTGACCGGCCTGAGCGGCGACCCGGACCCGCTGGTGCGGCAGTTGGTGGCCTACTGCTTGGGCCTGTGCGAGGACGACCAGGCGGACGAGCCGTTGCAGCGGCTGCTGCGTGACGGAGACCGTTCGACTCGGTTGAACGCTGCCGTGGCGTTGGCTCGCCGGGGCTCGCCGACCGGTGCCGAGGTTTTGCTGGCGGCGCTGGAGCAGTCGGCGGCGTCTGGGCCGACCGGCTCGAAGCGGTCGGCGCGGAGGGTGCAGGCGCGGCCCGGCGAGCGGCGTCCGGACGCCTTGGCCGGCCAGGCCGGTTCGGTCGACCGTCGCCTGGTCCTGCGTAACGCGTTGAAAGCATTGCGAGCGGTGGCGGCGGAATTGACGCCGGAGCAGCGGCGGCGGGCCGAACGGGTCGCTCAGCAGTTGGCCCACGACGCGGACGCGTCCGTGCGGGTGGAAGCGTTGCGGTTGAGGGAGTCGCTGGAGCGGTTGAGGACGGACGTCGCCAAGCGTGCCGGTTCGGCTCGTCAGGCTGGAGCCCCCGTCGAAAGCCGGCGCGAAGACTCGAAGAGCTCACGCTCGTTGCAGTGAAAGACTCCGAACCGCCGGTCGCCTTCCGGCTTCACACCGACGGCAGTTCCTCGAGCGGTCCGACGGTGGCGGCCGTCACCCAGCCCAGCGGGTAGTCGTCCAGAGCGCGTCGAATGTCGGCGACGGTCAGCGCGTGCAAGGTCTGCAGGTCGTCGTCGACCGAGCGGTACTCGTCGCGGTAGACCCAGTTGCCGCCCAGCGAGGCCAGTCGGCCCATGGGTCGTTCGCTTCGAATGACAATTCGGGACGCGACTTTGTTCTTCGCTCGCTTCAGTTCCTCCTCGGTGACGCCGTTTCGGTTCACGTCGTCGTAGACCTTCCTGAGGCGTCCCAGGTTCGGCTCGACCTGCGACGGTTCACAACTGACGAACGTCATGAACGCTCCACAGCCGTCGAATTCGTTGTAGCCCAGTTCGGCGACTTCGGCGTGTCCGGGGTCGACCAGTTCCCAGTACAAGCGGCTGCCGGAGGTGTCGCCCACAATGACCGACAGCAGTTCGACGGCGAAGCGCTGGGGGCTTTTGGCCGGTGGGGCTGGGTTGAGCAGCACCAGGTGCTGCTGAGTGCTGTCCGGGCGGGTGACCACTTCCACGCCGCCAGTCGGCTGGACCTCTCCGTCGGTTCGCGGCCCACCGCCGGCCGGCCATTGTCCACAGTGTCGTTCGGCCAGCTCGACCACCAACGGCCACTCCGTCTTTCCGGCAACGGCCAAAACAATGTTGCCGGCCCGGTAGCGGTCTTGGTGGTACCGGCGCATTCGGTCGACTGTTAAACGCTGAATGGTTTCTCTTGTTCCCAAAATCGGTCGACCCAGCGGGTGGCCACGAAAATGAGCTTGCATGGCTTTTTCGTAGACCAAAAAGCTGGGCGTGTCTTCGTACATTCCGATCTCTTCCAAAATGACGTGCTTTTCGGTGTCAAAGTCTTCTTTTCTTAAAGCCGGAAACAAAATGCTGGACAGCAGCTCAAACGTTTTACCGAAGTACTCGGGCAGAACGGCCGCGTAAAACAGCGTGACCTCTTCGCTGGTTTGGGCGTTGTAGTGAGCACCCAGTTCGTCAAAGATTCGGTTGACGTCGTCGGCCGTGTAGCGGTCGGTTCCTTTAAAAGCCATGTGTTCCAGAAAGTGGCTGACGCCGGCAATTTCGTCGGTTTCGTCGCGGGCGCCGGTGCGAACGAAAAAACCCAACGCCACGCTGTGGACCCGCTCGTCCAGCTCGGCAATGACCTGCAGTCCGTTGTCCAGACGGCGTTGGTAGAACTTCACGTCGGTGACTCCTCAGTCAGAACGTCGACTCTGTCTTTTGTTGCGCCTTGGCTGGTTTTGAAGCGAAGTGGACTCTTGCGTCGGCATTCTGCATGGCGTGCCGAAGGCCAGTCGCCGCCGGCCCGTTTGGCTAGGCACGAACGTCCGAGGGCGGCTCAAGGGGGCTCGGGCCAATGGTCAAAAGGGTAAAGCCTGTCGCCGGGTGTTGGTGAACGTAGTCCAAAACCTTGGGCACGGTGAGTTCGTCGATTCGCTGGTGAATTTCCGACAGCGTCCGGACGCGGCCGAGAAAGTACCAGTCACGAGCAATGGAGCCGGCTCGAGACATGGTCGACTCTTGCTGCATGACCAGCGAGCTTTTGGCTCGCGCCTTACACCGAGCCAGTTCGTCGTCTGAAATGCCCTCGGCCAGCCGTTTCAGTTCCTGGACGGTGACGTCCAACGTCTCCTGGGCCCGCTCGGACGTGGTTCCGGCGTAACACAGCACACAGCCTTCGTGGGGCAGGCTGCTCAGCGTGGCGTAAACCGCGTAGCAGAGGGCTCGTCGTTCGCGGACTTCTGTGAACAGCCGCGAGCTCATTCCGCCACTCAGGACGCTGACGGCGGCCCACGCGGCGTAGTAGTCCGGGTGGGAGAACGGAACGGCCGGGTAGGCCAGTCCAATGTGGGTCTGAGCGGTTTTCTGGTGAATGTGGTCGACGGGCTTTCCGCGCGGTCCGGTTTTCAGTTCTGGCTCGGGTTTGGTCGGCCAGTTGCCAAAGTGCGTCTGGACGGCTTCGTGCACGGCGTCCGGGTCGACGTTTCCGGCCACTCCCAGAACGGCTCCGTTGGGTCGGACGTGCCTTTCGTAGTGACCGCGGACGGTTTCCGGGTCGATGTTGGGCAGGTGGTCCAGTTCGCCGTCGGGCGGCTGTCCCCACGGGTGCTGGTAGTGGCGTCGCCGCAGCTCGACAATGACCTTCTGACGCGGCTCGTCTTGCAACGAGCGCAGGGTTTGCTCGACGCTGGCCTTGGCCGCTTCGAATTCTTCCTGTGGCAGTCGAGGACGCTGGACAATGTCGGCGTACAGACGCAAGGCTTCCAGCAGGTTTTCGCTGGTCGTCACGCCGCGCAGGCTCAAGTGCACCCGTCCGACCGACTCGCTGCGTTGAACGCCCAAGTCGTCCAGAGCGGCGGAGAGCTGTCGGCTGTCCCGGTCGCCGGCCCCGCGAACCAGCAGCTCACACAACACCGACGCCGTCCCGTTTTGCTGCTCGGGGTCGAAAACACTTCCTGCTGGAAGGAGGAACGAAAACGCGGCCGAACGGACGGCCGGCATGCTTTCCACCACCAAAGTCAAACCGTTGTCCAGGTGAAAGACTCGAATTTGCTGCGGTTGCAGTGCGTCGTCCACCGTCGAAGCTCCACCAGGAAGTGCCGCTTGTTTTCCTTGCGTTCGCCCCTGGGCTTGCCCGCCCGAGCGCAAACCGGCCGGCGTCCTCAGCGAAAAAGCAGGACAAAAGCTTACAGGAACGGGGCGGGAGTTCAATAGACTTGCGGGGTGTCGACTTCGAGTGGCTTGTAGAGCGTGCGGACGAGCTCAAAGCCGAGAGAGCGGTAGAGGCGGACGGCCGGCTCGTTGGAAGCCGTCACTTCCAAGTAGACGCGGTCCAGCCCGACGCTGCGGAAGCCCTGTAGCGCCTTCAGCAACAGAGCTCGCCCGACCCCTTTGCCGCGGTGCTCGGGAACGACCCCCACGTTCTGAATGGCCCCCAAGCCGTTTTGCGGTCCGAGGCCTTGAATGGTGCCGCAGTCGACAGGCGGGCGGTCGTTGGACGGGCAGTAGCAGGCCAGCCAGGTGGCTTCCGGAAGGAAATTGCCCTGGTTGACAATGTCGTTCATGAGTCGGCGGCAGCCGGCCAGGTGGCCCAGGCAGCGGAAGACCTGCGAGTCGATTTCGTTGCAGAAGCTGCGGTACTTGACGAAGGCGTGCCGTTCCAGCAGCTCCGGCTGCCACGGAACGAGCACGTAGCCCGGCTGAAGCGTCAGCCTGGGCAGCTCGGTCCGACGCAAGTCGATTTCCATGCGGTAACGACAGACGTAGGGCACGAGCGAACTTCCCCGTCAGGAAGGGACGTGTCCCCGAAAACGAACGACAAAACGTCGGACGTGTCCCGCCAGCTCGACCGCAACCAGAAAACGCCGACCTCAAAGCCCACTTTCTCGCACGATTCTACTGTGCCCAGGCTGGCTGTCAATCGGCGTCGGCTGGCGGAGGAAGCGGCAGGCGCCGGAGGGAAGACGAGCGTTAGTGCGCTCGCCGCAGCAGCCGACGGAACTGCCTGGCCGTGCGTGTGTTGGCCACGTCCTTCTTTTCCAGGCCGGCCCGTCGCGCCTGGTAGACCCCGTAGGGCAGCACGTCCAGTCCGCCCGGACTGTGGGCGTCGGAGGCAATGACAATGGGAATGCCGTAGTTTTTCGCCGCTGCGGCGTGGACGTCGTCCAGGTCGAGCCGGCTGGGGTGAGCGTTGATTTCCATGAGGACACCGTGGTCGGCGGCGGCCTTGAAAATTTCGTCGTAGTCCACGTCGGCCCCCGGCCGCTTTCCCAACAACCGTCCGGTCGGGTGGCCAATGATGTCGACGTACGGGTTTCGAATGGCCGTCAGGAGTCGTTTGGTGATTTGTTGGCGAGACTGTTTCAACCCGTAGTGAATGACGGCAATGACCAAGTCCGCTTCGGCCAACACGTCGTCCGGCAGGTCCAGCGTCGCGTCTTCCAGAATGTCACACTCGACGCCGCACAAAATTTCGATTCCCAAGACGCTCTCACGCAGCTTGCGAATTTTCTTCCACTGCTGCCGCAGCCGTTCGGCGTTCAGCCCTTTGGCCATGGAGACGCGTTGGGAGTGGTCGGTAACGGCAATGTACTTCAAGCCGCGCTGTCGAGCGGCTTCGGCCATTTCGAGCACGTCGGCGGTTCCGTCGGTGTCGGTTGTGTGCATGTGGACGTCGCCGCGCAGGTCGGACGGCTCAATCAGCGTCGGCAGCTTTCCCTGTTCGGCCAGCTCGATTTCCCCGCGGTTCTCTCGCAGCTCGGGTGGAATCCACGGCAGGTCGACGGCGGCGTAGACTTCCTCTTCCGTTCGTCCGGCCACCCGCTTCTCGCCGCGAAACACACCGTACTCGTTGATTTTCAGCCCTCGTTCCTGAGCCCGCCGACGAATGACAATGTTGTGTTCCTTCGAGCCCGTGAAGTACTGCAACGCCGCTCCGTACGACTCTTCCGGCACCACTCGCAGGTCCATTTCCAGCCCGGAACGCAGCCGGACTCGCTGCTTCGTGCCGCCTCGAGCCAACACCTTGTCGACCAGCTCGTGCGAGGCCAGCAGGTCCATGGGGTCTTTCGAATTGGACGCCGTCACCAGCACGTCCAAGTCGCCGACGGTTTCTTTCAACCGCCGGCAACTTCCGGCCACCGCCGCTTGTTTGACCGTCTTCAGCTTCAAGAGGTCGGCCACAATCTGGTCGGCCGCCGGCTTGGCTTCTGCCAGGTAGACGCGGCGTCCGGCGTCCGCGTAGTGCTCAATGCCCTCCAGAATGGCCTGCTCGGTCTTCTTCCCAAAGCCTTTCAGTTTCGACAGCCGACCCGCCTCCGCCGCCTCCTTCAGCTCCTCAATCGACGAAATGTTCAACTTCTTGTAGAGCGTGGCGACTTTCTTGGGCCCCACGCCGGGAATGCGGAGCATTTCGACCACGCCGGGCGGAAATTCCTTCCGCAACTCTTCCAACTGCGGCAACGTGCCGGTGCGCACCACCGTTTCGATTTTTTCGGCCAAGTCTTTTCCAATGCCCGGCAGTTCGGTCAGGCTGCGGTCGGGAGATTCAATGAGGTCCAGGACCGAGTCGGTCAGGTTCTCAATGGTGCGAGCGGCGTTGCGGTAGGCCCGCACGCGAAACGGGTTGGCCTCTTGCAGTTCGAGCAGGTCGGCCAGCTCGTCGAAGACCTTGGCAACTTCCGAGTTTTGCATGGCCGCGGCACCGAGAACGGAGAAGACTCGAAACGTCGGAGGAACCGAGACGCCGTGTCGGCCGTCGGGCGCCGGCCGTTGGAACCGTCAGCGGTTGGAGTTGCCACACGGGTCGGCCGCGAAGACCCACGACCGAGCCGGCAGCTGCGCGACTTTGCGCAAGACCTCGGTGGCTGCCCCGTGCCGACTCGGCTCAGAACCGAAAGCCATTTCCACGGCAGCCGCCCAAGTCACAACGCCCGCGCGCCGCCGACTGCGGCTGACGCCCGTCGTCCGCGTGCGGTTCGGTTGCGTCGGCGAGCGGCGCACGGCGAACGACACGCGGCGCCCTTGCGGCTGCGCTCGCCCGCTCGTTGCAAGGGGCGAACCGAAGCGCCGCGGTTGGTCCGCGCACCCTCTCCGCGTGGACTTGCGAGAACACCCAGCAGCTTCTTCTAGCTTTCAGTCGCCGCCAGCCGGTCAGCGGCTGGACGAGGCCGTCGGCACTCTCGCCACGCTCCAGCGGAAGGCCTCCGCAGCACTCGGACTGACCAACAACCAGCCGGCTCGAGCGGCCAGCCGTCGCCGCACCGGGACGACGTGCCAGGTCAGTTTCTCGTCCAGTTTCAGGTTCACCGGAGGCAGCTCGGTGGACGGTGACCCGGTCGTGTCCTCGGCTGGCTTGGCCTTCGGTTGCTCAGCAGCCGGCTTGGGCGAATCTTCTTGAGCGGGCTGAGCCGACTGCGGCTGAGTTGTCTTGGGCGGGGCCGTTTTTTCGGTCGCTTGCTGGCCGGCCGCCGGCGCCGGACGCGCCTGCTCCTGCTGCGCCTTCGGCTCCGTCTCTTTCTTCGGCTCGACCGGCACCCAGTCCTGGTTCACGTCGGCCGGCGCGGGCTGCTTCTCTGGAATGACCGACTCGCCCCGCTCGACCGGCACCTTGAACGCTTTGGTTTCGACCGGGCCGCCCTTGGGCTGAGCGGGTTTGGGTTTGGCCGCGCCGGGTTGTGGTGTCTGCGGGCGCGGTCGGAACCCTTCGTCGGGGACGGCCGGCGGCTTCGAAGCCGGCTCTTCAGCAAAGGTCTTTGGCACCGCCGGGCTCGGTGCGGCTGCGCCAGACGCCGGTTGCTTGGGTTCCGGTTGAGGCCTTAGCGCCGAGGCCGTCGCTGGCGTCCCACAGCTACCGGTCGGGCAGCCGTCGACCGCAGTTGGACAGCCAGTCGTGCAGGCCACGGCGGGAACCGGGCACGGCCCTGGCAGCGGCAGAGGCAAAGCCACAACCGGCGGCAGCACGCACGCCACAGGCGGCACACAAGCTGCCGGCGGCGGTCCGGCGTAGTAGACGGTCGTGGGCGGGGCGACTGTCACGGCTGGGGCAACTGCCGGCGGGGGCGGGTAGTAGGCCGCCCCGTAACCGCCGTAGTACGGTGGCGGGTACACCGGTCCAAAAATGGCGTTGTAGAGCCAAGGAATCAGCCCGGCGTGAGCGGACGGAGCTGACACGACGACCCACGCCAGCAGCAACACGACCACCGTCGCAGTCTTTCCGAATCGGCTCATTGTCCCACCTCGCTGTCTGGACGCCAACTTGTCGGGTTTCGCAAAGCGTTCCGCTTGCGCCGGCAAATTAACTTGTACCGGCTGGAGCGCCCCACTGTCAACGATTCGGGTCGAGGCCCGCCGCGCCGGCAGTCTGGACGCCGCCCTGGCGTCCCGTGTCCCGAATTCCGCAGCCAGCTGGCCCAGGGCGTCAGCCCCGGGCACGCCAGCCGAAGGCGCTAGCCTTGGGCCAGTCGGGCTGGCCACGCCGCTGGTTCCGCCGGGCCCCGAAAT
>CAYSAG010000228.1:0-8361 GCA_964428935.1 uncultured Planctomycetaceae bacterium | reverse complement strand
TCTCGTTCCCAATGTTCATGAGCCGTTCGTTCGGGTAAGGCCTTCCCTGCAGACAGTGGCCAAACCGGACGCCGACCGCCGTCCAACGGTCTTTGCTGCCCGGCCCGTGCTGCTCGACAATCCACTTCCACCCCTTTCCAATTTCGCCCCACGGGGCCGTGTTGTAGAGAGCCGGACCGTTCTTGTACAAGAAGACCTTCAGGTTCGGGTTGCGCCGCTTCAGTGTTTGCCAACTGTTGCCGTGTTCGGAAGCGTAAACGCGAGCGTGACCCACGCTGGAGGCAACCACCAGCAGGTCAAACCGAGCTGCTTGCTCCAGCGGCGGCCACCCGACCGTGCTGCCGTACTTGACGGCGAAGGTCGGAATGAACTTGCCCGGCGCGACCGGCTGCGAGTCGTCGGCCGTCGCCTGCAAAGCGGTCAGGCCGCTCAGAGCGAACACGAGCGCCGTCTGGAACAGAAAGCCGTCGAGTCGTTTGAAGCCGAGCATGGCAAACCTCCAGGCCCAGCGGCGGGCAGGCCCGGTCAGCGGGCTGGCCGCCGCTCCGCGTTTTCCCAGTGCGAACGTTTCAAGTTCAGTTCTCTTTGCGTTACGGGTCTTCCTGCCTCACGGTCTGGCCCGGCCTCACGGTCTGGACGGAGAAGCCGCCCGCGCTCCACCGACCGGCTGCACGACAACCGTCTGTACCGGAACCAGACGGACCGGTCCCAGCAGTCCGGACGGAACCAACGGCTCCTCCTTCGACCAAAGCCGCCAGGTTGTGAACGTGTACCGACCGGTCGGACTCGGTTTCCCTTCCAACAGCCACCGAGGCCATTGCTTCAGCGTGCCGTTCGGGTTGCGGTCGCTGTCTTCCGGTAGGTGCTCGTCACCAATCAGTCGGTTGACCCACAAGTTGGCGACCGAGACTTCCAACGTGTTCTCGCCCGGCCGGACGGCCTCCGTGACGTCCACCACAAATGGCTTCCACCACAGCGTCCCCAAACGGTGGCCGTTGACTTTGACCCGGGCCACCACCTCGACCCGGCCCAGGTCCAGCAACAGGCGTTTTCCTGCGTCGAGCCATTCCGGCTCAACGCGGAAGCTCGTCCTGTACGTTCCCGTTCCCGAGTAGTAGCGCACGCCCGGGTCCGGGTGTTCGGACCACGAAACCAACCGAGGCAGCGTCACTCGTTCCGGAGCTCCCCAGCCTGGCACGAACCGCAACTGCCACGGGCCCGTCAGTTGCCGTTCCGCGGGCAGCGGGGGCAGGTCGACGGTCAGTCGCTGTCCGTCGGCCGTGGTGAGCGTGTAGCGTCCGGGTCGGCGTGCGGACAGCTGGAACGCACCGCTCGGCGTTCGCACGACCTTCAGCTCGACGGCCTCGTCCACCCACGTTTCCGCGGTCCGGCCGGACGGCTTCGTTCCCGAGCTGTCGCTTGCCGCGGGCCACTTCGTTTCCAACAAGACCCGGCCGTCCCGCTCCACGCGCACCACGCGGTCCGGCTCGGGCCGGCTGTCCGTCGGAAACACCACAAACACCGACTCGAACGGTTCCAAGGCCAACGGCAAGGTGGTGCGTGTGGCCGACACGTCGTAGACGGCGGGCCGTTCCATTCGCCCGCTGGCCGGCCACCACAACTCGGGACGCCGGCCGCCAACGCGGAAGGCACAGACGGCCACTTGCCGTTCGGCCGTCTTGTTGGCAACAAAGTAGACGTCCGCGCCGTCCAGACGCCGGTGAATGTACCGCAGAACGTGTTGGCCCGACGCCGTCCGGTGCGCGAAATCGGGCGGAAGACCGTCCTGCTCAAGCCAGTGACTGACAGTGGACGGGCTGAGGTAGACGTCGGCGTTGGTCGCCACGGACGACAAACTGCCCCAGGGTCCCACGCCGAACGGGCCCAAGTCTCGGGCCGGCCGCCAACCGGAGGCTCCGGTCCGTTCGTCCGGCGTTGGCCAGCCGGCCGGCGCGGTGCGGCTGGCCAGCCAGCGAGCGTCGGTGGTCAGCGTCACGGTGCGACCGTCGTCCAGTTGCACCAACAGCGCGGCAATCAGTCCCGCCGGGTTGGGCCGGTCGGTGGCGTTTGTTGCGGCGACGGCCAACACGTTCCGCCCCGGACGCACCAGCCGCCGCACGTCGAATCGGTAGAGCCGTCCCCAGTTGTCGCCGCTTCCAACCCGTTCCCCGTTCAGCCAGCAGACGAACGCGTTGTCGGCCGTCAGAGCCAGCACGGCCGACCGGACCTTCGCTCCAGTCGGCACCTCGAACCGACGGACAAACCAGCGTGTCTCGGGCGGAGCGGCCTTGCTCGGTTGGCCTTCGTCGAACCAAATCCAACGCGCCGCGGCGACGGGAGGCGAGACGGCGGGCCGAGAGCTCGTCCAGTTGCTCAGTTCGCCGCCCCACACGACCCGACCGCGTCCGACTCGCCGGACCGTCACTTCCTTCGGCGGCTCGGTGCCACCCCACAATTCTTTTGCCAACCGCTGCACCTCACGGTCGCACTCCGGGTAGCCGCTCAAGCTGGGCGACTTTCGCGGCGGACAGCCAATGACCGTGGCCCCCGCTTCCACCAGCTCTTTGATTTTCCGCAACAGGCCGGGGGTCATGGTTTCGACCTTGGGAAGAACGAGCACGCGGTAGGTCATGCCGGAGGGCAAGACGAGCTGACCGTTGCGGACCGACATTCGCTGTACGGCCTCGGGCGGACACACGTCGAAGTTGTGCCCCGGCCGCTCCGCCGGCCCGTCTCCCGACCAGAAAGCTCGCTGACCGGCCAACGTCTGCGGCGCCCCTTCGGGAGTCAACAAGCAAATGTCGGCGACGAACCGGCCCTTTTGCAAAAGGAACTGGCAGCGGCTGAGGTACTGGTGCCAGGCCTGTGTGGCGTCCCACCACGTCTGCGTGCGCTCGTAGTGCAGCCCCCACGGTCCCATGGACATTCCCGGACGTCGGTCCGGCCAGGGCTGCAACGCGTAGCGGTGGAACACGAACCGGTTGATGCCTTCGCAGAACGCCCAGTCGCCCAGGTCCTTGATGTTCCCCGGGTGTCCCAACCAACGTTCCTTGTTGTTCGCCGTAAAGGCTTCGGCGCCGACGACCGGTTTGCCGTAGACGTGAGCGGCGGAAGCCATTTCGGTGCAACTGAACGCGGCGCCGAACTTGCGCCAGGACCAAAATTCGCCCATGGGCTCGTCGGCCCGACCCGCGTAGGCCAGCTCGTCCGTCGGACACGTCGTGTAGGCCTCAATGGTCAGGCGCAGTCCGTGCTGGTGAGCCAACTGGCGCAGGAAGTCGGCGTAGTTCTCCAGAAGCAACTCCGAGACCGTCTGCCGCAGGTCCCACAGAAACCGCTCCGACTGTTCGACGCTCCCCACGACTCGTCCCGTGACCACCGGAAGCCACGGCACGGGGTCGTAACCGCGACGGCGCCGGAACTGGTCGCGAAAGCCGGGCGTCCAGTTCTGCACGCCAACCTCCCAGCTGTCGACGTGGGTGGCGACGAAGGTGCGTCCGGCCAGTGGGCCGACGTCCTCCACCAGCTCCCGAATGAAGTGGTCGAAGTGGTGCCGGACGGCTCGACGGCTCAACTTGTCGCACTCCAGGCCTCGCCCAGACTCGGGGGCCGGGTGGTTGGTCTTGCCGGTCGGCGTGTGCCCCACTCGCAGGACCAGCCATTGGCCGGGAGGCACGTCCCACGTGAGCGTGCCGTCGTCGCTGAGCTGTTCGGTCAAGTCGGCGACTTGCTCAGCCGGTACCGTCGCGTCTTCTCCGACCGAAGGCCACGACGCTCGGCCCGCCACCACTCCACGCAGCACAACCGAAAACGACTTGGCACCCGCCCCCGGCAGACGCTCGTCCCGCGCCGGCTTCGGAAACGCCAGGACAGCCACGTCGCGGTAGTAACCGGCGACAGCCGACGGCTGTGGCAGCGAAAGCTTCGCCCCTGCTTTGGGGCCGGCCACTTCCACTTCCGTCCAAACCAACCTTTGCATGGCCAGCTCGGGCGGAACCCACGGGCCGCCACTGCCGCACCAGCCAGCGTCGTTGTTCATGTTGACTTCCAGGCCGAGCCGGGCGGCCTCGTTGCACACGTGCCGAAACAGCCGACGCCACTCGGGTCCGGCAAACTCCACCGCTCCGGCCGGAACTCCCTGGTCGACCTCCATGATCAACACGCCACCCACACCGGTGCGTGCCATGGCTTCCAGGTCCAACGTAATGCCTTCGCGAGAGAGGTTGCCGTTGAGCCAGAACCAGTAGACCCACGGCCGCGCCGAACGGGGCGGCGTCTGGAAGCCTTGTCGAAGCGGTTGTAGCGAGTCGGTCGCTGCCGCCTGCAACGCCGACGCCAGCAGGCACACGGCAAAGACCGCGCTCGTCCCGACGCTCCGCACTCTGCCGCTCTGCAACCCGGTCATTGGCCCACCTCCCTTTCATTTGCTCTCGCCACCGAGACGACGTCTGTCATTGTTTGGTTCGGGCCGTCGGAATCTCAAGCGAGGAGGCTGCCACGGGCCCGGTGCGTGAGCTGTCCACCAGCCTCAGCGAACACCGGCTGGCGGTCCGAGAGTTCCGATTCTGCGTTCGAGCTTTCCGACAACCGGGCCTCTCCACGAAAGCCTTGCTTGCATTCGCCCTCAGCTTCAGCCATACTGGCGGTCCGAGGCCACCCAAACGGGCGGTTCGAAAGGCCGGCTCCCGCCTTGTTCGTGCCGGCCCAGACGAGCGCCCGTGCGAATCGCCAAGTTGAGAACGTGCTTAGACGCCCAGCCCACGACTGCCTGGACGGTCGGGGTCCGTCGTGGGCGCCGCTCGGTGGCCGCCTTGGCGAAGGTGACGGAGCCGCCGGGTGTGCGCACCGCCTCTGGGCCTGCAGTACGTTCTTCCGGACTCACCTTAGTGTGCTCCCGGCTTCCTTTGAACCGGTGTCCGTGCGCGTGCACCTTCCACAATGGCACTGCGCGTGGACAACGCTGGGGACAGTGTGTCCTTGGCGTGAGTGAGAAGCGGGTTGTGTTTTCTTGAGTGCGAGGAGTGTGAGGCGAAATGAGAGTGAATCGGTTTGGGCGCAAAGGTTTTACGCTAATCGAGCTGCTGGTGGTGATTGCCATCATTGCCGTCTTGGTTGCCTTGCTGTTGCCGGCGGTCCAGCAGGCGCGCGAGGCTGCTCGACGAACCCAGTGCCGAAACAACCTGAAACAAATCGGCCTGGCCATGCACAACTACGTCGACTCGTACCGCATGCTGCCGCCCGCCACGACGACCAACGCCGTCGAGGGTGGAGAACACGGTCCGGCTGCGTGGGTGCGAATTCTTCCCTACATCGACCAGGGTCCCTTGTACGACCAGCTGCGTGCGGTTGGCTTCGGCAAGAACGTCAACTACTGGCTCGGCTCCGGCAGCGCAAACACGGCTAAGATTCGGGCGATTCTGGACGGCAAGATTGTCAGCGTCTACCGGTGCCCCTCCAGCCCGCTGCCAGAGACGCGCAGTGTCAAGGGCTCGCAGCAAATGTGGGCCACGTACACCCTGATCATGGGAAGCAACAACCACCCGACGACCGACAAGACCGGCGTCTACCGTCAAGCCCACGCTTCGGCTGGTGGTTGCTTCCCCAACAACCGGGGCATTGCATTCCGAGACATTACCGACGGGACTTCCAACACCATGATGGTCGGTGAGCAGGGAGACTGGCTGCGGTCGGACCCGAACCGCAAGAACCGAACGGCCATTCCGACGAGCGGTCCCTGGATGGGTGGAAAGAACCCGCGTAACCCCCACGGCGACGGAACGTGGTCGTCCAGCGGCAGTCACGGTTGGGGCTCGCCCACGCAAGACACCCGCTGTTACAACATGACCACCATTCGTCAAGGGCCAAACCCGACCGGACTGGCGAACTGGCAGCGACACCCAGCCTGCAACACGCCGCTCACCTCCGCCCATTCCGGCGGCGTCAGTGTCCTGTTGGGTGACGGCTCGGTCCGGTTCGTCAGCGACAGCATTGATCTGAACACTCTGAAGAACCTGGCCGACCGCAACGACGGAAACACGCTTTCCGAGTTCTAGCAAGAAGGAGACAGTCGCAAATGAAACGCGGACGACAGTTCCCCTTTGCAGTGGCTGTGGCTGCTTTCTCGCTGGTCGGCCTGCTGGTCGGCTGCAGCGGCAGCGGCGGTCCCGAAGTGAAGACCGTCACCGTCAGCGGCAAAGTGACGTTCCAAGGGCAGCCGGTCGAGGAGGGAACCATTACGTTCGAAAACACCGAGACCGGACACGTCGGCTCGGCCGAATTGGGGTCGGAAGGAGCCTACAGCGTGGAGCTGCCCGTTGGCCACTACGCAGTGGCCATTACTCCGCCAATGGTCGAGGTGCCGAACACGGCTGACAGCCCTGGCGGCGAAGACTTCAAAGACGTCGACAACATTCCCGAGAAGTACTGGAACTCGGCCACGTCCGGCCTGACGGCTCAGGTCGACGAAAACAACACCACCCACGACTTCGACATGAAACCCTAGCGGCTCTGGGCCGGAACGACTGGGTCGGGCGTGTGCCTTGACAAGGAAAGAAACAGCGGAGGCGGCTTCCGTCTCCGCTGTTTTCTCGCGCCTGGGTTTGAAGAGCCTCGGGCTGGTTCACAGGGCAAGCGACCGACCCCCGGTCCTCCGCGAACCGCGACCTCGAAACCAACGCTCCCAACACGCTAGCCCGCTCGCACCGGAATCACTTTCGTCTTGCTGCTGGGCCGGCGCTTCGGCAAACGAATGCGCAGCAGGCCGTTTTCGAACGTGGCTTCGGCGGCGTCCTGGTCCACGTCGGTCCACAGCCGGACCTCGCGGTAGAACGCCCCAAAAGGCCGCTCACGCAAGTAGTAGGTCCGCTCGCCGTCGCTCGGTTGACGCTTCACGCCGCGCAGCCGCACCACGTCTTCGGTCACCGTGACTTCAATGTCGTCCTCCGACATGCCCGGCAGCTCGGCTTCGATTTCAATCGCCTCCGGCGTTTCCGACACGTCGACGCACGGCCGCAGGCCGTGGGACGACAAACTACTGCTCCCGACCGGAGCCGGTTCGTAGTCGGTTTCGAAGCTGCGGAAGAAGTCGTCGAACAGTCGGTCCACTCGACGACGGAACCGCCTGCGCCGCGAGCCGTCTTCCACGGCCGTGCCGCTCTGCTCTCGTCGGTGCGCAATGAGGTCGCGCCAAGTCATTGTCGGTGTCCTCCCAAAGAGTCGGCGCCGCCTGCTGCGTTCGGAAGCCCCCAGCCTTCTGCTTCCGACCTGGGTGCCGGCGGGCCATTCGGAAACTGTCCCCACAAATGACGGCCGCCTCCGGTGACGGCCCTGCGGCCTGTCGGACGACGGCCACGGACTGCTCAGTTGGCCGTCGCCCATTTCACTTTCATTGTAGGCCGCCTTTGGTACGCTCACCAATTGTGGGCGGACGACCAGTTCACGTTCGAGCGGATTGGCGGCCGCAGCGTGGCGGAAAAGTCAGGCTCACGCAGGCCGGTCGTCGTTTCGAGCCGGCTTGGCAGAGCCTCGTCCTTTCTTCAGCCAGACACCCAGTCGGCCGGACCGCGAGAGGTCCACGAAAGAGCGTTGCCGTGCCACTTGACCCTTCGCTCGGGCGGTTCGGCCGTGAATTCAATTGCCACGTTGGAATGCAGAGCGCGGACGAGCCGTCTTGTGCTCAGCCGGCCTTGACCGTAATTCTGCGGCTTTGCGTCTGCCGGCGACGCGGCAAGACCACGGTCAGCAAGCCGTCGCGCACCGTCGCCTCAACGCGTTCCACGTCCACGTCGTCCGGCAAGCTCAAGACCCGCTCGTACACGCACGCTTCGAACTCCGAGTGGACCAGTTGCAGGCCTTCCGGCTGAAGCGGTTCGGCCACGGCGTGAATGCGAAGCGTGCCCTCGTGCCAAGTGACCTCCACCGAGTTTTCGTCCGCCCCTGGAACCTCGGCCAGCACGCGGTACTGGTCGTCGCTTTCGACGACCTCAATGAGCGGAGCGACCCGGCGCCGCTCCGGTTGTTGGCCTCGAGCCGGTGTGTTTTCGGTCATGAGTTTCCTCCTCGTCGTCTTGTTGGCTGCTTTTCCTGTCGTTGGCCGACGCAGTGCGTCCCGCGGCGGGACCGGAACCGACAGCCGCGACTCTCGGTCGTCGAACGAGCTCCGGCCACGCGCCGTCGAGCGTTTCTGGCTCTGGCGTTCCTACTGTCCGGCCGGTTTGACGGGAATTCGCTTCGGTCGGTCTTTCTCGGCACACTGGAGCGAAATCAACAGCAGACCGCGGCTGAAGGTAGCCGTGGCCCTGTCCGGGTCCACCTCGAACGGAAGCTCGAGCGTTCGGCTGAACTCCCCGTGGAACCGTTCGT
>CAYSAG010000227.1:0-8372 GCA_964428935.1 uncultured Planctomycetaceae bacterium | reverse complement strand
CTCGACGCGCCGACAAAGAGCCGCGACAGCGCTTTCTTGGCAGCGTCACCCGTCGCCGCCCGAGCCGCTTTCGTCCGAAGCCGCGTGCTTGTCGACAATCGACTGCCACTGCTCCGGCGACAGCTCCGTCGCCTCATCAATCAGCATGACCGGAATGTCGTCGCGAATTTCGTACTGCAACCGACACTCCCCGTTTCGGCACACCAACGTGTCCGCCTCGTGCACCAGCGAAGTCTTGCACTTCGGGCAGACCAAAATGTCTTTGACCGAGTCGAAGTTGAACGCCATGGGTCGCAGTCCTCGACGGATCTGTTTCTCGGAACGTGGTTCAGAACGCGCCCAACTGGCGGAAGGACGTCTTGCGTCACGTCCCTCGCTAGCCACACGCAAAAGCGGCCACAACGGAGCGTGAGTCTGGGGCGCAAACGGCACTGCGGACACGGCGCCTGGCCAGAAGCGACTCCGCTGTCCCGGTTTCGCTGTCGGCTCCCCCTCGCGCCGCCTTTCAGAAGCCGCGCAGCTTCCGAATGTCCTCGAAGTCTCGCAGTTCGTAGTCGATGCCCACGAAGTCGAGCACGGAGCACAGCTCTCGGACGGCCACGCCCAGTCCGTCCGGCCCGCTGAAGCCGCCGAACTGCCCACCACCTTTCAGGTGCGGCTCGACCTCCAAGAAGAACCCCGGAGCGCCCAGCCGTTTCATTCGTCGGGTCAGTTGCGGCAAAACTGTTTTCAGGTCACGCAGGACGCGTTCGTAGCCCGTGTCGCCCACCGTGGCTGGAACGAAGTTCTTCAGTCGTTCCTCGTCCACCACCCCCGTCCACTCCAGGTCCGGGTCGATTGTGTAGTCCTTAATGTGCATCCAACCCAAGTGCTTGCGCATGGCCTGGTACTCGGCGAAGCATTCCAGCGGGTTCTTGTTCTGACAGGCCACGTTGCCACCGTCGAAAACGGCGACCAGATTGGGTCGGTTGACCTTCCGGACCAGCTCGGCCAGCAAGGCCCCCGTCTCGCCCACCAGGTTCGGTTCGATTTCGAGCCCGTAGACCAGGCCCTCGGCCGCGCACTTGTCGACGATTTGACCGATTTGGTCCACCGCCTGCTCCATGTAGGGCCGCTGGTCCTGTCCGAGCGGGTGGTAGAACGAGAAGCCTCGAATCAGCTTCGTCCCCAGCGCGTGAGCGGCTCGAATGGTCGCGGCCACTTCCGTTTTCAGGTACTGCTTGAACGGGACGTACTTGTTGCGGGAGCCGTCTTCGACGTCGACCAGCTTCACCTTCCCGATTCGCGAACCAATGCTCGTCACCTGCACGCCGTACTGCTCGTGCAGCTTGGCCAGCTTCTTCAGCTCCGCCGCCGACAGGTCGACCACGTGCTTGACCTGCCCGTTGCCTTCCAGGTCGACGAACCGCGGCGTGTAGTACCGAAGTCCAATGGCAGCAATGACCGAAAGCTGTTCCAAGGCCGTCTTCCGATTGGCCCCTTCGTCGGCAAACGCACTCAGAATGACCGTCGGCTTCTCCGCCATGGCTGTCTCCTCTGCAGTGGATTCCGTCAGCTCCTAAACGGACCGAGCCAGTGACGCGCCGTCGTTCTTCGCCAGCGGGAGTCGGACGCGTCGGCGTCGACTCACGGACAGCGGCATTGTCCAGAGGCCTGCCAGCGGTTTCAACCCAAGGCACGCGGCCGGTCCGAGCAACGCTTCGCCCGAGCGGCTCCGGTGGTCCTTGCGACGGCCCTGACTACTGGCCGGCCCGTCTCACTTCGAACTGGCAGTGTCGTCGTCGCGACTTCTGGACGACCCAAGGCGGTCGGTGAGCGAACTGGACGGCCAACTGGCCGGCGCGGTCGGGGTCGACCGGTCCGGCGTGGACGTGGAGCAGGTAACGCAGCCGGAGCGGTTCGGTGCGGGTCGTCGTGAGTGGCCCGTCAAAGCAAACGGACGCACCCATCCAACCGTCTTCGCGCACGTGCCACCGGGTCGGGTGTCCGGGGTTGGTCGGGTGGTCGAAGCAGGTCAAGCCCTCGACGACGTCCGGCAGCACAGGCCCGCTGTAGTCGACCCAAGCGGCCCGGCGGCCGAAAATCTGAGCTTCGTGTTGCCGTCCGTTGCTGTCGGTCAACAGTCCGCCGCCGAAGTACTCCGAAAGCGACTTCGCCACCCGGACGGCCAGGAAGCCGAAGTTCGTTCGACCGAACTGCAGTTGGTCGGCCGTCGGGCGAAAGGTGGACTGAAGCTCCAGCAGCCACTGGCCGCCGTCCAGCGGTGCCACGGCCGCCACCAGCTCTTGCTGCAACAGCGGCTGAGGCGACCGTCCGTCTTGCCACTCCAGCAGGACAGCCAGAACCGCCTCGTCACCGTCCTGGTAAGCCAGCCACTGCCGTTGGACGACACGGGCCGGCGTGCGGTCACTCCAAAAATCAACCCCCGCCACGTCGGCGTGAGCGAACCAGACGGAGCGGTGGTGGTCGTGGTTGGGAGCGCCCGGGTGGCCGAGGCGAGTGAGCGAGCGTCCGGACGGGCCGAGAATGGGGTAGAAGAACGGCTTGGGCGAGTGCGGGCCGAAATGCCAGCGCAGACACTCCTTCCCCTCGACCAGAACGGCCACCTGGTGGTCCGGCAAGGGAAGGACTTCACAACGAGGCCACTTGGACATGGAGGGGTCTCCTGACGAAGGCTTTCGGCCGCGACCCACCTGCCCCGACGGTCCGCAGCGACCAGTTGCACCGCTGCCACAGGGGCCGCTGTGACGCAACCACGAGCGAACGCCGAGCGGGACTTACCGACTCAGCCAAAACACCACAGCCAGCCCGCGTCGTTGGCACGCTTCTGGAGGAGCAGCTCCTCTCGCGCCGCAACGTCGCTGAACGCTGCTCGACGCTCTACGCCGCGCCCACCGTCAAAAAGACAGCAGGCACTGCCAAATGAACGTGTAGGCCAGCGAGTCGTTTTCTTCCCAAACGCGACGGAACAGAGCTTCGTCGCCCTGAATGGGAGGCAGCTCCTTCTTCCGCTCTTCCCACGGAGTGCAAACCCCTGGCCGGACGCTCGGCTCCGGACGACCCGTCAGACCAAAACCCGGACGGCGCTCCACCGGCGGCGGTGGCTCCGGCGGCAACGGTGTCGAGTGGCCTTGCGAGTACACGCCGTACTCCCGCGTGAACTCGGTCATGGCCCGGACGTTCTCCACCTTGGTGTCGTTCTGCATGATTGCGCTGGCGTCCATGATGTAACCGCCGTCGCCCGCCACTTCGTCCAAGACCTTCTTGCAGTACGCTCGTACTTCGTCCGGCGTGCCGAACGACAGCAGGTGGTTGGGAATGCCGCCGCTAATGCAGAACTTGTGGCCCAACTTTCGGTGGACTTCGAAAATGTCGCCCTTGTCGACGTGGTAAATGATGCTGCCGTCCGGCAGCTCGGCGAAGCTGTCCAAGTGCGCGTTCCAGTCGCCCTCGGCGTAAAACAGTGTTTGGTACCCGTTGGCCCACAACTCTTCAATGATTGGCTTCAGCGTGGGCCAGTAGTGCGAGTGGAATTGCTTCATGTTGATGAATGGAACGCACCCGCGGTGCATCCAAAGGCCAATGGGCAGTTGCTTGTTTGGGTCGGCGGTGGTCAGTGCGACGTGCGTCAAGTGTGGAATGAGGGCCTCGCAGGCTTTCAGCACCTTGTCCGGCTGCTGAAACATGTCCATGACCAGCCCCAGGTAGCCGCGCAACTTGTCGGCCAGAATGTCGAACGGGGCTTTCAGGATTCCGGCCAGCGCCGAGACCGTTCCGCACTCTTCCCGCAACAGCCGAATCTGCTCCGGGAACGCGTTGAAGTACCGCATCATGGCCATGCCGCCGCGGACCAGAGACAGGTTGTGGCGGTACGTAACCGGTTCGCCCGGCGCGTGCAGCTCGTTCACCACGCGCGGCAGCCAGACGTTGTAGAGGAACCCGGTCGGGTCGGCGATCAACGCGTCGTACTCGTCCGCTCGCATGAAGGCCTGGTCTTCGGGCGGTTCGATGTACTGGAAGCCCACGTTGACATCCAGCTCAATGCCCGGCACGGCGTAGTACTTGATGCCAATGGCCTGAGTCAGCCCGGTCCAGACGTAAACCATGTTGGGCACGGTCGCGTCCCAGTCGAAGTCGCGGGCGCACTTCCGAGTCGCCTCGAACGCCTTCTCGTAGTCGTGGGTCACTTCCTGACAGGTGTAGCCCGCGTAAGTGGCGATGAACTCGGCTGCGAACGGACGAATGGGCACGCGGTCCGGCGTCCCGTTCCGCATGGCCGTCAAGTACCGACGCAGTCGCTGCTGGTAGAGTTCTTCCATTGGACCCCTCATGCGTACCTCCCCGCTGTCACGACGTCGCGTTCTCTCGGCGTTTGCTTCCACAGGGCGAAGTAACTCCCAGCCGCCCCTTGCGTCGCCAGCCGCGGCGCGGCCGCCTGGCGGACCGAGC
Source organism: uncultured Planctomycetaceae bacterium (assembly GCA_964428935.1). GTDB lineage: Bacteria > Planctomycetota > Planctomycetia > Planctomycetales > Planctomycetaceae > JAADHY01. The sequence goes on along the minus strand of CAYSAG010000227.1, from coordinate 3,923 downwards.
CCGCTCTTGGACGAAGCCGTCTGCCAGTCTGAGCCCCCCTCCGGGCAAACCGGTTTCGTGCCGGCTCTTGTTGCACTCGACGGCTGCCGGTCCTCAAGTCTCCCCCGCCCAGCGTTGTCCGACGGCGTTCACTGTCCCAAGCACAACAGCTGGCCGTCGGCGGTTGTCAGGTAAGCTCGACCGCCAGCCACCGCCAAGCCGTCCCACCGGGCCGTTGGCACGTGCGTGCGGAAAAGCAGCGAGCCGTCGGCCGTCGAACGGACTTGCAGCTCGCCCTGAGACCCGACCAGCAGCAGCTTGTCGCCAGCCAGCACCAGTCCGACCACCGTTTGGCCGCTCTTCTTGTCGAACACGTCGACCAACCACTTCGCCTCTTGCGCCAGACGGTCGTTTGGCCAATTCGGCTCGCCCTTGCGTTCTAGCTGGCCGGCGGCCCAGCCGGTCATCCAGTGCGTTTCGAACTTTTCGCCCTGGTCCAGGTGGAAGTCGCGGCGGAACAGTGTAGTGGCTCCCTGTTTGCAGCCGTAGACGACGTTGTCGCGGAAGGCCACCAACGGTCGCAGCGGTGTGTACGACTTAATGCGACGTCGGTGCCGCGGCGGGTACGACCAGGCGCCGCGCGGCACCCACGCCTCGCCGCCGCCGGTGTTGAGCCGGGCGAAGGCGTTCCAGCGGTCGCAAGTCATTTGGCCCGTCTGGCGGTCGAACTTCCACCGAGACATCGACACCGCCGAGCCCTCGCGGAACAACAGGTCGAAGTTGTCAAACTCCAGCGCCGACGACTCGTAGAACCCTTGCTGCGGCACCGAGTCGAGCCGCTGGACCCAACGCCGCTGGCCCGTGCGCGGGTCGACAGCGAAGACAAAGATTCCGCCGTCGGCCAGAGGTTGCCGTCCGGCCGCGAAGTACGCCGTGTCGTCGACCACCAGCACGCTGCCCGGCACCGGCCACGGCGACTCCACCTGCCCGTAGGCCACAATTTGCTCTTCCAGCGGAGCCGCTCGCAGCCGCCAAATGAGCTCCCCCGTGGCCGCGTTCAGGCAGTAGACCCAGCCGGCCTTCGTGCCGAACAGGCACAGTCCTTTGTAGACGGTGGGCGGCGTGTCGACCCGACCGTTCGCCGTGAATTGCCAGAGCACGCGTCCCGTGTCGGCGTCCAGAGCGACCACGCGGTGAGCGTCCGAGACGGCGACGTAAACGCGTCCGTTGGAAATGACCGGAGCGGTGACGGGGCCTTTCGTGAACGGATTCTCTCGCCAGTCGTAGACGATTGGTCCTGCCTCCGGCCACGCTCCCACCGACCTCGACCACAACACCTTCAGCTCCGTCGGCACCTCGGACGGCGTGCTGCTGCTTCTCCACGCGTCGTGGCGGTAAATGGGCCAGTCGCGAGCCGGGTCTTCGGCCGCTGGTTGGTCGGGCGCCGCGGCCACCCGCTCCAGCGGAAACTCCAACTCTTCCAACTTCTTCTTCGACAGGTCGCCCTCCGGCCGCTCCGGCGCCAGAGCCGCGTAGCCGCGCAGCATGGGCCAGCACACGCAGTGTTTCGGCGTGACGTACACCAGCCCATTGGCCGGCAACCAGCCGTACTCTCGGCCGCAGGCGGCCTTGGTAATGTGGTTCGCCAGCAATTGGCCGGTGTAAAGGTCGGTGAAATTCATTTCGCCCGACAGCAGAAAACGCGGAGTCGCCACCGGCGGGAAGCAGTGAGCCAGAGCGCCGGGCAACGTTTTCAGCGTGTTGCCCGTCTGCGGGTCCAAGCACATCCACTGCAGCGGCAGACGGCTGTCGCCGTCCGCGCGACCGCCGTAAAGCACCCACAGCTGCGGGCCAATGAACAGAGCCCGGGCCTGACGAATGTGGTTCATTCCGGGCGGAAACTTCCGCTCCCACAAAACCTTCCCCGTCTTGGCGTCCACCATGTGCAGGCAGTTGCCCGGCGCGTCGTTGTTCAAGCTCGACTCCTCGTACGCCAACAGTCCGTCGTGGTAGACGATTCGGTAGACGCGAGCGGCCCAGTCGAACTGGTCGTTTTGCCACAACAGCTTTCCGCTTTGTTTGTTGTAGGTGACCAGCACGGCCTTCTGGCCGCGAGCCGGTTGTCCGGCGACCAGAGCGACGTACGAGTCGCCCGCGACGACGTTTCGCGGAGCCGACAGTTTTTGCGTCCACAGTAACTCGCCCGTCTCGGCGCGGAGCGCCTGCAGCGTGTGGGCGTCGGCGACAATGAGCAGCCCGTCGTCGTAAAGCAGTTCGTGCGGACGCCCGGCCTCCGGGTACTCGCGGACCACCTCGCCGGTGCTAGCGTCCAAAGCCACCAGCCGGTCTCCTAAAACGCCGTAGACCCGGTTGTCGACAGCGATTGGAGCCGGCGTGCCGTTGGGAAGGTTTTTCATGACCAGCGGTCCGCCGGCTTGCGGGTTGAGCAGGTCGCGGTTCCACAAGCGCAGGCCGTTGAACGCATCCCGAGCCAACACGGCCGCGTAGAAGTTTCGGCCGTTGGCCGACACCAGCCCGCGCACCTCCTCCGGCGCGTGCACGACCCACCGGACACGCCGCGGCGGACCGACCAACTGGTCGTTCGAGGCGGCGTTGCCCGACGCCGAGTGGCGCGGGTGAGTCCACTGGTCCATGCCGGCCGGCCACGGCTTTCGCAACACCTGGAACGGGCTTCCTTTCACGTCGACCTTTCGCACCGGCACCAGTCCGGCGCCCTTCAGCGAGTCCAACGACGGACCGTGCTGCCCCGAAGTCAGCACCACGCCGTTGGGTGTGAGCACCCGAGTCACTTCGGCCGCCGAAAGTTGCGACGCGTCCGGACCGGCCAGCACCAGAACGTTGACCAGGTTCTCGGTGTAAGGCAGACGGCTGGGACTTCGCCACAGGTCGACCGACAGCAGACCGTAGACGTTCGACCCGACCAGCTGCCGCCGCGTCTGTTCGACGAAGTTCGCGTCACGGCTCAACACCTGCGACAAAAACTGCCCCGTGTCGGCCAACGACTTCGCGAATTCAAACTGCCCCCGCCCGACACACACCGCCAACCCGCCCGGCACGCCGAGCGTTCGCAACTGCTCGACGGCCGTTGGCCGCGGCGCCGCGTGAGCCGCTCCGGCCGACGCAACGCTCACGACGGCTGCCACGTACGCGCCAACCCAAGCAACCGTCAGCAGTCGAAACCGCGTTCGAGTTCGACGACCCTGTCCTGCTTTGCCCATGCCTCGTCCCTTTCTCGCTGTCCAGTCGGTTCCGTTCTGCGGTCTTGTCTTTTCTGCGGCTTGGCCTCGCGACTGGGTCGCACTTTGCAGCCACGCCGAGTCCGTTTGCCGTGTGTTGGTCTTCCCCGCTGCCCGGTCAACCTGGTCCGGGAGCGACTGCATTTTTTCGTCCGGTCTGGACGCCCCGGAGCAGAGGCGTCACCTCTGGCGACTGGCTCCGCAAACGGGTGTCCGTTTCGTCCCAGGCCGCCGCTTCGGTGCGTCGCCGACGGTGAGTTCGGCGCGGCGGCGGAAACGGCCCTCGGCCGAAGCCGACTCACACCTCCTTCGGCACGACGTACGGCTTCCGGTACTCCGGCTCGTTCAACATGCGGTCGGCCTCCTTGCAGTTCAACACCCGCTCCGTCTGCGGGTCAAACTCCAGGCACTGGCCCACCTGGTAAGCGGTTCTGGCCAGCAAGCACAAAACCATGGATTTGTGTCCCTGCTCGATGTCGGCGTTCAGCACGCGGTGGTCGCCGGCCCGCATGGCGTCGATCCAATTCTGGAAGTGCGGCTTTTCCATCATGGGGTGACCTTCCTCGGCTTTGCTCGGGCCGGGCTCGTACTTGCGGCCGCGTCCGAGAAACGTGTAGTAGCTGCTGTAGTCTGGAAAAATCAGGTAGCCTTCGGTGCCGAAGAAAATGGTTCCCACGGGAAAGTCCG
>CAYSAG010000226.1:1729-8384 GCA_964428935.1 uncultured Planctomycetaceae bacterium | reverse complement strand
ATTCACTTCCGCCCGATCAGCCAACATCAGTTCGTCCCATGGCGGTAAACAATTAGCGTCTCCCGTAGCGTCCCGCCGTTTTTTCTAAGTTGCCCGGATTAATCGGCTTACTAGGCAATTCGCCGCCGCCCCTTCTCTTGTTTCCCTCTCCGGCACTCCGGTTGCGGCACCGCTGGACTCACCCGTCAAGTCCATTGGGCTTTCGCTGGTCGAGACCGAAGGCTGCGCCAACTTCCCCTCAGCCCGGGCTTCTAGTCGGCTCGTCCTCGGTCACCGGGCGGCTGCCGGCCAACTGGTGTTTCTGTCAGCATTGAGACCCCATTTCCAACTATTTGAGGGTGTCCGGGAATTGGTCCGCTTTTCTCCAGGCATTCGCGACTTTCGAGTGGCCGGACGTACCTGGCGGAGCCGGCGTCGGAACTCAGACCGTCAAACGGCCACGACGGAGCGTGGCCCACCAAAATTCCCGGACGTCCCACAATTCCCGGACGCTCTCAACTATTTCTGTTCGGAGTCGACTCGTGCTTCCTCGTCCCTGGCTCAGCACGGTTCGACAGGCACTTCGTTTTTCGCGGACGCCGGTTCGGCGTCGGCGAGTGCCGGGGGGTTCGGAGCGGTTGGAGGACCGCACGCTGCTGAGCGTGAACGCGGTTTTCGACACGGTCGCGGGAGAGTTTCGGTCGTCAGCGGCACGTTCGCAACGCTGCACCGCGGTGGAACGCCGCAGGGCAGCCACCAGGCTCACCTCGAAACCTTGCTCTTCGCAAACACCAGCGCGTGGGGCAAGGCTGAATGGGAAGCGAAGCCCGAACACGGCGCAGCGAAGCGCGAACACGGCGCCCAGCAGCAGAAGTTCGAGGTCGAAATTTTCGACGCGACGCCCGCGAACCAGTACAACGTGCTCGTCGACGGCATCAACGTCGGATCGGTGACCGTTGACCCGTCGGGCATGGGCAAGCTGGAATTCAAGACCAACGCGGAGGCCGACGAGCTGCCGTTCCCGAACCACTTCCCGGCCGTCCAAGCCGGGACGGTCGTCCCCGTCCAGGGCTTGGTGACGGAACGCTTCAGTAGCGTTCCCCACGGCAGCTGAACGCCACGTCAGGGCGTTCGGCAGCGCGACGGTTTCCGGGGCCGCGTCCCGCCCGCTCCGGAAACCGTTTTTTCATGTCCGTGCCGGTTTGCCTGCGCCAGCGTCCGGACCGACCGAACCGCGTCTGCCGCGCCCGTCCTCGCCGTTCGGCGTGCAAGAAACTGAGTTTGACAGTGAGGTTGCCGTTTTGTTATTCGTTCGGCCCGGCGTCGAGAAGAGCCAACTCGTCCTCGCAGTGTGTCGGAACCGACCGCGTGGCAGACCGAGTGCGGCACGTCGGCCGGTCGACGCACGGCTGCGGCTGGCTGAAGGTTGGAGCCGACAGAGGTTGAGCCGTCGCGGGGTGGCTTCGGCTCGCGGCGGTTCCACCGTCGTCGCGGCTGGCGGACGCCGCGGCCGGCCGCTCGACGTCGCCCTTCCGTCAGCCGGACCGCGTGGTTCCGGCCGTTCCTGGCCGTCCCGCAACCGGACCACCGACGACTCACGCCTTCCCTTCCCGCTGAGTTTGTTCCACCCGAGCCGCTCAACGCAACCAGCAACGGACGCTCGGCCATGAAAGGACGCAACGGACTGCTTCTGGTCGGCCTGGTCGTGACGGCCTGCACGGCGTACATGGCCTTTCTGGGCGCGACCAGCAGTTGGCAGTACTACCTGACGGCTGACGAATGCCTGAGGCAGGCCAGCGGCTTAGTGGGAAGCCGGGTGCGGGTCAGTGGAGCGGTGGCGCCGGGGTCGTTGCAAGTCCGACCGGACCGGCGCGGGGCGGTGTTCGAGCTGGCGACGTCGTCCGAGCCGCTGCGGGTCGAGTACACCGGAACCGTGCCGGACAACCTGGCCGAAGGCAAAGAGGTGGTGGTCGAGGGACGGCTGGTGGAGCGACGGCTGGTGCGAGCTCACCGCGTGCTGACCAAGTGCGCCAGCAAGTACCGGTCGAAACCGCTCGCCGCCGGAGAAGTCCCCGCCGACGCGGACCCGTCCAAGGCTCACGCGCTGGCCGACCAACCCGCACGGAAGCTGCAATGATTGCTTTGGGACAGACGGCCCTGTTGGTTGCCTTCGTTGCTTCCGGCTACGCGGCCTTTGCCGCCGTGGCTGGAAGTCGGCGCGACAACCGCGCGGTGCTCCGCACGGCCGACCTCGCCGCCGTGGTGGCGGTCGTCGGGTTGCTCGTCGTGACGGCCGTGTTGGCCGTGGCCTTGGTGACAAAGGACTTTCGGCTGGCTTACGTCGTCCAGTACTCCAGCCGTTCGCTGCCCTGGCACTACTCGCTGTCGGCCCTGTGGGTGGGACAGGCCGGGTCGCTGTTGCTGTGGGCCAGCTTCACGGGCCTGGTGACGTTGGCGTTTCGAGCGACGGCCCGGGCGTGCCGGGTCCGGCACGAGGCCTTCGGCGTGGCGTTGGCCTACCTGTGGTGTTTGGTCGCCGTGCTCGTCTTCGCCGCCGACCCGTTGACGCCCAGCTCCGGGCTGGCTCGCGAGGGAGCCGGCTTGAGCCCGCTGTTGCAACACCCGGCCATGCTCGTCCACCCGCCCGTCGTTTTCCTCGGCTACGCGGCCTGGGCCGTTCCCTTTGCGTTGACTCTGGCGGCGTTGGCCTTTGGCCGGTGCGACACCGCTTGGCTGAAGCTGGTTCGCGGCTGGTCGTTGTTTGCCTGGAGTGTCCTCGGTGCGGGCATTCTGCTGGGCGCGGTTTTGGCGTACCAAGAACTGGGGTGGGGCGGCTACTGGGCCTGGGACGCCGTTGAGAACAGTTCGCTGCTGCCGTGGCTGACGGGAACGGCGTTGCTCCACAGCCTGCTCGCCTGGCAGCACCGCGGCGTCTTGAAGAGGACCAGCGTGGTCCTGACCTTCGCAACGTTCGCTCTGTGCAACTTTGCCACGTTCCTGACCCGCAGCGGTCTTTTTAGCAGTCTGCACGCTTTCAGCCGGTCGGCCGTCGGCTGGACGTTCTTGGGGCTCCTGTTCGGTGTGCTCCTTCCGGCGCCGGTTCTGTTGTGGCGACGCCGGTCCGAGCTACGGGGCGAGCGGCCGCAACTGCCGGTGTGGAGCAGCGAGTGGCTGCTGGCCGTGTGCGTCTGGACGCTGCTGTTGCTCGCCGGCGCGACGCTGGTGGGGACCTTGGCCGTCCCGCTGTCGGTCGTTCTGCTGGGACGAAAGGTTTCGGTCGGACCTGCGTACTACAACAGCGTGTTGGTGCCCACCGGGTTGGTCCTGCTGGCCGGGCTGACGGCGACGCCGTTGGCTCGGTGGGGCCGGAAGGACGGCTGGTGGTCTTGGCGTCGAGCGGCCGTCTGCCTGTTGGCTCCAGCCGCTGCCGGCTTGCTCGCCGCGTGGGCGGTCGGCGTGCGACACCCGGTCGGGCTGGCGGTGGCTGGTCTGACGGCGGCCACGTTGGTGGCCACGGGCTGGCGAGTCTGGCAGGACGTCGCTCGGCCCCAGCCCGGCGGCCTTCGAACCGCTCTGGCCCAGGCGTGGACCGCTCACCGACCGCGCTACGCCGCCTGGGTGGCTCACGTCGGAGTCGTCGTGCTGGCCGTTGGCGTCGCCGGCTCGTCGCTGGGGACCCAGCGTCGCTCGGTCGTCCTTCGGCCGGGTCAGCGCGTGTCGTTTGCCGGTCACCAACTGCAGTTTGTTCGGCTGGAGCAGCGCCAGTTGCCGGACAAGCTGGTCGTGGAAGCCGTCGTGCGTCTGCTGGGTCCGCGCGGCGTGGTCCGAACGCTGCGTCCGGCTCAGCACCGCCACCACCTGCAAGAGCAGTGGACGACCGAAGTCGACATTGCCTCGACGTGGGCTGGCGACCTGTACGTCATTCTGAACGCGGGCTGGGAGGACGGACGAGCCGAGCTGACGTTGGTGAGCAACCCGTTGGTCGTCTGGTTGTGGGTCGGCGGTTGCTTGACCTGTCTGGCCGCGGCCGTCCGGCTGTGGCCGAGCCGGCGTGCTGGCCGACGGGCGGCTGGTTCCTCCGGCGCCGAGAAGCCCAACAAACCGGTCGCAGGTCGGCGGGCGAAGGCGGCTTGAGCCAGGAGGCACTGGGGGCGGAATGGCACCCGTGTTGGAAGCGGACAACCTGTGGAAGAGCTTTGACCGGCGGCCGGTGCTGCGCGGCGTCGACGTGGCACTGGGCGAGGGCGAGGTGGCCGTTTTGGTGGGAGCCAACGGCTCGGGCAAGACCACCTTGTTGCGGTGCCTGAGCGGTTTGTGTCGTCCGGACCGCGGCTGCGTGCGGTTGTTTGGGCGGCCGGTGCGGGAGGGGAGCCAACGGGCTCGGCTGGGACTGGTCGGCCACGAAAGCTACCTCTACCCGCAACTGACGGCTCGCGAAAACTTGCAGTTTGCGGCTCGAATGTGCGGCTTACGGCGTCCGCAGCAGCGGGTCGACGAGCTGCTGGACCGGACCGGCCTGGCTCCCTGGGCCGACCGACCGGCCGGCCAATTGTCGCGAGGCATGCGGCAGCGGTTGAGTCTGGCTCGAGCCCTGGTTCACCGACCGTCGGTGTTGCTGTTGGACGAGCCGTTCACCGGACTGGACGCCGGCTGGACGGAGTGGCTGGTGCGGCTGTTGGCTGGGCTTCGAGCGGACGGCTGCTGCGTGTTCCTGGCCACTCACCGCCCGGAGTCGTGCCAGGCGGTGGCCGACCGCGTGTTGAGGCTGGAGCGCGGACGGCTGGTGCAAGAACGTCGGTCGGCCGAGGCGGTCCGCGGTTTGGCGCGGCAGCACAAAGCCAAGGCAGCCTGAGACACGCGTCTGGCCTCGACTCGACCACAGGTCTGTCCGGAATGAGGCCCTGCTTGCAGGAGACACCGACCGTGGCAAGTCGACTGTGGTGGCTGGTTTGGAAGGACGTGGTCGTCGAGTGGCGCAGCCGGCGCGTGTGGCCGGGCATGCTGCTGTTCGGCGTCGTTGTGGCGCTGGCCTTTTCGTTTCAGCTGGAGCTGCTGGAGCGGCAGAAGCAGGAGCTGGCCGGCGGACTGGTGTGGCTGGCGACCTTTTTCGCCGGAATGCTGGCCGTGGACCGGTCGTTCGGCGTGGAGCGAGAGGAGTCGTGCCTGGAGGCTCTGTTTCTTTACCCGCTGCCGGCACCGTTGGTCTTCTTTTCGAAGTTGACGGTCAACGCGTTGTCCCTGTTGGTCCTGCAGTGCGTGCTGGTGCCGCTGACGGTTGTGCTGTGCCAGGTGTCGCTGCTGCACCGGCCCGGCGCGCTGCTGGTGGTGGCCCTTTTGAGCGACCTCGGGTTGGCGGCCGTGGGCACCTTGGTCAGCGCGTTGGCGGCCGGCGCTCGGGCCGCCGGCAGCCTGCTGGCCTTGCTGGTCTTGCCGCTGGCCCTGCCCGTGTTGTTGGCCTCCACCGAGGCCACGCGTCTGCTGGCCGAAGGAAGGGTCGGGCCGGAGTGGTTTCGGTGGGTCCAATTGCTGGCGGTCTTTGCGGTGTTGTTTGTCACGGTGGGAGCGGCGTTGTTTCCGTACGCCGTCGAGGAGTGACCGCGCGGCGTCGGCTGGGCGAGGGACAAAGTGCCGCCCTCCGGCTCGCAACGGTCGGTGCGAAACGACCGGCGACGCCCGGTGCCAAACGAGCGAACGGCGAAACGAACGAAAGGAGTCGCGACGGTGCGAAGCAGGTTCCAGACAACGGCCGAGCTGGCTGCGGTGGGCCTGGCGGCCGCCGCGGTTTGGGCAGGCTGCTGGTGGGCGCCCACCGAGCTGACCATGGGTCCGGCTCAGCGAATTCTCTACGTTCACGTGGCTGTGGCCTGGTTCGCGCTGGCCGGCTTTTTGGCCTCGGCCGCGACCGCTGGCCTGTTCCTGTTCAGCCGCCGGCTCTCGTGGGACGACTGGACCCAAGCGACAACCGAGGTCGGCTGGCTGTGCTGCCTGCTGACGCTGGCCACCGGCTCACTGTGGGCCCACGAAGCCTGGGGCGTGTGGTGGACGTGGGAGCCGCGGCTGACGAGCGTCTTCATTCTGTGGCTGCTGTACTCGGGTGGGTTGGTGGTCCGCCTGGGCCTGCAGGACCGGCACCAGCGAGCTCGCTTCGCGTCGGTGCTGGCCATTCTGGGAGCGGTGGACGTGCCGCTGGTCGTTCTGGCCACTCGCTGGTTTCGCGGCATTCACCCCACCGCTCCGCAAATGGAACCGTCCATGCGAGCCGCTCTGGTGCTGAGCGTGGTCGGAATCAATGCCTTCCTGACGTTGCTGGTGCTGCGGCGACGTCGGCAACTGCAGCTGGAAAGGGACGTGCAAGAGCTGGAGTTCGTGCTGGAGGAGCTGGCTTGGGACGAGCGGCCGGTCACCGAGCAGCCGGCAGGCGGCGCGTCCGGTTGAGCGGTCGCGGGTGGAGCGGCTCGGCTGTCGCGGACCCGCCGGCCGGCTCGGCGGACGCCGCCACGCTCGCTGCGGCGACGGGTCCCCGCCGGCCGGGGCGGACGCGGCGACACTGGCGGCTGCGACGCGTTCCTGCCGGTCGGGCTGACGCGGCCACACTGGCCGCTGCGACGCGTTCGTGCTGGTCGGGCTGACGCGGCCCGGCTGGCCGAGGCGTCGGAGCGAACGGCGGACGTGTCAG
>CAYSAG010000226.1:0-1629 GCA_964428935.1 uncultured Planctomycetaceae bacterium | reverse complement strand
CGGGCTGACGCGGCCCGGCTGGCCGAGGCGTCGGAGCGAACGGCGGACGTGTCAGGGGCTCGTCGGTTCGGCCGACGCGGAGCCACCGGTTTCGCGCCCACAGGCCGGTCAAGAGGAGCGTCAGGAAAAACAACGTCACGAAACGGAACGAGCCAGAAAAAGGAGTTGGCCGTGTTCGCGTTCGTCGCCGGTTACGTCCTGGTGTGGTTGCTCCTGGGAGCCTACGTGGTGGTGCTGGGGCTGAAGCAGGTGCGGCTGGAGCGAGCGGTGCGTGGGTTGCAGAGGCAACTGGAGCAGTTGGGCGGCAGCCGCTGGTCCGAGGCGGACCGGCCGAGCCTGTCGGCGTGCCCGCCGGACCAACCGCCCGGGCAAGCCAGCGCCGACGACGTCGACCGAGCGGCCGCGTAGTCTTGCGGTGCAGACAGCGCTGCAGCGAACAGCGTCTCGCAGCCCAGACCGTCTCGCAGCGCAAGCGGCCGCGCGGCGCGGACGGGTCCACGGCACAAACAGGCCGCGGCGCAGACGGGCCGTCGTCTCGGCGTCGTCAAAACGAGTGGTCGGAGGGAGTTTCTCGTGACACCGTGGCTTCTGGCACTTTGGCTGGCAGCGGGCTTGCCCGAACACCCGCAACCGGCCGGTGAAATTACTGGCGTGGTGGTCGACGGCTCCACGGGGCGGCCGGTCGGAGCGGGCGTGGAAGTGGTGTTGCGCGTCCGCGTCGACGGTCAGTACGTCGTGGCGGCCACCACCGGCACGGACGCCAACGGTCGGTTCCGTTTCGCTCCGTTGCCGCTGCGCGAGGACCTGCTCTACCTTCCCGGAGCCAACCGGGGCGGGGTGCACTTTGCGGGTCGGGGCTTTCGCTTGAGCCCGGACGGGCCGCGACGAAACGTCCGGCTGGTGGTCTACCCGCCCGTCGAGTCGCCCAGCCCGCTGGTTTGCCGCCGCTTCGAAGCCCGGCTGCGAGTCCAACAGGGGAAGCTGCTGGTCACCGAGCGGCTGTTGGTCGACAACCCCACTCGCCGCTGCTACGTCGGCCAGGACCGACCAGACGGCTCGCCTGGCGTCACGCTGCGTCTGCACGTGCCGCGGCAGTTCGAGCGGGTGACGTTCCACCGCGAGTTCTTCGGGCGGCGGTTCCGTTTGGACGACGGCCTGCTGGTGACGACGGTGCCGTGGCCGCCGGGACGGAAGGAGCTGGCCTACACGTACGTGTTGCCCGTCGGCGCCGGCCAGGCGACCTGGCGCCGCCCGCTCGACCTGCCCAGCGAACAGGTGGTCGTGCGAGTCGAGCAACCGAACGGGCCGGTCCGGTGCAACTTGAAGGCCGTGGAAACCGACGGCTCGGACAAGCTGTTCCAGTCGGACGGCGGGCGTCTGCCGGAAGGCTTTGTCGTCTCGGTGGAGCTGGCGGAGGTGGGGGTTCCGTGGCCTTGGCTGGCTCGCGGGCTGGCCGTGTCGCTGCTGGTCCTGCTGGTCGGCACGACCGCCTGGCTGCTGCGAAAGAACCCCGAGCCAAAAAAGAACCGCGACCGGCAGAACCCCAGCGTGCGACCGGCCAGCAGCAAGCGAAAGTAATTGTTTACCGCGCTGAAGCCGGGAGGAGGAGTGGGTTTGGGGAGGTGAGCA
>CAYSAG010000225.1:0-8405 GCA_964428935.1 uncultured Planctomycetaceae bacterium | reverse complement strand
TTCTGTTCGCCCTCCTCTCGCAGCGGAGACGTAGCTTTTTTTGCGTCCTATGTCAGTTTGAAGACAGGCTCTCACACCAGTCGCCAGTGGCGGCGGAGGAGCCATTCGGTGGAGACGAGCAGGACGAACAGGGCGAGCGGTTCCCAGCGGTTCCACAGCGCCACCGGTTCGCCGGCGGCCACCCACACCGGCTCGCCCGACGGCAGGTCGTCGGGCAGTCGAGCGGCGTCGGCGAGCGTGTAGAACCGGCCGCCGGTCAGCTCGGCCGCTCGACGCAGCTGCTCGTAGTCCGCCGTCCGTCGGTCCAGCTCCTGCGGCGGCGACACGATGCGAAACGACACACTAGGAGCCCCCTCGGCAAAGACCGGACGGCTGACCGTCGCGCGGTACTCTCCTTGCGGCAGCTCGGCCACCGACGTTTCGAATTCGTCCGGCGTCCCGGCGGCCGGGTGCAGCGTCAGCTCGCGAAACGCTCGGCCGTCGCGCGAAAGCGTGACGCGCACCGAGTCCTTCTGGTCGGGGACCGCGCCGGCGTCGAAGAAGTGCAGCCGCAGCCGAACCGGTTCGCCTCCCCGGTACACCTGACGGTCGGCCGTCAGCTCGGCTCGGCGAGTCTGCCCCACCAGCCGCGTCAGCGAGAGGGCTCGAAGCGTCTGCACCCAGTACTGCGTCCAGAACCGCTCGCTCCGGCCCCGCTTCCACCGCCACAGCTCGTCCGTCCCGTGCCACAGGACCTTGCCCGAGCCGTAGCGTTGCAAGACCAACAGCGGCCGCGAGCTTCTGGAGCCGTCTCCGGCCCGCCGGACCCGCGCCAGCACCACCGCTCCCGGCTTCACCCGCTGCACCCTCGCGACCCAAAACAGCGGCGGCAGTTCTGCGGCCACGCTTGCCAACACTGACGACGCACCGCCCCCGCCGTCCGTGCGGCCCGACCGCGTTGGTCTTTGCTCGAGCGGCCCTGCGCCGGAGTCGGCAGGCGGGGACGCTCCGGCCGTGGCCTCGGCCGCCTCTGTTGGCCGAACCGACGCCAAGGGCCGAGTCAACGTCAGCGTGGGCAACACGCGAGCCGCTGCCGGAGTGAACTCGACACGCAACGGCTCCGTCCACTGGCCGGCCGTCGCTTCCGCTCGTCCCGCCGGCACCACGGGCAGAAGCGGTTCCAGGTCGGTGCCGACGTAACGCCACGGGTTGTTCGACCAGCCAGCCACCAGCAGCAGTCCGCCCCCGCGCTGCTCGACGAACTGCCGCAGGCTGTCGGTGGCCTGCCGTCCCAGTCCGGCCGGGTCGACGTCACCCAGAATGACGACGTCGTAGGCCGCGAGCTGTTCGAGGTTCGAGGGAAACCGGCCGCCCAGCGGTTTGGCCGTCGCGTCCAGTTGAGCGTACTCAGGGTCGCCTTGCTGAAGCCACGTGTGCAGTTCGACCGTCGGTTCCCGTTCCAGCAGCGCCTTCAACTGACGGAACTCCCAGCGAGGCGGGCCGTCGGCCAGCAGGACCTTCAGCCGAGCCTTTCGCACGCTGACGCGAAGCCGCAGCTGGTTGTTCCCCACTTGCGACTCCTCCGGCAACGGGACGACGCGCAGCACCAGCACCGCCTCGCCTGGCTCTTTCGGACGAAAGAACAACGTGAGCTCCCGCGTGACGGGACGCAGGCCGGGAACGGCCGGGACGCTGGAGCCGGTCTGAGCAGAAAGCTTGGCTGCGTCCGGGGTTGCCGTGGCGTTGCCGTCCGGAAGCCGGTTGGCTGGCTTGGGTTGGCCGGCGTCGGTCGATTGGGCGGGCTGGCCGCTGCGGCGCGAGGTTTCCGGCGAGTCGGTTGGGGCGACCGGCTCCAACGGCACCGACCGGGCCGAAAGAACGCGGCCGGTTCGGCCGTCGACCAGCTCGACCCGAACGGCCCGACGGCTCAGGCCAACGGCCGTCAGCCGGACTGACAGCGGGACGACGTCTCCCAGAAAGGCGACGGCCGGAGCTCGGGCGTGGTGCAGTTCGACGTCCGGCGGCGGAATCGGGCTGCCCAAGGCGACGGCAAAGAGGGGCGGGGTCTGGCCCGAGGCGACAGCGGCCGTCAGCTGTTCGGCCGGGCCGGTGGTGGTCACGCCGTCCGTCAGCAGGACGACCGCGCTGACCGAGCCGCCGCGAAAGTCCTCCAGCACTTGCTGGACCGACGGGCCCAAGCGAGTTTGGCGTCCGGCGGGGGAGAGCGAGTTGAGCGACTCGCGGAGCTGCTCGAGGACTCGCGGGTCGGAGCGGAACAGCTCGCCGACGCGACGAGCCTGAACGTCGAACGTGTAGACTCGCACGCGGTGCGTTCGGGCCAGTCGCCGGAGCAGCCGAGCGTCGTCTTGCAAGAGCAACGACAGCGCGAGCTGCCAGCGAGTGGGCACCTGGCCGCTGGGACTGGCAGAAAGACGCTGCGCCGCCGCGGCCAGCTCCGGCTGGCGGTAGTCGTCCCGCAGACTCATGCTGGCGGACGCGTCGAGCAGCACCAGGACGTACGGCCGGTCGGCCTGGTTCAACACCAAACTGGGACGGCACAACAAGGCGACGGCCAACAGAAGGCTGGCCAGCCGGAGCCCTAACAACGTGGCTCGACGTCGCGCCGTCAGTCGCTTCGACCCGGCCCAGTAGAGCAGCACCACCAGCGCAAGCGACAGGGCAATGGCCGCGACAACTGAAAACGACCACGTGGAGGCCGGCCACGGCGGGTGGAATTGGAGCTTCAGCGACTGCAACTCGGACGGCTCACCAGCCGACAGTCCGAAGTACCACGTGACCAGCTTGTGGAAGTAGGTGAACACGGAGCCGAACCGCTGTGGACGTTGTCGAAAAGCGGTGAAGCCGGGCCTCGGGTCAGCCTGGGCTTGGGTCCTGTGCTTTCATCTTACCGACCGGCCAGCAGCGACGGAATGGCCTGCACAGCACGGTTTTCCGCAGAGCCCCAGGGCCGCCAGTGGCGGACGAAGCCGGTGCCGCGCGGTTGGTTGCATTCGTCTGCGCGGCGTCGCATAATGACGGCCAAGCTGATGCTTCTTTGGGGGGGTTCTAGGCGAGTTTGATGAAAGGGCACGTCGGTGAACTGGCTGGTCAAAGGCCTTTCGACCACCGTCGGGAAGAAGTTTGTCATGGGAATCACGGGGTTGCTCCTGTGCGGCTTCCTGACGGTGCACCTGGGAGGGAACTTGCTGCTGTACGCCGGGGAAGAGGCGTTTAACAACTACGCTCACACGTTGCACTCGCACGAAATTTTCGTGCTGGTGGCCGAGCTGATTCTGCTGGTGATTTTTGTGCTACACATTGTCCTGGCGTTCGTGCTCACGCAGGGCAACCAGGCGGCTCGGCCCGTTCAGTACTCGCTGTACCGGTCGAAGAAAGACCCGTCGATTCTGGTCAAGCCGCCCGAAACATGGATGTTCGTCTCGGGCCTGATTGTGCTGGTGTTCCTGTTGCTGCACCTGTCCGAGTTTCGCTTCAGCATTTGGCTGCACGAGGCCACGGCCGGCAAGGAGCCGTTCGAAAAAGCTCGGATTCTGCTGACGGACCCGCTGACGGCGTTCGTTTACATTGTGGGGGCCGTCATCCTGGGTCTGCACTTGTCGCACGGTTTCGCCAGCGCCTTTCAATCGTTGGGGCTGAACCACCCCAAGTACACGCCGGTGATCGAGTTTCTGGGGATCGTTTTCGCTGTTGTAGTGGCCGTCGGCTTCGCCAGTTTGCCGATTTGGGCGTGGGCAACAATGGAAACGTTCTAGCCGGCGTTCGCGACGTGCTCAGGTTGGCCGACTAACACACCGGAGTCTGCTCGATGGTCCAGGTCAAAGAAGGCACGCTCAACCCGAAGGTTCCAGACGGGCCGATCCAGGAGAAGTGGGACCGCTGCCGGAACGAGCTGAAGCTGGTCAGTCCGAACAACAAGCGAAAGTACGACATTATTGTGGTGGGGACGGGGCTGGCGGGAGCTTCGGCGGCGGCATCGTTGGCCGAGCTGGGCTACAATGTGAAGTCGTTTTGCATTCAGGACAGTCCCCGCCGCGCTCACAGCATCGCCGCTCAAGGCGGAATCAACGCCACCAAGAACTACCCGAACGACGGCGACAGCATTTGGCGTTTGTTTTACGACACGGTCAAAGGGGGTGACTTCCGCAGCCGCGAAGCGAACGTCTACCGGCTGGCTCAGATCAGCGACCACATCATTGACCACTGCGTGGCTCAGGGGGTTCCATTCGCCCGCGAGTACGGTGGTTTGCTGGCCAACCGGACGTTCGGCGGAGCGTTGGTCTCGCGAACCTTCTACTGCCGCGGGCAGACGGGTCAGCAACTGCTGCTGGGAGCGTACGGGGCGCTCATGCGGCAGGTTCACCGCGGGCAGGTGAAGCTCTTCACGCGCCACGAAATGATGGACTTGGTGGTCGTCGACGGGTGCGCCCGCGGCATCGTCACCCGGGACCTGGTGACGGGACGAATCGAGGCACACACGGCGCACGCCGTGGTGCTCTGCACCGGCGGCTACAGCAATGTCTTCTACCTGTCGACCAACGCGAAGGCCTGCAACGTGAACGCGGCCTGGCGCTGTCACAAGCGTGGAGCGTTCTTCGCCAACCCGTGTTTCACGCAGATTCACCCGACGTGCATTCCGCGCACCAGCGAGCACCAGTCGAAGTTGGTGCTGATGAGCGAGAGTTTGCGGAACGACGGGCGAGTGTGGGTTCCGAAAAAGGCCGGCGACACGCGACACCCGAACGACATTCCGGAAGAAGAACGCGACTACTACTTGGAGCGGCGGTACCCCACGTACGGGAACATGGTTCCGCGTGACGTGGCTTCGCGCGCAGCCAAGGAACGGTGCGACGCCGGCTACGGCGTGGGACCAACTCGCGTGGCCGTGTACCTCGATTTTCGCGACGCCATTCAGCGGGACGGCGTCGACGTGATTCGCAGCAAGTACGGCAACCTGTTCGAAATGTACGAGAAGATTACGGGCGAGAACCCGTACGAAGTGCCCATGCGAATCTACCCCGCTCCGCACTACACCATGGGAGGCCTGTGGGTCGACTACCACCTGCAAAGCACCATTCCGGGACTGTTTGTGTTGGGCGAAGCGAACTTTTCCGACCACGGGGCCAACCGGTTGGGCGCCAGCGCACTGATGCAAGGATTGGCGGACGGGTACTTCATCATTCCGTACACAATCGGCGACCACTTGGCGACGGCCAAGCTGCCTCCCGTCAGCGGCGACGAGGCGCCGTTCCGCGACGCGGTGCGTCAGACCGAGCAGTTCTTGCAGAAGCTGCTGGAAGTGGGCGGCGACGAGAGCCCGACGAAGCTTCACCGCGAGCTGGGCCAAATCCTGTGGGACAAGTGCGGCATGGCTCGAAACGCTCAGGGGCTGCAGGAGGCACGCGAGCAGATTCGGGAGCTGCGGGAGCGGTTCTGGCGGTCGGTGAAGGTGGTCGGAAACGGTCAGAGCTTGAATCAGTGTCTGGAGTACGCTGGCCGGGTGGCGGACTTTTTGGAGTTCGCCGAACTGATGGTCATCGACGCCCTGCACCGAAACGAATCGTGCGGCGGACACTTCCGCGAGGAGTACCAAACGGAAGACAACGAAGCCTTGCGCGACGACGAGAACTTCTGTTACGTCGCAGCGTGGGAATTCAACGGCGTCGGGGAAGAGCCGACCTTGCACAAGGAACCGTTGACGTTTGAAGAGGTGCCTCTGACGGCGAGGAGCTACAAGTAATGAGCAACACGCTGAACCTGACGCTGAAGATTTGGCGGCAGGCCGGTCCGGACCAGCCCGGTGAGTTTCGCGTGTACCAGCTGAAGGACGTGTCGCCCGACATGTCCTTCCTGGAAATGCTCGACATGCTCAACGAACAGTTGCTGGAACAGGGCGAGGAGCCGGTGGCGTTCGAGCACGACTGCCGCGAGGGAATTTGCGGCTGTTGCGGCCTGGTCATCAACGGCCAGCCTCACGGACCCAACCGACGGACCACCACCTGCCAGCTTTACATGAGGCACTTCAAGGACGGCGACACGCTGGTGATTGAACCGTTTCGCGCAGCGGCCTTTCCCGTCATCAAGGACTTGATCGTCGACCGCTCGGCGTTCGACCGAATCATCGCCGCCGGCGGGTACGTGTCGGTCAACACCGGGCAGGCCCCCGAAGCGAACACGATTCCGATTGCCAAGGAAGTGGCCGAGAAGGCTTTGGACGCCGCTGCGTGCATCGGCTGCGGGGCCTGTGTGGCCGCCTGCAAGAATGCGTCGGCCATGCTGTTCGTCAGCGCCAAGGTTTCTCATCTGGCTCTGTTGCCGCAGGGACAGGTGGAGCGGCATGAGCGCGTGCTGAAAATGGTCGAGCAGATGGACGCCGAAGGATTCGGTGCGTGCACAAACACTTACGAATGCGAGGCAGCGTGTCCCGAGGGCGTTTCCGTGGAAAACATCGCCAGATTGAACCGCGAGTATTTCAAGGCCCTGTTCGCGTAGCTAAACTGGCGTCTTGAGCGGTGTCGGCAGGTGCCGACGTCAACGGCTCTCTGCCGGCGGCGCGGTCGTCCCGCGCTGCCGTCTCTTTCGCTTGCCTTCGTCCGCTAGTCGAGTGCGGGATGGTGGTCTGAAGAAACGAACCGGGGAACACTCAATGCTCCAGACGCCTTGCCATGAGTGGCACGTTCAGAATGGGGCCAGGATGGCCGAGTTTGCCGGCTGGCACATGCCGGTTCAGTACCGGTCGATCGTTGACGAACACAACGCCGTGCGGTGTGCGGCCGGCATTTTCGACATCGCTCACATGGGACGAATTTTGTTCGAGGGAAGCGACGCCCGCCGGTTCTTGGACTACCTGCTGACGAACAACGTCAAGAGCATGGTTCCGGGACGCGTCCGCTACGCCCTGGTCACGAACCCTTCCGGCGGAATCCTGGACGACGTGTTGGTCTACCGGCTGCAGTCCGAGTACCTGCTCGTCGTCAACGCGTCGAACCGCCAGAAAATCTTGCACTGGATCGAACAGCACCACCACCCGTTCGACGTCATTACACGCGACGTCACCCAGGACCGCTTCATGGTAGCGGTGCAGGGCCCGAAGGCCGAAGCCATTCTGAAGCCGCTGGTGGCGGACGACATTTCGCAGCTGAAGTACTACTGGTGCCTGGAGACGCGTGTCTTGGACAGTCCGGCCGTCGTCAGTCGGACCGGCTACACGGGAGAAGACGGGTTTGAAGTCATTCTGCCGGCGGAAAAAGCTTTGGACCTGTGGCAGGCTTTGATCGACATGGGGCAGCCCGAGGGGCTGCTGCCTTGCGGGCTCGGCGCCCGCGACACGCTGCGTCTGGAGGCCGGCATGCCGCTCTACGGTCACGAGCTGACCGAGCAGATCGATCCGTTCACCGCCGGACTCGATTTCGCCGTCAAGCTGGACGCTGGGAACTTCATCGGACGAGACGCTTTGGTGCGAATCAAAGAGGCGGGGCCGGAGCAAAAGCGGGTGGGGCTGGTCTTGGAGACCCGCCGCATTGCTCGCGAAGGAACGCCGGTCTTGCTGAAAGATCAACAGGTCGGTGTGGTGACGTCGGGAACGTTCTCGCCGACTCTGCAGCAATCGATTGCCATGGCCTACGTTCCCGTCCCGATCAGCTCGCCGGGCATCCTGCTGTCCGTGGACATTCGCGGCAAGCGCGAGTCGGCTCGAGTCGTAGGCCTGCCGTTCTACAAGCGGACCGCGAAAAGTTGACCCGGACCTGTGTCGGGTGGTCGAGACCGCGGGCAAGACGCTGTTGCTCCGAGAAGAAGCGACATGAGAGACTACACTCCCTACCAGAAGGAAGTCATTCGCCGCTACTACGAGAACCGGGACCAGATTGACGAGCAGCGTTTGAGCGAACTGGTCACCAGTCTGTTTCTGGCCGAGGGGAAAAAGAAGGCCCGCTTGTGGGAGCAGGCCGAGAAAATCATGCGGCGGCTCAACGTTCCCGAGAGCCGAGTGCGGCACGTCGTTCAAAGCGGCGACCCGGCTATTCTGGCGGCGGTGGTCGAGGACTTGCAGAAGGGGTTGATTCCGCGGCCGTCCAAAGGCAAGGGCTCGTAACCAAGCTCGAACAGCCACTGGAACGTTCGTTGTCGAGCGGCCGCTCCCCTAACCCGGACTGTTCATGAGGTAGGGGGACGTCCGAGGCACGATGCAAAACACTGACCCGAAGCGTTAGCGAAGTAGCCGTGCCTCGCTTACGCTGCGGCTTCGTGTGATTCATGAGTAATCCGGGCTAGTGCCATGTCACACCGGAGATATGGAGTGAATACCTTGGCTTGAGCCCGACAATGTCGGGGCGACACGAGCGACGCCACCGCAACTTGGCCTTGTGACGAAGCACTAGTGCTGTGTCACGCCGAAAAGTTGGGACTCA
>CAYSAG010000224.1:0-8413 GCA_964428935.1 uncultured Planctomycetaceae bacterium | reverse complement strand
GCCGGTTTTTTCGTGCGCGCCGGACCGAACCGATGTCGCGGCCATCGCCTGGCGACTGTTCCAAGGCCCGCTACAATGACCGGTCGGCTGGGCGCCCGGCCCGAAGCACTTGCAGCCAGCAGCGACCTCTTTGCCAACGGGTCTGCAAACCGTTTGCGTTTCTCGCTCGTCGTGCGTCTTTGGACAAAGCTGGTGCAACAGGAAGGAAGACGTCCATGTCCGAAAACTTCCGCGACATTCTGGAGACCTTCGACAACCCACACCCGGACCGAGACTACGTCATTGAGACCGTCTGTCCCGAGTTCACTTCGCTGTGTCCCAAGACCGGCCAGCCCGACTTCGGAACGATTACCATTACGTACGTGCCGGACAAGAAGTGCTTTGAGCTGAAGTCGCTGAAGTTTTACTTGCAGCAGTACCGAAACCACGGAGCATTCTACGAGGACTTGACGAACCGCATTCTGAACGACTTGGTGGCCGTGACGGAGCCGCGGTGGATGAAAATCGAAGCGGCCTTCACTCCCCGAGGCGGCATTCGAACTACCGTCCGCGTGGAGTACCCGCTGAAGCGGACTGCCGCCGAAGCTGACTGAGAACTTGTTTCGAACCCGGCCGGGCTTTGTGGCACGTGCTTTCGTCACGACTGGCGGCTTCGCCGCGGGGGGCGGCCGCGGCGGAGCGTGGCGTTCGTGGCTTTCGTCGAGTCCGGCTGTCGAAAGACGCTCCAAGTCGAAGCGTCGGGGTCCTTTTCGCGGTTGACAAGCGGTTTCGGTCTGCCGCGGAGCTCGTCACGGTTGCTCGTTGGACGCACCCGGGGTGCGGCCGGGACCGGCAGAGCCCGTTCTTTGCTGTCTCGCCTGCAGGTACGCTTGCCGCTGTCGCTGGAGCTCTGCGGGGTCGAATGGGTCGTCCGGCTGCAGTCGGCCTGCCCGGGCTTGCTCGAAGTAGTAGACCAGCACCGGCACGCACCAACCGCAGCCCGTTCCAGCTCCGCCGCACTCGCTGAGCTGACTGGCTCGCCGAGGCCGCTCCACTTTCAGGAAATTCAGCACTTTCCGTTTCGTCACGTGGAAGCAGAAGCAGACGGTGTCGTCCGGTTTCACCTGGAAGGGCCTTTCTGAGAGGGACGGTCGAGCGCTCAGCCCCGTCGGAAAACAAGAGGCTCGAAGCTGCGAGCGGCGTGAGTCAACCCGGGCGACGAAGGCCGACGGGCGTCTGCCGGAGGCACGTTCGCTGCTGCGCGTTGCCAACTCGACGACGACCCCGCCCGACGAGCCGCTCGACGGCCCCGCCGCGGCTGCTGCCGGCTCCCGTCCAGTCCGTCCGCCCGTGACCGCTTGCTGGCCGTTCGGCCGGTCACAGGTTTTCCTTGGCGAAGTCGGCCACGACTTTGCTGACGAACTTCAGCAACGCGTCACCGAATTCGACTTCGCCTTCCACACGGTCGCCCACTCGTTTCAGCCGCCCGGTAATGGTGTCGTCGCCGGTGCGGCAAGCGTCGATTCCGAGGCGTCGGAACTTGGCGGCCTGTTCGCGGGCGGCCTTTTCGGACTCCGAAAGCCTCGCCTGCTTGGCCGCAGACGCCTGCTTGGCCGCCTGTTCGTCCCAGAACTGCAGCCACGGACCACAACGGACGAAGAACTGGACGAACTCACCGTCGGTCGAGCTGGGCGTCGTCGGCTCGCCAGCCTTCTGCAGTTCGGTGACGGCGGCTTTCAGGGCGCTCAGCGCGTCGGCGCCTGTCGCCACCCACACTTCCTGCTCGCCCACCGCCACGTAGACCGGCGACGGCTCGCCCCAGAACTCGGACAGCAGCGGCACGTTCCGCGACGGCTGGACCTTGTGGACTTTCAGCCCGCCCACTTCGTCCACGTTCATTTCGACGACGCGGCCGGACTTCGACTCCGAGTACAACTGCAACGCCTGCTCCAGCCGTTTGGCTTCGGGAACCGCCAGTCCGGCCAGGAGCGTTCGCTGGCTGGAGGCGTTTTGTCGTAGTTCCAGAAAGCCGTCCCACTGGCCGGTCTTGAGCAAGTCGGTGCCGATTTCGTGGAGCAGTTGAATCATTTGGCGAGCCTTTTGTTTTTGCTCGTCGGTGCGGTCCTTCTCCCCGGCCAGCTCTTCCAGTTCGACGTCGCGGACGCCGTCCAGCTGCGCCTGGAGGTAGCTTTGCCGCATTTCGTTCAGGGGGAACTTGACTTTCACGAAGAGGAAGGCGTCGGAGTGCTTCTGGACTTGGAAGAAGCGAGCGGGGTTTCGGTTCAGCAGGTCAATGTCTTTGGCCAAGTGCGTGTTGGGCAGAGCTTCCAGGACCAGGTCCAGTCGAGCGGCCTTCTTGTCGCGGTCGAGGGCCAGTCCGACGGAGATCCTTGACGCCTCAACAAAGAACCGCTCGACTTCGTCCAGTTGCGACTGAACGGCCGCCTTGCGCAGCCGGTACTGAGCCTCCGATTCGTTCGACTTCTGTTTGATTGCGTCCAGAACGTTCCGCCGCAGCTCCTGAATGGCCTGTTGCCGGTCGGCCTGTCCGGCGGCGTCGTTGCGGATTTCTGCGGCGACCACGTAGCCGGCCTTCAGCAGGTGGGCCAAACGCTCGGTGGGGTTGGGAAGGTCTGCCGGCAGGTCCTCGCGCTTGTCGGCAATGACCGCGTAGCCGTGCACACGCCGCATGTAACCTTCGAACCCGCCGCCCGACAGCTGGTACAGGTCCGTCGCAATTTGTTTGGCTTCGATTTCGAAGCCGCCCAGGTTGTCCGAGACGAAGGACTGGAAGTCGTCGAAGGGAAAGAACATTCGGAAACGCTGGCCCTCCCGGTCCAACAGCACGTCCACCTGGACCGGGCGTGTGCGGTCGACGCCCAGCAGGAAGATTTCCAGAATGCCTTCGTCCTTGTCAATGATTTTCTTCCAGGCCGCCTGTTCTTCCGGGCTGACCAACGAGGCCAAGAACTGCAGGTCTTTGAGCACCGAGTCGGCGCCCTCGACCATGACCGTCACCGTCGGCACCCGGTCTGCGGCCACGGAAAACCTGTCGGCCAGCCAGAACAGCCACGTCGCCACAACAGCCCAACACAGAACCAAGCGACTCACGGTTCGCACCGTCCACTCCTTCTTGAAGAGAAACTTGTCCTGCCTTCGCTTCGGCCAAGTCCAGTTCGTCTTGGCTGCCGGCCCACCGGTGGGTGGGAAAGGTCGAGGCCGGAACAGCGTCACTGCACAGACCGACGCTTCGCTCGCCGCGCTCTAACAACTTCGGCCTGCAACCGCTCGGGCCGCGCGTCGGTTTGCCGCCTTCACACCGAGGCGGCTCGGTAGCTGGCATTTTAGAGGGATGGGCCAATTCCGAAAACCGCGTCGACCCTTGCGGTTACGAAAGCTGGACGGGTTCGACAAAAGCGAGCAGTCCGGTGGAAACGACGGAGTCGGGCAAGAAACGCTCCGGCCCTGACCGGGTCCACCGACAGCAGCGTGCTGGCGAAGGCGCGGACGAAAGGGCCACCGCCCGTCTCGCCGACCGGTCGGCGCACGTCCGGCCGCACTCGGCTCGTGCGAACGTGCGTCGGTCGGAGCCTCTCAGGTCCTGCAGCGAATCATTCCTTCGGGTTCAAAGCGACCACCAGACCGTACAGCAACGAGACTTCCTCGGTGGAGGGAAGCTGGTTGTTTTGAGCGAACTGCCAGACGTAACCGGCCAGCCCCTGCTTGGCGGACAGCGCGGCCACGACCTGGAAGCCGGCTTCGCGCCACAGTTGGTTTTCCAGCTCGACAACCAACCTCAGTGCGTCCGGCACTTTCTGCTGCTTGACCATTCGGCAAAGCAGTTGCAGGGTCCAGCGTTCTGCCCACTGGCTGTCGCGGCGGTTGGTCTTGACGTAGGCGTTCAGGGCCTTGGCTGCGTCGACGACGCGCCCCCGCTCGACGGCCTTCAGCGTTTGTTGCTGTAGGCGGACTCGCGGGTCCTGCGGAGCTTTCGGGCCGGCGGCTTGGCGAACTTGTTGAGCCAGCTGCGAGTTGCCGGCGGCTTCAGCCAGAGCCGCCAGTCGGTCGGGCAGCCATGTCGTGAAGTACGGCTCCCGCTGGCTCAAGTCCTTGGTCGTTGCTCGGGCCTGCACTTCCGCCCAAACGTCTTGCGGTGACAACCACTCCGCCGCGCGGCTCAGAATCCGCAGTTGCAGTTTCCACCGTTCCGTGGCCATGTTGTAGAGGTCGTGGCATTTTCGCCGGTAGCGGTTGGCGGCCAAGCGAGCCTGTTCCGGAGTTTCCAGTTTCAGTTCCCGTCGCAGAGCGGCTTCAATGGCCGAGCGGCCGCGTCGGGTGAACTCGCGGTCGCGCCGCGCCGCGACCTCGACACAAGGCGCCGCGGCCCGCAAGTACTTCAGCGCCTGCTGCAGGGCCGCCTTCGCAGCCTCTTTGTTCCCCAGCAGCACCTCGGTGTGGGAAATTTCGGCCGCCGCGACGGCGGCGCTGAACAAGGGCAGCGGCGAAACCAGCTTCAGCTCGTACAGCTCCTTCATGGGCGGAATGACGAACTCGGGCGGCGCGGTCACTTGCGACAGCGTCTGGTGAGCGGCCTGCACGAGCTGGCGGGCCAGTTGGCTCGAGCCGGTCTGAGCGGCCACGTAAGCCGCTCGCCCCAACACGCTGGCTCGGTAGGCCTCCGGCAGCGGCTCCACGGCCTTCTCCAACTGCTCCACCGACACCGCCGCTCCGCCTTTGGCTCCCGACCGGACGGCCGCCTCGGCCCAAACGCTCAACGTGTCGCTCAGTGTCGGCACCGACGGCGCGGCCTGAGCCCACTTCAGCGCTTCGGCCAAGCTGCCGCGACTGGCCAGCTCGACGGCGACCGCCACCCACTCCGGGTGCTCCCACTGCTCAATCGGCAGCCGCGAGACGGCTTCGTCGACGTCGTACGTTCCGTCGCCGAAAACCATTCGCAGCACCGTGGCCAGCTCACCCTGCGTGCTCTGGCCCAAGTGCTCCGACACGACCTGCTTGGCGTCGTTGAGTCGGTTGAGGACGACCAGCGGCACGGCCAAGTCGACGGCCGCGTCGGCTCCGGTCTGGCCGTACGAAGGAATTTCGTCGCGCAGAGACCACGCCGCCTCAATCGACTGGCGGGCTCCGGCCTCGTCGCCAGCCTCCAGCTGAGCCCACGCCAAGGCCGTCCACGCCGTAATCTGAAAGTACGGCACGTCCTTGCCGACCAGCTTCAATTGCTCAATTTGCCGCTTGGCGTTTTCAATGTCGCCGACGTGAGCGTAGGCCTTGGTGGTCAACTGACGGCAGAACGGCTTGCTGCGGTTGCGTTCTCGCCGCTGAGCCGCTCGGACCATTCGCTCCAACGCCGTGTTCGTGACCTGAGTGGGGTCGATTGTCGGGACGGCCGGCTCCGAAGCAGCCTGTTTCTGGCCGGTTTGTTCCGACGGCCCGGGCTTCGAGCCCTCTTGGCCTGCACCCGGTCCGCTCGGTTGCTCGACCGTTTGCGGCGTCGCCGGAGTCGTTGGCTGAGGAGGTGGCTGTTTCTTCTCAGACGGACCGCCTTGCAAGAAGTACCACGCGCCCCCGCCCGCTGCGGCCAAAGCGACCAGGGCCGCGACAGCCAAAGGCCACTTCGGCCGACTGGCCGGCGTCTCCTCCTTTTGCGCGGGCTCCGTCTCCTTCTTCTCCAGTTCCGGTGCCTTGAAGACGGGAACCAGGCAGTCCGGGTTCACGCACTTGACTTCGCGTCCGGCCGCTTCCTTCGGCGCAAACCCAGGCGTCTCGCACATGGGGCAGACGACCCGCATCATTCGTCCGCGGGCCGGCTTGCGCGACAAGGGAATGGCTCGGTGCAACGCCGCTCCGTCGAACGTAATGACGTCCTCCTCGCCCTCTTCTTTCTTCGGAGCCTTCGCGCCGGCTGCCGCCCGCGCGCCGGCTGCCTTGCCGGCAGCCGGCACCTTTTGCCCCGCGCCCTTGGCCGCGCCCGGACCGGCCGGCGCCGCCTTCGGTTCGCCCGGACGAGCCGTCGGCTTCGGCGCCGGCTTGGCTCCCGGCTTGCCTTTCATGGGAGCACCGCAAAACGGACAGTTCTCGACGTCGTCCAGCACCGACTGACCGCAAGCGGGACAGATTGGCAGGTCCATGACTGTCTTTCTTCCGCTACTCGAATTTCAGCTTCCGCCTCTGCAAGTCGCCGCCCGACAACGCGACACCCGTCGACAAGCGAGCTGCCGAGCTTCCCCGTTCCTCGACTCGGCGCACAAGGACACCGCGTTGTCCCGACGTGCCCTTCTCGGCCTTGAACGGCAAAGCTTTTGACTGGCTCCACCTTGTTGAGCATACTCGATGGCTGAGGGGTTCGTCGAGGTAAACCTGTTCGGCGGTGACGGGCCGCCCGCCGGACACTCCGACTTTTCCGGTGCGTCGGCCTCGGCGAGCCGGTCGGGCGCTAGTCGGCTTCGTCTGCGAGGTGCCGCAGCCATGAGTGAAGCGAACGACGCGAGTGTCGACCGAGTGGCACAGGCCGTCCACCGAGGCCTCCGTTCCGCGAACCTCGGCCCGGCCCTGGACCAACTGCTGGACCTGACGGGAGCTCGAGCCACGGGACTGTGGCAGCTCCAAACCCAGTCGTTGCGACTCTTGGGTTTCCGCGCCGTTCCAGACATGGACCAGCGGGTCCAGGCCGAATTCGAGCAGGCCACGGCCGAGGTCCCTTTGGACCGAACCGGTTTGGGCATTGTCAAAGCCGCCCTTCAGCGTCAACCAGCCATTTCGCGGGTCGACGAGCAGCCGAAGACGGCGGCCACGTCGTCCGGGTGGCTGGACCGGTTCGGAGCTCGGTCGTCGGTGGCCGTCCCGGTGTTTTGTGACGAACGGCTGTGGGGAGTGGTGGCCGTCTCGACCGAAGAGCTGCTGACCCCGTCCGGCGCGACTGTGCGGAAAATGCAGGAGCTGGCGGAACGGCTGGGCGAGCTGCTGGTTTGAGCCGGCGGGCGCGGGTTGCCACGTCCGCGACGTTTCTTCGCCCGCTGGACCGCTCGTCCGTCGAGTCGCGGCTCGACGCACGCAGCCGCACCAGCCTGGAAACGGCAGTTTGCGGAGTCGTTTTCGGGTTTGGTAGAATGGCACCCGAGCCAGTCCGGCCAAAACGGGTGGTCGGCTTTTTCGAAACGCGGGGGGCGTGGCGGTGGCCGGCGTTGGTTGGCTCGACGCCGGACCAGACCCGCCGTCGGGCGACGTCGCGACGTCTTCTTCCGAGTGCCGGGAGCGTCCGGGCGGCGCCCCCCAGCACCTCAGCAAACCCGCTGCCAGCGGACCGGAAAGACATGACCCAGCGCAATGCCTTTCAATGGTCGATTCCGCTGGGTACCTGGAACGGGTGCCAGGTGCGTCTGAGCGTCTACTTTTTGCTGCTGACGCTGATTTTCTGCTACCGGTGGCGGAGCCTGCGTCTGGGACTGGCGTTTGGAACGCTGTTGGCGGTTGCGGCGGTGGTTCACGAGCTGGGCCATTTGCTGGCCGTTCGTCTGAAGGGCGGTCGTCTTTCCGAGGTGCTGGCGTGGCCGTTGGGCGGTTTGTCCTCGCCCGAGCTGCACGGAGACCACTCGTCGGCAGTCGCGGCCGCGCTGGCCGGTCCGTTCGCCAACTTGCTGGTGTGCGTGGTGGTCTTGCCCGTTCTGACGCTGGACACGCCGCACTTCCGCGACGCTCTACACCCCTTGCGGCTGCCGCACGTAGAGCTGGCGGGCACGTTAGTGTCCGACCTGCTGGTGTTGCTGTTCTGTGCCAACTGGTTCCTGATTTTGGTGAACCTGTTTCCGATTCCGCCGCTGGACGCCGGGCGGGCCTTGCAGCACTTGCTGGCCGAGCGGGTTGGGGACGACACGGCTCACGTCAGCGTCCTGCGGTTCGGCTGCGCGGTGGCCGTCGCCCTGGCCGTGGGCGGGTTGGCCTTCAACAACACGTGGACGCTGAGCATTGGCGCCGTGCTGGTGGCGTGGATTCTGCACGAGCTCTACTGTCTGCAAGCCAAGGAAGCGTACGAAGAGTCGTTCATGGGCTACGACTTCTCGCAAGGGTACACCAGCTTGGAGCGTTCGGTTCCGCGCAGCGCGCCGCCGCAGCCGGGTCTGTTGCGTCGCTGGCTGCAACGGCGGCAGGCTGAACGACGGCGGCGTCAGCTGCAGCGCGAACGGGAGCTGGAACAAGAGCTGGACCGCTTGCTTCAGAAGGTGCACGCGCTCGGCTACGACGCTTTGTCTTCCGAAGAAAAACGTCAGCTGCACCGTGTCAGCGAGCTGTACCGTCGCAAGACGGGCCGCCAGCGGCAGCGGTGAAACGACGGCGGGGCGGTCGGCGACCACCAAAGCTTCCCGGCGCTCTCAGCCGAACCGACGACCCGAAAACAGACGCTGGCCGACTGCGCAGAGAC
>CAYSAG010000223.1:0-8443 GCA_964428935.1 uncultured Planctomycetaceae bacterium | reverse complement strand
TGGACGGCCAGCACCGACCGGTCCGGCTGGTCGCGTGGTTCTTCGAGCAAAAGGAACAACCATGAAACGTCGCGGTTCGACCCTGGTCGAAGTGGTCGTTACGGTGACCGTTCTGGCCGCCGTGTTCGCAACGGCCGGCCGAGCCTTGGTGCTGTTGTTGCAGAGCGAGGGCGAGGCTGTCCACACGCTGACGCGGCACTCGGCCGTCCAGCGTTTGGCGGAAGACTTCCGCTCCGACGCACACGCCGCGACGGCCGCTCGGCTGCTGGAGCAGCACGCGGCCAAGGCGTTGACCCTCGAGCGTCCGGACGGTTCGACTGTCGTCTACCGCTCCACGCCCGACGGCGTCGTCCGGTTGGTTTTCGCCGGTCAGGCCAAGCCGGGCGGACGGGCCGACGAAACAGCCGCGGCCGCCCGCGAGCTCTACCGGCTGTCGGACGTGGCGGTCCGGTTCGAGCTGTCGGACGGCGGACGCGTCGTGGCCGTTCGCCTTGCCGACGCGCCCGGTGGGACCAAGGCGAGCCGAAACGTTCGGCCTCGGCTCGTCGTGCGAGCGGCTGTCGGCGTCGACCACCGGTTCGCAACGACCGCCCAGCGGCAGAGGGCGAACGTGCCGAAGGGCGTTCCTACGAGAACACCGACGAGTTCCGAAACGGTCGTTGACAGGAACAGTCGAAACGGAGGCCGCTCATGAGTGGTGTGCTGCGAAGTTCGCGTCGAACTGCAACCGGCCGCTCACGCCGAGGCATTGGCGTGGTCTTGGCCCTGGCTTGTGTGTTGCTGACGTCGGCCGTCAGCGGCTCGCTGGTCCGCAGCACACTGCTGCAACTGCAGCAGACGCGGCGGGAGCTGTGGCGCGAGCAGGCTCGGTGGTTGGCGCTGTCCGCCGAGAACCGGGCGGCGGCGTTGCTGCGGGCTCGGTCGGACTTCCGCGGCGACGTCTGGCAGGTTCGGCTGTGGCCGGACGGAAAGAACGAGCGAACCGGGACGGCGCGAACGACGGTCGAAGTCGTGTCCGGCCAGCCGAAAGCCAAGCGTGTCGTGGTGACGGCGACCTTTCCGACCAACGAAGACAACGGCGAACGGTTCGAGCACTCGGTCGTGGTCCTCCGAGCGGCTTCTGCCGACAGGGCCACGCCGCGGTGAAAGGCCGCGAAGCCAGAACGGCCGCCGAGCCACGCTTGCTGGCGAAGCCGGGTCGCCGCGCAAGCAGACTTGCAGCGAAGCAGCGCAAACTGGCGTCCAGCGAAGCAGCAGAAGCCGGCGTCCAAGGAGGCAGCAGAAGCCGGCGTCCAGCAAGAAACGGGCGGAGCCAAGAACGGCGGCGAAAAACGAACGAAAGAGTCAGTCCCGAACGGGGAGGCGAACCATGAGTACGTACGCGAGACCCTCAACAACCAACGGCCGGTCGGCCTTCACGCTGATTGAACTGTTGGTGGTCATTGCCATCATTGCCATTCTGATTGCCTTGTTGTTGCCGGCCGTCCAGCAGGCTCGCGAGTCGGCTCGGCAAATGCAGTGCCGCAACAACCTGGTGCAAATCGGACTGGCCTTGGCGAACTACTCACACGCCCACGGCGTTCTGCCGCCCGGAACGGTCAACCCGACCGGGCCCATTCGAAACGAACCGAAAGGCTACCACGTCGCCTGGACGGTTCAGATTCTGCCTTTCTTGGACGAGCAAAACCTTTTCAATCAATTCGACTTCGCCGCTGGCGCGTACCAGCAGAAAAACTTGGACATTTACGAGGCTGTGCCGAGGACGTTCTGGTGTCCGAGTACTTGGTACAGACCGATTTCAGTGAAGTTCCGTGGAGACCAAGTCGAGCGCGTCGGTCCGTGCTCGTACGCCGGCTGCCACAGCGACGTCGAGAAACCCATTGACGCCAAGGACTCCGGACTGCTCTTCCTGAACAGCTCCGTCAGCCGGAAAGACGTTCCCGACGGAATGGCCTACACCCTGCTGGTCGGCGAGAAGACGTCGCCGACAGAGCAGTACAACGCCGCAGGCGAACTTGTGAACTTCGACCTCGGCTGGCTTTCGGGCACGCGAGCCACGCTGCGCAACACGGGCACGCCAATCAATGAAGAACGGAATGAGAAACTGAGGCGTTTAGCCCGTCCGCCGGAGCAAGGGCAAGGTCCGCTGCTGCGACCCGACCCGCTCTACGTCGGCGGCTTCGAAAGCGACCACGCGCAAGGAGTGCACTTCCTGTTCGGCGACGGCTCGGTGCGGTTCGTCAACCAGTTCACGGACCTGTCCGTTCTGCGTCAACTGGCCAACCGGTCCGACGGCTCGTTGGCCCGACTCCCTCAGCCGTAGCCGAAACGTGACAGCGCCGAAACGGTCCGGCTTGGAGCTCCGCTACGGCCCACACCGTCTGGAACGACAAGGGGAAGAGAAATGAAAAGCCTGCAGCAAAAACGTGGACGAGCGGCGAGGCGGCCGTCGAGCCGCGGGAACCAAACAGGCTTCACGCTAATTGAGCTGCTGCTGGTCGTGGCAATCATTTCCATTCTGATTGCCCTGCTGTTGCCAGCCGTGCAGCAAGCCCGCGAAGCCGCTCGGCGTACCCAGTGCAGGAACAACCTCGCTCAAATTGGGTTGGCTCTGCACAACTACGAAATGACTCACGGCTGTTTGCCCATTGGCAGCGTCAACCCAACCGGCCCCATTCGGAGCGAGCGGGTAGGGTACCACGTCAGCTGGACGCTCCAGCTCACTCCATTCTTGGACCAGCGCCACGTGTTCGCCCAGTTCGACTTCAACCGGGGAGTCTACGCGCCGGAAAACGCCGAAGCCCGCGAAGTCTCGCTCTCCGTCTTGGTCTGCCCTTCCGACCCCGGCAGAAGAAAAGCGGACGTGCCAAACTACTGCTCCAACTACGCCGCCGTCCACAACGACACCGAGGCGCCAATCGACACGACCAACAACGGCTGTTTCATTCTGAACCGGCCCATTACGTTCCGGGAAATTGTGGACGGCGCCAGTCAGACGCTGGCGCTGGGCGAGAAGTTGAGCGAGCCGAACGACCTGGGCTGGTTCTCGGGAACCCGAGCGACCTTACGGAACACCGGAACTCCAATCAACCGCGCCGCCGCGGAACGCGAAGGTTGGCCGCCCCTCCGTCGTCAGCCCGGCGACCCGCTGTACGTCGGCGGATTCAGCAGCGGACACTCCGGCGGAGCCCAGTTCGCAGCGGCCGACGGCTCTGCCCATTTCATCAGCGAGAACGTCGACCCGCAAGTGTTCATTGCGTTGGCCAACCGCCACGACGGTCAGGGGGTTCCCAGCGAGGAGTGGTAGACGCAACACACCTCGCCGCTTCGAGCACGCGTTCCTCGCAACCGGCTCGGGTCCTTGGGCGAGGTGCTTGTGCCGTCTGACTGTCGGTGGACGGGACTTCGGCAGCGAAACAACACCGAGCCGCGTCAAGCCGTGCTACTGAAGCTTCGGGCCGCGTCGCGCCCGGCCAAGGTCGGCGCGGTCGGTGCCCGTCGAACCCTTCTTCTGCTGCAGTTTGGTCTCGGAGCGCGAGCAGTCCCGCCCCAGCGTTTCGACGCCCTACCGGGCTACTCCAGGTCGTACAAGTTCTCGTCCACGTTGGGCGGACGCAGACGCCGCACAATGCCCCGCAACTTTTTCTTCTTTTCGCCGGACGGTTCTTGGAAAAACGGCTCCTCCTCGTCCAGCAAGTCGCCCAGGTCTTCTTCAATGGCGTCCGGGTCTTCGCCCGCCTCCAGCCGCCGAATGGCCTCTTCCATGGCTCCGCCGAACTGAAGCCCGGTGGCTTGAGAGAGCTTTCGCATGAGCTGAGCCATTTGCC
This sequence comes from uncultured Planctomycetaceae bacterium, assembly GCA_964428935.1. Classification (GTDB taxonomy): domain Bacteria; phylum Planctomycetota; class Planctomycetia; order Planctomycetales; family Planctomycetaceae; genus JAADHY01. The sequence continues at coordinate 4,616 of CAYSAG010000223.1, read as the reverse complement.
GCGGGTCGTTTTCATCCATGTGCTCGGCTTCGCTCGCCAGCTCCATCATGGCCCGTTCCAGTTTCTTCTCGTCGACGCCGGGAGGCAGGTCGAAGTCGTCCCCTTCGCCCTCGCCGCCTTCTCCGCCTTCCGAGTCGTCCTTCTTGCCGCCCCGGCCAATGGCCACCCGCGACACCTTCCGCTCCAGCTTCGGCCGCCCACACTTCGGACACGAAGGCCGCTTGGTCGTGTTCACTCGCCGAGACAAGAAATTGTAAATGGTGTGACAGTCCGCACAGTAGAACTCGTAAATCGGCACGGTCGTCTGCTCCCCAAAAGCGACTCGAACCAATGGCTTCGACTCGCAAACCACGCCGCAAAACCACTCCGTCCCCGTTCGCCTCCCCGCTGTTTGATTGAATGCCTCACGATTGGACCTGTGTCAAGTGCGAATCCGTCGAGAGCCGGGAGGCCGCTCGCGCGGCCGCACCGTCACGTCGGACGTCCGGGTTCGACGACCGAACGCGGCATCGTCCGTCGTGACTCCTCCAGCCACGCCTGAAACATCAACACGTCCCACAAGTAGTAGTGCCAGTCCTGCTCGTTCCGCACGTGCTCCAGCCACTTCTGCCGAATCGGCTCGGGGCGGAAAACGCCTTCCTGACGCAAGCGGTGTTCGTCCAGCAGCGACTCGGCCCAGTCCCGCAATTCCCCTCGCAGCCACTCGTCAATCGGAATGCCAAAGCCCGTCTTCGGCCGCTCGAACAAAGCCGGCGGGACGTGCCGAGCCAACAGTTGCCGCAAGGGCCACTTCGTCCGACCCCGGCGAACTCGCACCTCCACCGACAGCGACCACGCAAACTCGACGACCCGGTGGTCGAGCAGCGGAACGCGAGCCTCCAGGCTGACGCCCATGCTGGCTCGGTCCACCTTGACCAAAATGTCGTCCGGCAAGTACGTCAGCGTGTCGACGTACATCATTTGCTCGTACGGGCTCGCGTCCGGCGACCACAACCTGGGGTCGGCCAAGGGGCCCGGGTCGTTCGTCCCGCCCACGACCAGTTCGCCCGGCCGGCTCCAGTGCGACATGAAGTGCACGTAGACCTCGCGAAGGCTGCGGCACCGCAGAATCTCCGACGCCGGCAGCGCTCGCCGTTTCGGCGTCTTTCCGGGCAAGAGCGGCCCGCACGTGCGCACGGCCGCCGACGCAGCCCGACGCACCGGCGCGGGCAGGCAGCGAATCAGTCGCCAAACGCGAGCGGCCGCCGCGTACCGCGTGTAGCCGCCGAACAGCTCGTCGCCGCCGTCTCCGGACAAGCACACCGTCACGCTTTGCCGCGCCACTTGCGAAACCAAGAACGTCGGAACCTGCGACGAATCGGCGAACGGCTCGTCGTAAAGCGTCGGCAAACGCGGAATGACGTCCAACGCCTCCCGCGGCGTGACGTAGTACTCCACGTGGTCCGTCCCGAGGTGACGAGCGACCGACTTGGCAAACGGAGCCTCGTTGTACCGCTTTTCGTGAAAGCCAATGGAAAAGGTTCGCACGGGCCGGTCCGAGGCTTTCTGCATGAGGGCCACGACGGCCGATGAGTCGATTCCGCCGGAAAGGAACGCCCCCAGCGGGACGTCCGAAATCAGACGAGCCCGCACCGCCTCGCCGAGCAGTTCCTCCAGCCGCTCGACCGCCTCTTCCTCGCTGCCCCGAAACGGCTGCTCGCGACCGGCCCGAGCCACCTCCTCCAGCGACCAGTACGCCTGCGGCTGCGGCAAGACCCCTCGCCGGTCCGGACGAACCGTCACCACCGTCCCCGGCCGCAACTTGGCAATTCCCCGGTAAATGCTCCACGGAGCCGGCACGTAGTTGTGTCGGAGCAACAGGCTGACGGCTTCGCGGTCCAATTCAGCCGTGAAGTCCGGGTGCACCCGCAGCGCTTTCAGCTCGGACGCGAAAAAAAACGTGCCGCCGCACCAGCCGTAGTACAAGGGTTTGATTCCCAGACGGTCTCGGACCAGCGTCAACTCTTGCCGGTGCCGGTCCCACAGAGCAAAGGCAAACATGCCCACGCAACGCCGCAACGTCGGCTCCAAACCCCATTCGGCAATGGCTTCAAGCAGCGTCTCGGTGTCGGACCGGCCACGAAAACGCCGTCCGCGCCCCTCCAACTCCTTCCGCAACTCTCGGTGGTTGTACACCTCGCCGTTGTAGACCAACACGTACCGCCCGCAAGACGACTGCATGGGCTGGTTGCCGGCCGGCGAGAGGTCCAGAATGGCCAGCCGAGTGTGGCCCAACGCGACGCCGGCCCGAGCGTCGGTCCACACACCCCGACCGTCCGGGCCGCGGTGCCGTAACGTGGCGGCCATGGCCGAGACCAGTCGGCGAAGTTCCTCGTCCGCCGTCTCCGGCGTCGAACACAGAAAACCAACAATTCCGCACATGCTCAGTGTCGTCCGCGACGGCTGAGTGTGGTCGCGAGTGAGAGCTCGTTCGGCAACGCGAGCTGCGTGCGCGAGCCGCACCGAACGTTTCGAACGCCGCTGGCCCGCGCCGGCCGGCACGCATCTTCCGGACGCCGGCTCAACGCGTCAAGGGCGGAACCGACGAGCGGCCAAGCACGAGAAGAGCGGCTGACCACGACTCCCTCAGCCGTCGCAACCGACACGCTTGCAAGAACCGGCACCGTCCGAAAGCCCGACCGACTTCCCGACCCGGCTCGCCCACGCGCCGAAACGCCGTCGGGCTCCTGGGCCCCTCGACGCCGATTGGAAGAAAGGTGGGCGCGGACAGCAGCCGGGCGTCGTGCGCGCAGCGGCTCCGGAAGACGGCCCGTAACCGGAACGGCGCCAACCGGACCGAAGACGTCCCGTGTCGAGGCTCGACCCGCGACAGGGCTCCAAGACCAGCCCAGCAAATTGCCCAGCCGGGCAGCGTCGCTGGCAGTCGTCGCCTTTCGCGAGCCGCCGAACGACTTGACCGCTGTTCCACCGAGTGGGTTGGTCAACGAACCGTGCTGTACGACCGAAGTAAGTCGCGTCACCGTTTTGTCACGCTTTGTCAGAGCCGCCCCGACGCCGGGTGCGGCCAGGACGAATTCACCCTCACTGCACCCATGCCAAAAAAACCCGCGAAAAAAACGCCGCCGAAAACAGCCGGGCAAAAGGCCACGGGCCAGGCAACCGAGTCACGCTCGCTTCGCACACTTCTGTTCCGGCCGTCGGTGCTGCTGCTCGTGGCCGTCTCCGTCAGCGCCACCTTCCTGCTCCCACTGGCTCGCCAGTGGATTCCCGACTTGCGCGAACAGCCGGAGTACCAACTGCAAGCAACGGACATTCAAACCACGCCGCTGCCGCCGTGGGTTCCGCCGGACTTCCTGAACCAGGTCATTCAGCAGGCCCAACTGCCCGAAACGCTCGACATTCTCGACGACGACCTGACCCGTCGCGTCGCCCAGGCCTTCCAACGACATCCGTGGGTGCGTCGGGTTGTCCGAGTGGAAAAGACGTTTCCGGCGTCGCTGCAGGTGGAGCTGGAATTCCGCGAGCCGGTGGCCATGGTCCGTGTCGAAAAAGGACTCTACCCAATCGACGAAGACGCCGTCCTGTTGCCGCCCCAAGACTTTTCGTTGGCCGACGCCGACCAGCTTCCGCTGATTGAAAACGTCGCGACGTTGCCCGACGGACCGGCCGGCACTCGGTGGACCGACCCGACCGTCGTGGGCGCCGCGCGACTGGCGGCCGTCCTCAAAGCCCACTGGCGAGACCTGCGACTGAAAAGCATCTGGGTTCCGCAAGCCGATCGCCACACGAGCCCGGAAAACCTCATTTACCAGCTCATCACAACCGACGGCTCGCACATTCTTTGGGGCCGGCCTCCGGGAACCGACTACCCGGGCGAACTGCCGGCCAAACAGAAAATCGGTCGGCTGAAGCAGTACTTGGCCGACTTCGGCGGCTTCGACCAACCGAACGGTCCGTACGAAATCGACATTCGACACTGGCGCGAAATTTCGCGCCGTCCGCTCCGCAGCTACCAGCGTCAGTCCGCTCGGCCACGCCGACTGCGGTGAGCCGACCGTCAGCACGATTGAGCACCCCCACCCTTTCGTGCCGCCGTTCCCTTCTTGCAGCGGCTGTGCGCGACCGACCGCCTCTCGCCGCCTCCCCCTTTTCCGCTCGCATTTTGCTCCCCAGCCGGCAGTTGGTACCATGCGCTCACCGCGGGACCAGCTTCCCGCCGGACGAACGGCGACCGAAATCAAACGGCCGGTTCCAACGGCGAAGCCCCGCGGTCGCGACAAGCGCGAAGGCCGAGGCACGCCGCGCGGACGACACGCACGGTCGTCCGGGCCGACACGCACGTCCCGCCGCCGGGCGCACACAGCCGCTGACGACGGGGGCGTTTGCCACGCTCGAACACCCGACGACGCCCGGCCGCTGGTCCCTTGCCCGTCTGCGGCCTCGGCTCGGGTCTTTGACAACTCGGTCGAAACTAACCGCCGGAAAAAAGGGCATGGGTGACCACGGACCGCGCCTGCGGCCGGACGGTCTCGCCGTGGTCCGGGCCGTCCGGCCGTTCGGGGTCCGGTTGCGCCGGTTCCTTTTGTCCGAATTTCTTCTGAACCCAAGAAAAGTCG
>CAYSAG010000222.1:0-8490 GCA_964428935.1 uncultured Planctomycetaceae bacterium | reverse complement strand
CTGCGCGCCCTGGGGCGGGCTGGGGGCCGGTGGCGGCGCAGTCTGGTTTTCCGGCGCCGAGCCGGTCGGGTCCAAGTCCGGGAAGAAGACCGGCACTTGCCCGTCGCAGTAAGGACACGTTCCCGGTTGGCAAAAATCGTTCCAGCCCGTCAGTTCGTGCACGTCCGACGCAACCCAGCTCATTCGCGCCGCTTCGACCTGCTTCAGCCGTTCGGCGTCCTCCTGAGACCGAATCACGTGCGGCGTGAGGAAAATCAGCAGCTCCGTGCGCTCAGCAATTTCGCTGTCAAAGCGGAACAACGGCCCGAGCACCGGCAGGTCCGACAACCACGGAACGCGACGCGAAATGTCGCTTCGCCGCTTCGTAATCAGTCCGCCAATGATGACCGTCTGGCCGTCCATGGCACTGACGGTCGTTTGAGCCATGGTAATGTTGACCCGGGGCGAACGAATGACGTTTCCGCTGGCCGACACCGACACCGGAATGCCTTCCGCCTCGGTGCCCAAGTCCGACTTCTCGGCGTCGATTTCCATGACAACCATTCCGTCCGGGCTGATTCGCGGCGTGACGCCCAAAATCAACCCGACGTTTTCCAGCGAAATCTGGTTGACCTGCCCGACCTGGTTGACCGACGTCCCAATGATTCGCGGAACCCGCTCGCCAACCTGAATGAACGCCGGCTGGTTGTCCAGGGTCATGATTTGGGGTCGGCTGAGGATGTCGACGCGGCGGTGGTCCTGCAGAGCCCGAATCAGCACGCTGATGCTTTCATTGCTGAGCGACAGGACCAAGCCGCCGTAGCCCAACTCGCTGTTGAGCCGGCCGACACCCAACTGCGTGACGGCCTGCCCTCCCAAACTGCCCGGGCTGCGCGCCACGTTGTTCCCCAAGTCGCCATTGACGAAGTTGAAGCCCGGGTTGCCTTCTTGAGACACAATCTCCTCGCTACTAATCTGCCCGCTGGGCGTCGAAATGATCCGAGTAATGGTTTGAATGTTGCTCAACGTGCTCCGGTTGAACAGCACCGAGTCCTGAATGCCGGCTTCGACGCCGAACTCGTCTGCGTCGCCCAACGCCACCTCTGCAATCAGCACTTGAATGAGGACCTGGGGCGGCGCGGCGTCCAGGTCCTCGATCAACTTCATGATTCGATCGAAGTACTCCGGCGTGGCACTGATGATCAACGAATTGCTCACCGGTTCCGGCACGACCACCACTTCCCGCTCGATTTGCAGGAAAGGGCTTTCCGCTCCCGGCGCGGCTTGCAGAACGGCCCGCTCGCTCCGCAAGAAATCGCTCAACGCTCGAGCCACCTCATTGGCTGGAGCGTTTTTTAGTCGGTAGACGGTGTTTTTTCGCTGCAGCACGTCGGCTTCGTCCAGCCGCAGCAGCAAGGCTTCGATGATTTCCAAGTCGCCGGCCGAACCCGTGGCAATGATGCTGTTGGTTCGCACGTCGACCGCGAACCGCAACGGAACAATGGCTTCTTCTTCGGGCGAGACCGGCAGTTGAGGCACCGCAGACGCTCCGCCCTGCGTGGGCAACAATGTCTGCAGAATTCGAACCATGGCCGTGGCATCGCCGTTGAGAATGCGAAAGACTTTGATTTGGGCCGTCGCAGCCGGCCGGCCGTCCAGTTCGTTGATCAAGGACTCAATCAGCGACATGCTGTCTGGCGGTCCGGTGACGATCAGCGAGTTGGTTCGCACGTCCGGGACGATGCGAACGTCCGACAACAGCCCCGACTTCACCAACTTGCGTCCCTCCGCGTCGACCGTCAGCAGCTCCAACACCGCCGCTTTCTGCGCCGGCTGACCGCCGGCTGCCGCCTGAATGGCCGCTTGAATGGTCTGCGCCGTGTTGGCGGCCAACGTGTTCTTCAGTCGGAAAATGCGAGTCTGCATGACGGCCTGGGACTGGTTGACGTCCAGCTGCTGAATCAGCAGAGCGACCTCTTGCATGTCGCGGGGCGCGGCCTCGACCAGCAGCGAATTGGTGCGTGGGTCGGGCACCAGACGGACCTGCGGCCCCAGCCCGCCTCGGTTAGCGAAAAACTGCGAAATGGTCGCTTGGGCGCTGGCGACCGGGGCGTGCTTCAGACGGAAGACCTTGAACTGCGTCGACGGCTGAACCGGCTGGTCCAGTTTGCCGATCAACGTCTTGATCGCCTCCATGGCCTCGCCCCAGCCGATCAACAGCAGGGCATTGGGCTTGACCAGAGGAACCAGGACGACGCGTCCCTGCCGTCCGCCCAGCCACGCGTCCTGCACCTGCTGAATCAGTCGGGCCAGCGAGTCGCACCGAACGTGCTTCAGGTAGACAATGTCAATCTGCGGCTGCTTCTCGACGCTCAACCGCTCGATTTCTTCGATGATTCGAGTCAGTTCCTCGACGTCGGCCTCACGGCCGCGCAGGATGAGCACGTCCAGGTCCGGCAAGGCTTCGATGTCCACGGTCGAAACCGGCTGCCGCATGGCTTCCTCTTCGGCCTCGGTTTCCTGCTCGCCGGGCTGTTGTTCGCCGGCCTGGCCTGCCGCACCTTCCTCCTGGAAAAAGCCGACCGGCTGAAGTGTGCTCCGCGTCGGACCCAGCGCGCCTTGCCCGGGCGGTTTCGCCTGCTGTCCGGGCGAGGCCTCGTTCTTCCCGCTTTCCCCACCGGTGGACGACCGGTCGGTCGGACGCGAGCCGGACGGCTGCCTCGACTCCAGGTCCTGCACCGGCATGGCCGACCGGTACAGCTCGACCGCTTCCCGTAACCGTTCCGGGTTCGCTCGACGCACCGGCAAAATGCGGACCTTCATTCCCGGTTCGGAAGCGGGCTGGTCAATCAGTTGGACCAGCCGCACGAACTGCTCCACCAGCTTCCGGTTTCCGCGCACCCGCACCGCTCGGTGCGTGTAGTCCAACTCGACTTCCGCACGGAGGCCCTTTGAGTTGGTGAACTGGTACGTGTCGTTGCGACCGGGAACGGAACGGAGCCGCTGGCCGAACAGGTCGGTCAGGACTTGCCGCACTCGGTCCACCGTTTCCTGACGGAGCAAGACGACCCGGCTGACCGGCGACGACGAGCTGCCGGCGGAGGTCGCGGAGCCGCCCGTGGGCGTCGAGCCGATCAGCTGCCGCAGCGTCTTGGCAATCAGGTCCTGCTCGGCCGGTGTCGCCAGTACGACCAGCTGCGACGTGTCGAGCACCGGCGCGACGCCCGCGTTGGGGAACTGGCGACGCAGCGCCGCCGTCACTTCGGTCAGCTTCTTCGGCGGGCAGGTGTAGATTCGCGAAACGCGCTGCGGCTGGTCGCCCGACGCCGGACGCGGAGCGTCGACGTTCTTCAAAACTTCTTCCACCAACCGGTGAATCCGTTCGGTTGCGTGCACAATCAGCGTGCCGCTGCTGTCGTCGCTGGCGACCAGCGGACGCGGCGTGGTCCCTTTCAGAATGTCTTCCAAGATTTTCTGGACCTCGCTGGGACGTCGATTCTTGAGCGTGTAGGACCGGGTCACCGGCTCGTCCGCCGCCCACGTCCCCGCACTCCACGCCAAACACAGTCCGCAGACCGCGACCACGCACCAAACCCAGCGCAGCCGCTCAGACAAAGCGAACGTACGTCTTGCGTTCACTGGGGTCGCTCCAGTCCAATGCACGAAGTTAATGGCACAGGGGATGCAACTTCAGTCGTCGTCACGCAGAAGGAAACGACGGGTGGGTGAGTTGAGGTGCGGAGAGAGAAAAGAGGGCGACGGATGTTAGACAAATGCGGAACCCGTCTCAACAGGAATTTCAATTTTTCGTCGACGCGCCGACGCAGAGACGCAGGCCCGACGGCCTGACGGACCAAGCCCTCGGGGGCTGGTCGAGCCCCTCAGTCCAAAGACTCGGTCCAAGACGCGAACGACTTTCGTCCCGGCGAAACGTCGGCAGCCGACTGCCTGGGCCGGGACGAAGACCGGTCAAGCGCCCGTCGGTGTGAACTCGACGCCCCCCAGCCTTGCCAGTTCCCCCATTAGCCGGTCTGTCACTTCCCGGAGCACCTCTTGCGTCTTTCGCCGCCCGTAGTACTCGCTCAGGTCGACCGGCTCGCCGTACACCACTCGCACCCGGCAGAACGTGTAGAACGGCGAGACCATGTCCTCAGCCTGCGGGGCTCCATGGATGAAAACCGGAAAGACCGGAGCCCGCGAGCTCAGCGCGAGCCAAGCCACTCCGACGTCGGCTCGCCGCAACCGAGTCTCGGTGTTGATGCCCCCTTCGGGGAAAATTCCCAAAATCTTGCCGTCCCGCAGTCTTCGCAGTGCCGCTCGCGTCCCACTGATGTCTTTCCCGTCCCGCTCCAACGGAATCGCCTCCATGACTCGACAAATCCAGCCGATGAACCCCGGCTGGTCGTAGTACTCGCGAGCCATCAGGAACCCGATTTTTCGAATGGGCTTGCGACCGGCCGGCCCCAAATGGTGGTTCATCCAAATCATCAGCGGGTCGACCGGACTGCGGTGGTTCGCAATGACAATCGCTGGCCCGGTCGATGGGAAAGGACAGCGTCCACTGGCCCGCCAACGAAACACATTTCCGACGTAAAGGCGCTCGACGACGTACAGCGTCCAGACGACCGGGCCCTCGCTGCAGCGAACGGCTTGGTACACAAGGACGGACGCAACCACCACCGCGTACGCACAGATTGCCGCCAACCCCCACGCGTCCGGTGACATGGCCTTCCTTCTGAACAGACTCTTTGCACGACAGCGCCGCTGACCGCACGTGTCGGCCTTCGCTCGGCCGGTTCCCGTCTGCACGAAGCACTTGGTGCGAGAGTCTATTGAGGTGGTAGTCGGGGAGCAACTTCGACGGCGGTCGGAATTTCGACTGGAAAGGTCGGCGTCAGCCCGGAGCCGTCGAGCTTGCGTTCTGACAATCTCAGACAGGTCAGCGGCCGCTGCTACCCCGCGCGGCTCCTCGACGAAGCGCGCGGCACTGCTCCGTTCCACCGCCACCGCCGGCGTTCCTCCGTCCGCGCGGCGGCTAAGCAGTCGAGTGTGTCCGGGAATTGACCCGCGTTTCTCGAGGGATTGGCAGCTTCTGGAGCGACCGAACGCGTCTTTTCTTGAGGTGGCCTCAAGACACGAACCGTCAGCGGCCACGACGGAGCGTCGACCCTCCAATTCCTGGACAACCTCAAGCAGTCTTGTGGAAAAAGTGGCCCGCACTTGCCCCCGGCGGCCGTCGCGGCCACGGCGTCGCCCAGCACAGAAAGGCTCAACCGAAGACAGGTCGCCCGGATTCTCGCTGGAGCCAGGTAAATGGACGGCACTGACGACGGCCCGGTCCGAGCCCACGGCCAACGGGGGCGGATGTCCAGCGAGGCGTTGAAGTCAGCCGACAGGGGCCGCCCGCTCCTGCAGACTGCAGTCCCCGGCCTCGAACTCGGGTCACCGTCGACAGCGCCCGTTCTTGGCCCCCGCGTCTCTGGACTCGGAGAAGCGACGCGAGTGCCGTTTGTGAATGTGAAGCAGCCCTGCTGGTGTCGGTTCTTGTTCTTCCAGGCGAGGGTCGGCCCGTCCAGCTCGGACGGCCCGGCCGTCAGAGGTCGAATCGGTGGGTTTGTGGAGGAAGGAGCCTTCCAGGGCCGCCAAGCTGGACGGCCAAACTCCACCGTACTCCGGCCCTGAAGGCAAGTCAACAACGACTTCGTGAGAAACCGACTGGCGGCCGGGTGAACCGACAGGCGTCCGAGTGCTTCCGCTGCGCGCTTCGCTGCCCGGCCGGGTCTTCGTCGCGAGACTCGCCCCACAACGGCGGCTCGACCGCGCTGGCTTGGTTCCGAGCGCAAACCGGGGTAGGATCGAACCGGTCGTCCGCCCTTTGGCGCTGCTCCGACCGAGCGCCTGACAAACGCCGCGAAACCGGTCCGACAGGTCTCGGTGAAAGCGTGGGGCGCTCAAACCGAAAGCCTCGAGGGCCGGCCGGCTCACTTTGAATCCAAACAAGACCCGGCGACTCGGGGAAGGCGGGCGGCCCTCGCAAAACAACGACGAAGCTGTGCGAACCGCGGCCAAGCGTCGAGCCGCCAGTCCAATTCGGAGGGAGGAAACCGACATGCTGAGCAGCTTGTCTTGCCATGACGTGACGCCTCGGACCAGAAGGCCGTTTCACCTCGTCTGGTCGACGGTCGCCGTTTTGTTTGCCGCTGGCGGGTGGTGGCCGACGCCGGCCAGCGCGCAGGCGCCCGTCGCAGCAGACCGGCCGGTGGACCTGTGGCGGCTGGCTCAACAGCAAAGTCACGTCCACCGCTTCGCCACGCTCTTCACCGCTCACGACGTGCAGGAAAGACTCGCCACCCCCGAAGGACTGGACGAAGCGGTCCGGTGGTGCAAGGAAGCTGGAATTACGCACGTGTTCCTCGAGGTCTTTCGCAGCCGCGTCTGGGCCGACCGCGACACTTTGGTGCGAGCGAAAAAACGCTTCCAGAAGGAAGGGTTCGTCGTTGGCGGTGGCGTGACGACGACTTTCGTCGGCAAACGGTCGACTGGCTGGAACCTCATCTCCTGCTACACCGACAAGCCGACCCAGGAGACGCTGGAGAAAATCTTCCGTTACGCGGCCAGCCTTTTCGACGTGATCATGATCGACGACTTCTGGTTCACCGACTGCCAGTGCGAGGAGTGCCGGCGAGCCAAGGGCGACCGTTCGTGGTCCGAGTACCGGTTGGAATTGATGAACCGGCTGTCGCGGGACCGGGTCATTGGTCCGGCGAAGGCCGTCAACCCGCGGGCCGAGCTGATCATCAAGTTCCCGCAGTGGTACGAGCGGTTCCACGAGCGCGGCTACGACATGGCTCGCCAGCCGAAACTGTTCGACTGGACGTGGATTGGCACGGAAACACGCGACCCCGACAACGCACGCTGGGGAATGCTTCCGCAGTACGGAGCGTACTGGATTTCGCAGTGGACGAGGGCGGTCAGCGGCCGGAAGTTTGCCGGCGGCTGGTTCGACCCGCTGGGCACTACGCCGAAGACTTACGTCGAGCAGGCTCGGCAAACCATTCTGGGACAGTGCCCCGAGAGCTTGCTGTTTTGTTACGGAGCGCTCCACCGCGACCACGGCCCGGAGGACCTGGCCGCGTTCCGTGCCGAAATGCCGAAGCTGCTGGAACTGGCTGCGTTCGTCCACGGCGAGCGGCCAAGGGGCGTGGCGTCTTTCAAGCCGCCGAACAGCGACGCCGGCAACGACGCCTACCTGTTCAACTTCCTGGGCATGACGGGCATTCCCCTGACGGCCGGCGGTGCGTTTCCTGAGAAGGTTCCGTCGCTGCTGTTGACGGAGCACGCGCTGGCTGAGCCGAACTTGACTCAGAAAATCGACCAAGCCCTGGCCGACCACACCGTTCTGCTGGTGACCAGCAACCTGCTGCAGCGGCTGCCCGAGCCGCTGCGTGACCGGCTTCGAGCCAGCCGCTCCGTGCACGTCTTGACGTTGCCCGCCGAAAAGAAGTCCCGTTACGGCGTCCTGGCCAGCATTCGGCAGTTGCCGGAGCGTCCGCAAGAAGAGCTGGACGGCCTGCGCCGACCGCTGCTCGAACCGCTGGGCGTGCAGTTCTCCGCTCCCGGCAACGTGTCGCTCTACCTTTTCGGAGACAAGAAGGTCGTCGTCGAGAACTTCCGCGACGAGCCGGCACGGGTCCGCGTGGCGCTGAAGGACGGCCGGCGTTTGCACTTGGCTCTGGTCCTGCCGCCCGGAGCACAGGTGCAGACCGAAGTCCGGGGAAGCGACAGCTGGCTGGTGCTGCCGGCTCGCTCGCTGGTGGCCCTGACGGCGCAGTAAGCCCCGCAGCTCACGACCGGACTCCAGACGCCGGTGCGCTGGTCGCGCCGGAGCACCTGGACACACCGCCTTCCCCCTGCGCCGCGTTCCAGCCCGGAGCCCGTCGACCAGCCGGAGTAACCGTCAGAACTCGCATTTTCCGACGATTCAGCCTGGGCCTGCAGGGGAACCGCTTGAAATGGCCGAGCCGGTTGGCGTAATGTAAAGCTGCGGAAGGATAAAAGAATGGGGTAGCGGCAGAAACTTTGCTGCCTCGCACGCCGCGGTCGAGCCGCTCGAGGGGCTGCAAGCCCGGCGGCCTGCCGAAGGCCCGGCGCTTGCCCGAACGTGGGCGGCTGCGGCGACTGCTGTAGCCGGCAGCCGAGTGACTCCAGCAAGTGGTCGTCCGAAAAGTCACCCGGCTTTGAGGGTGCGCGAGAATGCCCGCCGTTCGCTGCTTCCGCAGAGCGTCTTTCTTGCCGAACGCTGTTCGTGCAAAGTCGGTCGAGCCGTCAACTGGCGGAGCACTCGAGCCGAGCCGGCGTCTGGGCGGGGCCTCCGTGCGGGCCGCTCGGCGGGACGACGGTTGAGTTGGTCGAACGGCCGGGGTTCGCTGCGAAACGGTCTGAAAAGCCTTGGCACGAGAAGGGAGCACACAGATGAAAGCCCTTGTGACTGCCGTTGCAATTGGGGGATTG
>CAYSAG010000221.1:0-8497 GCA_964428935.1 uncultured Planctomycetaceae bacterium | reverse complement strand
ATCTGTGTGACGTTGTCGATCTTGTACTCGATTGGGTCTTCAATGGTAATGATGTTGGTCTGGTAGGCGTCCAGAGTGCGAATGCAAGCGTAGAGCGTCGTCGACTTTCCCGCTCCCGTCGGACCGGCCACCAGCAGCATGCCGTGGGGCATTCGAATCAGCTCCAGCAGCCGGTCTCGCATGGTCTTGCGCAGGCCCAGTTCGTCCAGCGAGCAGACGGCGGCCGACTGGTCCAGAATGCGAATACTCAGCTTCTGCCCCAGCCTCGTTCCTTGGCTGGCCACGCGAAAGTCGACGTCGCGTCCGTCCACAATGGCGCTGAAGCTTCCGTCTTGCGGCTTTCGCTTCTCGGTAATGTCCATTCCGCCGAGCACTTTGAAAATGTTGATCACCGCTTCGCCCAGCCGGCGGTCGAACGGCTCGGTCGGGTACATGACTCCGTCAATGCGCAGACGGACGGCAATTTCGTCCGGACGCGGCTCCAAGTGAATGTCGGTGGCACGCCGCAGAATGGCGTCGTACACCAACTCCTTCGCCGCCAGAAACCCCCGTGAGTTCTCCACCTGACGGACCCGCGCCGTCGCCTCGCGTCGACCCACGTCCGACTTGCCCAGAAAGACAATGTCCGGCCCGGACCGGGCTTTGGTCGAGCCGCCCGACGTGCCCAGCCCCAGTCCGAACTTCGCCAGCCAGCGGTTGGCCACCTTCTGCAAGTGTTGCGGTGTCAGAATGCGGGCCGACTCGGGAACCTTCTGGTTCCGCTCAACCACGTACAACCCCAGCGGCAAGCCGACGGCAAACAGAATCAACCCCACTCCCGGCAGGAACCCCGGCGCGCACAAGCCCACCAACAGGCCGCAGAAGCCGCACGTGACGAACACCGCGTTCCAGAAAGCGGGACGAATCCGCAGGCCGTGACTGTCTCGGTCCAGCCAGTCGACCGCCCAAACCCAGAATGCCAGCAAGAACAAGTAGGTCACCAGCTTGAACGTGCTGAAGTAGTAGCCGGCTTCCTGCGGATTTTGCGGATTGTTGCCGCGGAAAAAGCCCGTCGGACAAGGGGGGTACCGGTCGAGAACGGTTGCCGCAGGCGGTGAAGGAGCGGCCGTTGGAGCCGGCCCCGAACCGCCGGAGTTCGGCGCCGGCTGGAACGGATTTTGAGCCCACGCCGACGAGGTCCACGCGACCGTCGCCAGCAAGGCCAATGGCCCAATCAGTTTCCAGCTCGCCCCTGGTAACCTCAAGCGACCACCCCTCGTTGCAACTGCCGCCAGCGTCCGGCTGGTTCAGACAGCTCTCGCGACGCAGCGGCCACCAAAGACGTCGCTCGCCTTCGGAAAGACGCCCGGCACCGCGTCCGTTCGGCGACAGAGGAACCCGCTTGCGGCCAAGGCCGTCGGCGCAACCGCCGAGCCTTCGCGGACGCGGATTCAGAGCTTCTCGTTCCAGAAAAAAACAGTCCCAGAAAAAAAGCCAGTCCTCCTTCTCGCAAACAGACCGAGGTTGTCCGGGAATTGGAGGGCCGCGCTCCGTCGTGGCCGCCACGAACCTCCGTCTCGACGCGAGGCTGACGGGTCACGTCCTACAACGCCTTGCAGACGCCCGACAGCCGAGAAAACGCAGAGCGATTCCCAGACCTCCTCAAGTAGACTACCAAATTCGGCTGGCGTTTCGCCACAGCCAGCCGCTCGGAGTGGACGTTTGTTTGCAAAGACGCCGAGCCACGGACGGGCGACCGAGTTGACCGCCGCGTGAAAACGGACGCCGAACCGAGCGGCCGGTCGGCCTCGACGGCTCCACCGCTCCCCTGCTCGCCGACAAGCTTCAGCGGCTCCGTTGCCGGAACGGACCCAGTTCGTGGCCGGCGTGGGATTTTGACGACTCGAGCCGTTTGCTCCAAGCGAGCCGTCGGGTGGGCCGGCCGTCGCGGGGCGGGGCTCGTCGGGAAAGGTTTGAGCGACGGCGCGGACTGGCCGGCCGTCGCGGCGGCGCGGAGCAGCGTCGTTGTCGGCCGCTCGGATTTTCGCCGACGGTCCGCTACCTTACGCCGAGTCGGCCGGCGGACACACCCGGTCGGCCGGTTGACGGGCGGCGCCCCGCCGGGCCGTCTCCAGGGCGCTCTGGCACCGGAGAAGCTAGACTTGCTGAAGCGGCCGCCGTCGGTCGGGGGCCGCGCCGACCTGCTGGTTGGTGTGCTCGGCCCTTCGCAGTGTGCTCCGCGTCCGGCCGGCCGCGTCAGGAGACACCCGAATGGTCTGCGGGAAATTCGTCAGCGCCGTGCAGTGGCTCAAGCGAGTGGTGACTCAGCCGCGCGACGAGCTGAGCCGCTGGCAGCGCGCGGTTCGGTTTGCTTACGACCTGGCTCAGCACGGAGCCCGCCAGTTGCACCGCGACCGGGCGGAGTTGTTGGCCGGCGCGCTGGCTTTCCGCTCGCTCTTCGCCCTGTTCCCCGTGCTGGTCGTTGCAACCGTCTTCGTCCGCGCAGCCGTCGGAATCGACACGTTCGTTTCGCTGGTGGACCAATTGCTGAAAGCGGCCAAGCTGGACCAGGTCCGCATTGTCTTCTCCGGTGGCCCGGTCAGCCAAAGCGAGACGTTGCTGCAGTGGCTGAACCGGCTGATTGGCGAGGCGGCGTCCATCAACCTGGAGGCCGTGGGGTGGGTCGGTTTCCTCGTGGTTTGTTACGCGGCCATCAGTTTGATGGTGGCGGTGGAAAACGCGTTCAACCTGATTTGTCGAGCTCCGCAAGGGCGAGCGTGGACACGCCGCGTGCCGCTGTACTGGTTCGTGCTCACCATTGCACCGGCCGCCATTGCCCTGGCCATGTACGTCAACAACCGGTTCGAGAACTGGATTGAGTCGCTGGAAACGTGGCAGTGGGTCCTGGTGGTCTTGAAGACGACGTGGAGCTGGGGGCTGGCGTGGCTGGTCATGTTTGCCGTCTACACGCTGGTGCCGAACACCCGCGTGGCCATTCGACCGGCGCTGGCTGGAGCGCTGGTCGCCATTGTCCTGCTGAACGTGGGCAAGCGGCTGCTGGTCGCTTACCTGACCAACGCCTTTTCCATCAGTCACCTTTACGGGTCGCTGGGGCTGATTCCCCTGTTCATGTTTTGGGTTTACTTGATGTGGCTGGCGGTGCTGTTTGGCCTGGAAGTGACGGCCATTTTGCAGAACCTGCACGACCACGACTGGGCTCAAATCAGCCGTCCCGGGCAAGACGTCGGGCTGTTCGATTCGCTGTCGGTGGTGTCGGTCATGGAGCAGGTGGGGCGTTGCTTCTTGCAAGGCCGACCCGCCACGCTGGCTCACGTGGCGGCCCAGACCGGCCTTCCCGAGGCGCTGGTCGAGCACCTGCTTCGGTGTCTGGCCCAGGAGGGGTTGGTGTACCGGGTCGAAGGTGAAGAGGAGGCGTTTTGTCTGGCCGTTCCGCCGGAGCGGGTCAACGTGGCTCGGCTGCTGGAGGTGGGTCAGACCTGCGCCGGTGCGCTGACGCCGCACGCGTCGCTGGCCGTGCGACAAGTCCATTCAGCCCAGCAACAGGCTCTGACCCGGGTCACACTGCGCGACTTGCTGACCCAGCCGCCTCAGCCGGCCTAGACGCGGCTCAGCAGAAGGTTGGCGCTCGAGAGACTCGGCGTCATATTGAAGCACCACGGAAAACGCGGGCCGAGTCCGGCGAGGTTTCCGCCGGGAAGCCGACGGCCGAGCCCCGCACGAAGGGCCGAAGGGGCGACGGGTCCGCACGAAAGCCGTCTGAAGACACACGAGAGTGGCTGCAATGAAACGAACCCCCAAGTGGCTGGTTGTCGTGGTGCTTCTGGCCCTGGCCGGCTGTCAACGGCCGGTCGGGCCGGCCGGGTCGGAGCAGGCTGCTTCCGGCTCGAAACGCAACCGTCCCATTCGCATTGCCTACGTGACCAACGGCGTGGCGTCGTTCTGGACCATTGCAGCCGTCGGGGCCAAAGCGGCAGGTCGTGACCTGGGCGTGGAAGTGTCTGTCCACATGCCTGCCGAGGGAATTGCCGACCAAAAACGAATCATCGAAGACCTGCTCATTCGAGGCGTCGACGGCATTGCCATCAGTCCAATCGACCCGGCCAACCAGACGGACCTGCTCAACCGAGCGGCCGAGGTGACCAATCTGATCACCCAGGACGCCGATGCCCCCCAAGCCAACCGCCTGTGCTACATCGGCATGGACAATTACGTGGCCGGACGGCTGTGCGGTCAGTTGGTCAAGGAGGCTTTGCCGGACGGCGGAACGGTCATGATTTTTGTGGGCCGGTTGGAGCAGGACAACGCCAGACGGCGACGGCAAGGTCTGATCGACGAACTGCTGGGACGCCCACCCGACCCGAACCGCTACGACCCGCCGGGCCAAGTGCTAAAAGGCGACAAGTACACCATCCTGGGCACCTTGACCGACCAGTTCGACCGGGCCAAGGCGAAGGCCAACGCGGAAGACGCCATCGCTCGCTACCCCGACCTGGGCTGCATGGTCGGACTGTTCGTCTACAACCCGCCGGCCTGTCTGGAGGCGCTCCGTCAGGCCGGCAAACTGGGCAAGATCAAAGTGGTGTCGTTCGACGAGGCGGAAGAGTCGCTGCAAGGCATCAAGGACGGCACGGTTTACGGCACGGTCGTGCAGAACCCGTACCTGTACGGGTACAAGTCCGTGGAGGTGCTGGCGGCTTTGGCTCGAGGAGACCGGTCCGTCATTCCGCCGAACCGCTACATCGAAATCCCCGCTCGACAAATCCGCCGAGACAACGTCGACGAGTTCTGGGCCGACCTGAAGCAAAAGCTGGCTCAGGCGGAGTAGCCAGACGAGCAGCTCGGTCGCCGGCCAGCGGACCGCGTCGCATGGCCGACGGGGCGGCTGGGCAAGGCCGAACGCTGTACAGCGAACATGCCGGTCCAGCTCGGCGGCGGCACCGCCGACCCGCTCGGCTCGACCGGTTCTTCGTTCCCGCTTCTTTCCCAACAAGCAGCTTCCATGCCGGAAACGAACCGCAAACCGTTTCTGCAGGCTCGTGGAATCACCAAACGCTACCCGGGCGTCGCGGCGCTGCAAGACGTGGAGCTGACGGTGTTTCCGGGCGAGGTGCTGGCCGTGGTCGGCGAGAACGGCGCCGGCAAGAGCACGCTCATGAAGATTCTGGCCGGCGTGGAGCGGCCGGACGCCGGCACCATTTCGCTCAACGGTCGTCCGGTCGAAATCGACTCGGTCGCCACCGCGCTGCGACTGGGCATTGCATTGATCCACCAAGAGCTGAACCTGGCCGACAACCTGGACGTGGCAGCGAACATTTTTCTGGGCCGCGAGCCGCACCGCTTCGGCTTTCTCGACCGCAAGCGCATGCGTGCCGAGGCTCAACGCTTGCTGCAGCAGCTGGAGCTGGACGTCTCGCCGGACCAACGCGTGGCCGACCTGAGCGTCGGACGGCAACAAATGGTGGAAATCGCCAAGGCCCTGTCGGTCCGCGCCCGCCTGCTGATCATGGACGAACCGACCAGCAGTCTTTCTCACCGCGAAGTCGAGGCGCTGTTTCGCTTCATCGACCGGTTGCGTCGGCAGCAGGTGAGCATCATTTACATTTCGCACCGGTTGGCCGAGGTGGAGCGGCTGGCGGACCGAGTCTGCGTGCTACGCGACGGACGAAACGCCGGCGAACTGCACAAAGGGCAGATCGACCACGAGCGAATGGTGCGTTTGATGGTCGGCCGAGACTTGTCGCAATTCTACCAGCGGTTGCCGCACCAGCCCGGACCGCCGGCCTTGGAGGTGGTCGGGCTGAGGACCACGGCGTACCCGGAACACGCCGTCAGCTTCTCGTTGCGAGCCGGTGAGGTGGTCGGTCTGGCCGGTCTGGTCGGCGCGGGGCGGTCGGAACTGCTGGAGACGCTGTTCGGCGTTCGGCCTGCTCTGGCTGGCCGGGTTCGAGTAGCCGGAAGGCCGGTCCGAATCGGGTCGCCGGCCGACGCCATTGCCGCCGGTCTGGCCTTGGTCCCGGAGGACCGTCAGCAACAAGGGCTCCTTCTCGACATGACCGTCCGCGAGAACCTGACGCTGGTGCGTCTGCCGTGGGACGCGCGGTGGGGGTTCCGCAACGGACGGGCCGAAAGGGACGTCGCGACCCGGCTGGTCGACGACCTGCGCATCAAGACGCCGTCGCTCCGGCAGGCGGTCCGCTACCTGTCGGGTGGCAACCAGCAG
Organism: uncultured Planctomycetaceae bacterium; assembly: GCA_964428935.1. Taxonomy (GTDB): domain Bacteria; phylum Planctomycetota; class Planctomycetia; order Planctomycetales; family Planctomycetaceae; genus JAADHY01. The sequence goes on along the minus strand of CAYSAG010000221.1, from coordinate 2,277 downwards.
AAGGTCGTCCTGGGCAAGTGGCTGGCCGTGCGGCCACGGGTGCTGTTGCTGGACGAACCGACCCGCGGCATCGACGTGGGAGCGAAGGAAGAGATTTACCGGCTGATGGAACGGCTGGCTCAGCAGGGCGTGGCCGTGCTGTTCGCCACCAGCGAAATGGAAGAACTGCTGGGCATGTCCGACCGTGTGCTGGTTCTGCACGAAGGACGGCTGGCCGGCGAGCTGAGCCGCGAGGAGCTGTCGGAGGAGGCCGTGGTCCGCTTGGCGACCGGCGGCGGAGACGCAGGTCGAAGAAACGACGGAACAACGGACGAACGCGGACCGGACGAGCCGCAGTGACGGTCGGAGCGAAGGCGTCTGAGAGAAGCGTTGGCGAAGCGAGGTGCCAGTTCCATGAAAAAAGTGCTGGGAATCGCCGGGCTGCTGGTCGTCGTGGCCGTCGTGACGGCGTGGCAGAACCCGGAGTCTTTCCTGTCGGCCTACAACTTGGAGAACCTGCTGCGACGCAGTTCGCTGTTCGGCATCATCAGCATTGGAGCCGCATTGGTCATCATGACCGGCGGCATCGACCTGTCGATCGGGTCGATCGTGTGCGTGGTGGGAGTGCTGCTGCCGTGGTTGCTGCGCGTCCACGGCTGGTCGGTTCCGGCGGCCCTGACGGTCAGCCTGCTAATTCCCGTCGCCATCGGACTGGCCCAGGGTCTTCTGGTGGCGAAGCTCCGAATCCAGCCGTTCATCGTGACCCTGTGCGGCTTGCTGCTTTACCGCGGAGCCATGAGGGGGCTGACGGCTGACCAGGCCCAGGGGTTCGGCATCGGGTACGAATCGCTGAAGTACTTGGCGGTGGGCCGGCCGTTTTCGATTCCCGTGCCGTTGGTCGGTTGGATTCGCGACGGGACGTGGGGCGACTGGAGCCAGTTCGTCCTGTGGGTGGCCTGTCCCATGCCGGCGTTGATTCTGTTGGTGGTGGCCGTGGCCGCGGCCGTGTTTCTGAACCTGACTGTCTACGGGCGGTACTTGCTGGCCGTCGGTCGGAACGAGCAGGCCGCTCGCTACAGCGGCATTCAAACCGACCGCATTGTCGTGTTGGCGTACGTAATTTGTGCGGCTTTGGCCGGTTTGGGCGGGCTGTTGTTCGTGCTGGACGTCAATTCGGCGCAGCCCGTCGACTTCGGGAATTTTTACGAGCTGTACGCCATTGCGGCGGCCGTGCTAGGCGGGTGCTCGTTGCGCGGCGGCGAGGGAACCATTGTGGGCGTGCTGGTCGGAGCGACTCTGATGCAGGTGCTGCGCAACTCGATCAACCTGCTGGGCATCCCGACGCAGTTGGAGTTCGCCATCATTGGGGCGGTGATTTTGTTGGGAGTGGTAGCCGACGAGCTGGTCCGCCGCCTCGCCGCCCACCGCCGCACTGCAGCGGAACCGAAAGCTGGCCGCTGACCGTTCGCACGGAGCCGACCCGCAAGACGAAGGGACTGGCGACGAACAGTTCTTACACCCTCCAATGGTCGAAGCAACGGCTTGGCTGGCGTCTGGACCCAGTCGACGCTTGGCGTCAGCTGTCTCGAGCGCGTCGCGCTCTCAGGTTCGGTGAAGTGTTACGGCTCCCTCCGGGTCTTTCTCCTTCCCACCCCCACTCGACACAAGCTCGTGACTGCTCCAAACACCGCCCCGTAAAAAGCGCTCACCGCCAGCAGCAGACTGAAGTTGGCCAGGGTGTAAGTGCTGCGTCACGACGAAAAATTGGAACTCAGTCGATTCTGGCGCAACTGTCTCGGCAGCGGGCAAGCAAAAGTTCCCTCTCCCGCGGTTGCGGGAGAGGGTGGCGAGCGAAGCGAGCCGGGTGAGGGCGTGCCAGCGCAACGCCGACACGCCTGGTTCCCACAAGCGCATCCCCCCTCATCCGCCCTTCGGGCACCCGCCGGGGGGAGAAGGGAGTGAATTCGCCCGGCCTTTGTCACCGATCATTCGAGCCCGGCGTGCAGACTCCGTCGTGCTCGCCGCAAACGATATCCAAATCTTCGGTTTGACAAAGCACGAGCCTGTCTCGTGAGAAGCTGATTGCCGACTTGCTGGCTTCGATGCCATCTGGTCTGGGGTCTGCTGTTTGGGACGTGCCTGGCTGCACGTGTTTGCGACTTCAAACCGTCTGTTTCAATCCCCTCCGGGTTGGGGCGGTGTTTGGCCCGTCTTCTACAGCGCCATTCCGTATGTTCTTTCCGTGAAACGGGTTATGGAAACGCAAAGCTGCTTTGGCACCATGGCTGCCTTCCGGCG
>CAYSAG010000220.1:0-8528 GCA_964428935.1 uncultured Planctomycetaceae bacterium | reverse complement strand
CCGTTTGTTGAGCCCGAGCCGAGGTCGCGGCCGTCGACCTGAATTGCTTACCGCGGGATCATGTGATGAGCCATTCCACAGGGACCCGAAACGGAGCGGCAGTCTGTACGGGGTCGTGAACGTCTACGAGCCGCCGGCAAAGGACAACGAGTGGTTCACCGTTTACATTGAGGTCCAAGGCAAGCGGGTCGTGGTGAAAGTCAACGACAAAGTCGTCGTGGACTACACCGAGCGGCCGAACAAGCCGCCGGCGTCCAAGCAGTTTGAGCGGCGTCTGGGCGAAGGCACGTTCGCTCTGCAGGCCCACGACCCCAACAGCAAGGTCTACTTCCGCAACATTCGCGTGCGGCGACTGCCGTAGCCAGACCAGCCGGACGCTCGGCGCGTTCGCGTCACGGGGAACTCAGCCCGCGGCGGCCTTCAGTTTGCTCCCGCCAGGCGGCCCGCTTCTCTCTTGTCCGGTCAGCCGGTTGGAGCTGCTCGGTTGACGGCGTCGAGAAAAACTACCACGGAGACCGAGCGGCTCGCGCGACCGGACTGTACGGCCACAACGGCGGCTCCACCACCTGGCCCGGCGGTGTCGGCAAGGGACGCACCGTCTCGCTGCCAGACGTGCCGGCCTGCGCTTGCGGGAACGTCGCAGCAGACAACGTGAAAGCCGTGCGTGCCGCAGTGACCGCCCAGCCGCTGTCGACAGCGGGCAAGTACACCGGCGAGACGCTGTGTCCGAAGGCCGACTGCCGGGCGGCTTCCGTTTGGCTCGTCAAGCGGCTCGGCTGTGAGCCCGTCGACCACAGAGGCGAGCTGTCGGCCGTGTCAGCTGGCTGCCGCGGAAACGAAGGAGGCTCTGGCCGCCGCGGCCTCCGTCGCTGCGGACGCTGCCGCCTCCGTCGCCGCTCCGGCTGCGGAACGACACGTTTCTGTTCGGGTTCGACGCACAAGCCGGGCGTCCCAGGAGCCGCGGCGACACTCGCCGCCTCCTCGGCCGGAATTGGCTGACCGCATTTGTCGCAGACAGCTTGCGCCGAGCGGCTCCGGCCTTGCCAGACTCGACGCTCCGGCCGCGCCTCGCCGTAACAGTCGGTCGAGGCCGACGTGTTTTTCCGCTTGGTCCGCAGCGGCGTCTCACACGCCTTCGGCTCGCACGGTTGCGACGCCTCGACACACTTCGTCCGGTTCTTCCACCAGCCGTCCAGTCCGCCGGCCCACCGCACGCGCGGAACGCTCGACACCGTCCGGCAGCCAGCGACCAATCCGGCCACGACCAAAATCACGCCCAACCGACGCATGGCTCGCACTTCCAGTCGAAAAAACTGTTTCGCCAGGAAAAAGCAATCGGGCCGTTGCCCGAAGCACAATGCTCTGAACAGTTATCGGACGTTCTTCCGACAACAATGGGCCCGCTCGGCCGACTCCGCAGAAGGTTCACAGGCCTCACGACCCAACAACGACGAAAATTCGCCACCTTCCGCACCAACCGACGGCGGGACGGTCGGTCTGTGTGGACTGTTCGGCCTTTGCGGATTCAAGTCAGCCACCTGTAACCTTTCGCCCCCTGTTGGATCAGTTGCTCAGGACTGCGGACGACTTTCGTGGTGGTGAGCGTCGGCGAACGCACTGAACGACGCAGAGGGTCGGGCCCGTCGGCCGGTGCGACCGCTTCGCTGGTCCTCGGCAGGAAGGTCGAACCCTGGAAGCCCTTTCCGTCAAACGCAGAATTTCGGATTTTGAAGGAGACACAGACAATGACCGTTCAGCACGTAACGGCTGGCGATTTTGCACGTGAGGTGTTGCAGTCCGAGCTTCCCGTTGTGGTCGACTTCTACGCCGTCTGGTGCGGACCGTGTCGGCTGATTGCTCCGGTGCTGGAGCAGTTCGCACAGCAGTACGCGGGACGGGTGAAGGTGGTGAAGGTCGACGTCGACCAGGAGTACGGACTGGCTCAGCAGTACGGAATTTCGGGCGTTCCCACGTTGCTCTTTTTCCACAACGGCCAAGTAGTGGACCGAGTCGTTGGCGCCTTGCCGCCGCACGCGCTCGAGGCCTACTTCGCTCGGCTGGCCGCTCAGGCAACCCCCGTCACCCGCAAGACGCCGTGACGAACACCGCTGGCAAACTTGGAGGACGACTCGTGGAAACACCGCCTTCGCAGCACCGCCCGACTTCCGACCGTTCGGGGCCCGTGAGCGGCCTGGCGTCTGAGGAAAAGCTCCACGCGGCCGAACCGTCGCAGACGGCCTGTCCGCTGCCGAAGCACAACGCCTCGCCGGAGGAAATTCGGCTGGTGCTCTACCAAGCTCGCACGGTCGCCGTCGTCGGACTTTCGGACAAGCCCCAGCGCGAAAGCCACCGCGTGGCCAACTACTTGAAGCAACAGGGCTACCGAGTCATTCCGGTCAACCCGAACGTGACCGAGGTTTTGGGCGAACGGGCCTACGCGAGCTTGAAGGACGTGCCCGAGCCGGTCGACGTGGTGGACGTCTTCCGCCGACCCGACGCCGTGCCGGAAGTGGTCGAGCAGGCCATTGAAGTCGGCGCGAAAGCCGTGTGGCTGCAAGTGGGCGTCGTCCACGACGAAGCGGCACAGCGAGCGCGACAGGCGGGGTTGACGGTGGTCCAGAACCGCTGCATGATGCAAGAGCACCAGCGGCTACTGGCGGAAGGCGGTTGTCCGGAAAGGTCCCGCTGAGCCGCTCGTTCGAGACAACGCACCCGGAGCCACAAACGAACAAGCGGCGAAAGACGGGCGTTGTTTCGCAACCGCTTGACCTGGGCTCAAACCGAAGGTCACTCAACAAAAGAGGACGCTGGCCATGCCGGCGGAATTTGAAACGGACCGTTCCGACGAGTCGGCTCGCCCGACCGTCGGCGTTTCGCAAGAAGGGGGCGGCAACCGAATGGACGTTTTGTTCTTTCTGGCTTTTCTAGTGATTTGGTTCGCGCTGCAGTGGTGGATTTTGCCCCGTCTGGGCGTTCCGACCTGAGCCAGTCAGACGTGCTCGGTCGAGCGCTTGACACTCAAGGACCAGCCGGCCTCGACGGTCTCCGAAAAGCGTCGACCTTCCTCGTCTGACCAAGGGAGGTCGCCGGACCAGCCGCACACAGACGCGGACGACGGTCTCACCTTCGAACAGGAAGCGGACTGAGTCCGGGCGGGACGAAGGCAAGACGCCCGCGTGCTCGAACGACGGCCCTCGCTCGGCCTGCCTTGTCGTGCTTTGCCCCCAGCTTGCCGAACGGCCGGCTGTGGTGAACCGAGTGGGCTGGGCAGTAGAGGGAAGTTGTGAACCTGCTTGGCTGCCGAACGGGGCTGTCCGTCTGCGCGGTCGGAAAGCCGTTTTTCTTGTTCTGCGCGGTCGCCGGCTGCTGCGACGCCTTGCCGTCACGTCTTCACGTGTCTTCGACTGACGACGTGTGTACGCCGTTGGTGCCGCTCGACCAGTCGCTCGAACGGGAGCATTGCGAGCTGATGTGGAGCCGGCATGCTGCCGCGTCGACACTCAAAGCGTGCAGAGCCGCTGTCCGGACGCAAGCACCTTTCGAGCGTCGCTCGCTTGTAACCAAGGTCTGCCCACGGGAACAGTAAGGTAGCCGGTGTCGGCAAGAAAACCGGAAACACGGGGCGACAGGTCTCGTCCATTGACTGGGCGGTCGAACCGACCGCTCGCCTGGGTCGAACGCGAACAGTCGGTCGCGAACACAAAACGTCAAACAGTCGGCTTCAAAAGGACGGGGTGGAAGCAATGGGAAAGCTGTTCCGAACCCTGGCTCGAGTTTTCGTACGGTTGGCGGTTCCCGTTGTCGGAGTCGCTTTGGTTGCTGTGGCCATTGCGTGGGAGGCCGGGTGGTTTCACGAGAAGATTGCCCCCGGGCAAATGCCCTACCAGTACCGGTCGGCCGAGGGGCGACAGGTTGTTCCTGTGACGCTGCTGCGGCGGACCGAGTACGTGGACGCGGTCGGCACGGTACAGCCTCGCAACAAGACCGAAATTGCCGCCAAGGTGCTGGCGACGGTCGTGGAGGTGCGGGTCAACGCCAGTGACGTCGTCCACAAGGGCCAGTTGTTGGTGCAACTGGACGACCGCGAGATTCAAGCTCAGTTGCGTGAGCTGGAAGCGGCACGGCTGGGCGTCGAGTCGGACCTGCGCGTCCGGCGACTGGATTTCGAACGCTACGAGAAAATGTACGCCGAGAGAGTCGTCACGAAGGAGGAGTACGACCGGGTGGAAGGCATGTACCAGGTGGCTCTGGCCCGGCTGAAGCAGACGGACGAGCAGATTCAGCGGGTCCGGGTCATGCTCAGCTACACGCAAATCACGTCGCCGATTGACGGCATTGTGGCCGAGCGGTTGGTGGACCCGGGCGACCTGGCCGCTCCCGGCCGACCGCTGCTCAGTCTGTACAACCCGAAGGAACTGGAACTGCACGCCAGCGTGCGAGAACGGCTGGCTTCGAAAGTGAAGCTGGGACAGAAGCTGCCCGTCTACATCGAGTCGCTCGACCGCACCATGGAAGGCACCGTTCGGGAAATTGTTCCGCAGGCGGAAGCGCGTTCGCGGTCCGTCTTGGTGAAAGTTGCACTGCCACCGGACCAGTTGGAAGGACTGTACCGAGGCATGTTCGGTCGGTTGTCGATTCCGTTGGCCGAAGCGGAGTACGTGGTGGTGGACGCGGACGCGGTCCAGCAGGTCGGTCAGCTGGACCTGGTGGACGTGGTCGTCGAGCTGAACGGTCGGAAGATTTTGAAGCGGCGGTTTGTCCGCACGGGTCAATATTTCGACGGCAAGGTGGAGATTCTGTCGGGCCTGAAGGTGGGCGAGCTGGTTGCGAAGCCGAAGTAACCCGCCCGGTGTCGCGGACCGGCGCACAACGCGGCCGGTCCGTCGAAGCACTGGCGGTTCGGACATAGACAGCGAGGGCAGTCAGGAGCCGAACGATGTCAGGACAGAACGGACAGAAGGGCCACAACGGGCACGGTTGGTTGAGCCGCATTGTGGAGGTTTTCCTGCGCGGCAACCTGTCGATGCTGTTGATTCTGCTGGCGTTGACTGCCGGCGCGGTTGCTCTGCTGGTGACACCGCGTGAGGAAGAGCCGCAAATCGTCGTGCCCATGGCCGACGTGTTCGTCCAAGTGCCCGGTGCTTCGGCTCAGGAAGTGGAGCAGTTGGTGGCGTCGCGGCTGGAGCGGATGCTGTACCAGATTGACGGCGTCGAGTACGTCTACTCCATGTCGCGGCCCGGCATGGCCATTGTGACGGTGCGCTTCTACGTGGGCGAGGACCGCGAGGACAGTCTGGTCAAGCTCTACAACAAAGTTTCCATGAACACCGATGCCGTCTCGCCCGGCATCGCCGCTTGGGTCGTCAAGCCGGTCGAAATCGACGACGTGCCGATTGTCATGGTGACGTTGTGGAGCGAGCGGCTGAGCGACTTCGAGCTGAGACGGGTCGCGGAGCAGTTGGAGCTGGAGCTGAAGGCGATTCCGAAGACCGGACGAACCGAAATCGTCGGCGGACGTCGTCGCCAAATCACCGTGCGGCTCGACCCCGACCGCCTGACCGCTCACAACGTGACGTCACTGGAAGTGGTTCACGTCTTGAAAGGCGCGAACGTCAACTTGCCTTCCGGCTCGTTCAGCAAGAACAACGTCGAGGCGGTCGTGGAGACCGGTCCCTTTGTCCGAGACGCTCGTGACCTGGGCAACCTGGTCGTGGGCGTGTACTCGGGCCGCCCCGTCTACCTGCGAGACGTCGCGACGTTGGAAGACGGACCGGCCGAGCCGGAGACGTACACGCGGATCAGTTTCGGCCCGGCTTGTACGGAGTGCGAAGAGGCTCAACGGCGCTACTTGCCGAAGTACGCCGGTCTGACGGCCCCGGACGCACAACTGCCGGAACGCAACCGCGACTACCCGGCCGTGACCATTGCCGTGGCCAAACAGAAGGGCAGCAACGCCGTCTGGGTCGCTCGGGCCATCGAAAAGCGCCTGGAGGAGCTCCGAGAAAGCGTCTTGCCCGACGACGTCCACGTGGTCATCACCCGTGACTACGGCGAGACGGCCAACGAGAAAGTGAACGAGCTGGTCAGCGAGCTGGCGACGGCCATCGTCATTGTCGTCGGCATGATTGCCTTGACTTTGGGTTGGCGCGAAGCGCTGGTCGTCGCCACTGCCGTGCCGCTGACCTTCGCCCTGACCTTGCTCATCAACTACCTGACCGGTTACACCATCAACCGCGTCACGTTGTTCGCCCTGATTCTGTCGCTGGGCCTGGTGGTCGACGACCCGATTGTCGACGTCGAAAACATTTTCCGTCACTTCCGGATGCAGAAAGAACCGCCGTTGCGAGCGGTTTTGACAGCCGTCAACGAAGTGCGGCCACCCATCATTCTGGCCACGCTGGCCGTCATCGTTTCATTCCTGCCCATGTTCTTCATTACGGGAATGATGGGTCCGTACATGCGCCCCATGGCTCTGAACGTGCCGGTGGCCATGTTGATGTCCATGGTGGTGGCTTTCACCGTCACGCCGTGGCTCAGCTACCACGCCCTGAAGTCTCAGTACGGCAAACAAGAAGAGCCCTTCGTTCTGGAAAGGAGCCTGACGTACAAGATTTACCGAGCGTTGGTCAGCCCGTTCGTCGACCACCGCTGGCTGGCTTGGCTATTGATTCTGGCGACGGCCGGCCTGTTCGTTGCCTCGTCGTTGTTGGCGGTGACCGGCCGCGTGCCGTTGAAAATGCTGCCGTTCGACAACAAGAACGAATGTCAGGTGGTCGTCGACATGCCCGAGGGCGCGACACTGGAAGAGACGGAAGCAGTGCTTGAGGACCTGGCTGCCTACCTGCGGACGGCGCCGGAGGTCACCAACGTGCTCACCTTTGCGGGCACCTCGTCGCCCATGGACTTCAACGGAATGGTCCGACACTACTTCTTGCGCCGTGGACCGAACGTCGGCGACATTCGCGTCAATCTGGTTCACAAGAAGGAGCGGGTCCAACAGAGTCACGAAATTCTGCTCCGGCTGCGGAACGGTTTGCAAGAGATTGCCAAGCGTCACGGCGCGAACATCAAGCTGGTCGAGGTGCCGCCCGGACCGCCGGTGCTGAGCACCTTGGTGGCGGAGATTTACGGACCGCCCGGCGCCAGCTACGACGAGCTGATGCGAGCGGCTCGGCACGTCCGTCGCTTGATGGAAACCGAACGCGGCGTCGTGGACGTGGACGACGTCGTCGAAGACGAGCAGACAAAGTGGGTGTTCGTCGTCGACCGAGAAAAAGCGTCGCTGCACGGCGTCAGCACCCAGGCCATTGCCGCAACGGTGCGATTGGCCTTGGCCGGCATGAGTCCGGGCGAACAGAACCCGGCCGAGGCCGGCGCCGGCATCTTGCACCAGCCGCGTGAGGTCAACGAACTGCCGATTGTCCTGCGGCTGACGCCGGCCGAGCGGTCGTCGCTGGCCAACCTGGAGCAACTACGCGTCAAATCGGCCACCGGCGACCTGGTTCCAATCGGCGAGCTGGGACACTTCGAACGGCGCCGCGTGGACCAGACCATTTACCACAAGAATCTGCGTCGTGTCTGCTACGTCATGGGAGAAATGGCCGGACGGCCGCCGGCTGAGGCAATCCTCCGTTTGCAGAAGCGCGTCCGGGAGAACCCGCCGGAAGGCGAAGGCATTGAAGTCGTGTGGTCCGGCGAAGGCGAATGGAAAATCACGCTGGACGTGTTCCGAGACCTTGGCATTGCCTTCGGCGCGGCCTGCTTGGGCATTTACATCCTTCTGGTTTGGGAAACCAGCAGCTACGCCATGCCGCTGCTGTTGATGGTTTCGATCCCCTTGACGGTCATTGGCATCCTTCCCGGCTTCTGGCTGTTGAACCTGCTGTGGAACGTGCCCGTAGGCGGGTACCCGAACCCGGTCTTCTTCACGGCCACGGCCATGATCGGCATGATCGCCTTGTCGGGCATTGCCACTCGGAACGCCATCTTGCTGATCGAGTTCATCCATGCCGAGCTGGAACGGTTCCGACAGCAGGAAGGCGCGGCCCCGAACGAACGGCTGCTCAACCCGGCTGCACTGCGAGAAGCTTTGATCAAGAGCGGTGCCGTGCGGTTTCGTCCCATTTTTCTGACGGCGGGGACAGCCATGTTGGGGGCCTGGCCAATCACCCTCGACCCGGTCTTTTCGGGATTGGCCTGGGCGTTGATCTTCGGGCTGCTTGTCTCGACGGCCTTCACTCTGTTGCTGGTGCCCGTCGTGTACTGGTTGCTGTACGCACACAAGCCCGGTCACGGTCTACCGCAACCGCAATTGGATGACGCCGAGTAGTCGCACCTCGCGACGACCCCCAAAACCGCTGCTCCCTTTTTCCTGCCGACGGCTGGGTTCCCACAGGGGGCCGCGGCCGTCGGTTTTTTCTTGACGTCTAGCCGCTGCAGGCGAGCTTCTCGTTCCAGTGGTCAGACCGTTTTCGGTCCCGGCCGGCGTGACGGCCTCTTCTCCCACGCTCCGTTGCCTTTTTCGCAAG
>CAYSAG010000219.1:0-8546 GCA_964428935.1 uncultured Planctomycetaceae bacterium | reverse complement strand
GGCGTAGCGGGCCAAGCTAATGACGTACGTCGTGTGCTGGTCCATGGACGAGTCGTCGTAGTAGGCCGTCGGGTCGTCGGGGTGAGGGCCGCGCGGCACCAGTCCCTCCAACGCCGGCAAGCCCGGCTTCGGGTACCGCTCGGGAAGGGACCCAATCCATTTCAGCGCCTGGAACGTCTTCGTCAGGTTCTCTTTCAAGACCGGCGCCGGTCGGGCCTGGCACGCTTCCAACAGGGCGACCAGCAAATGACCGCTGTGCAGTGCCGTGTCCTCAATTTTCGAGCCGTAGCCCCACGGAGCGGGCCGCCCGGCCTTCACCTCTTCCGGCGACGTCCACTGGTGACGAGTCGCCAGGCGAGCGCCGTAGACGACGCCCGTCTGCGGGTGCCGGAAGTCGCGGAAGTAGTCGTTCATTAAGGCGAAGACCCGGTCGGCCAACACCGAGCCGTTCAGAGCGACTTCCGCGCGACCTGCGTCCGCCGCGTCCGCACCGACCGCCCAGACGGCCAAGACCAGCCAAACCGCAGCCACGTTCGTTTTCACTGGCAGCCTCCTTCTGTTTCGCTCAACAGGGCCTCGCTGCAAACGCACGGCCACGCTGGCCAGGCACGTCGGCGAGGTGCGTCGTTCCGCCACTCAAGGCGAGTCGGTGTCGCCCGGCGTGACTCCACTCGGTCGACCGCCGCCGCACCCCGCGCCGTCCGCAAAGGCCTGGTGCCCGCCTGCGGCACCGAACCGAGCGTTCCGCTCGCAGACCAGCCGGCCGAACCAGACAGCCCGTCCGGCCCGCGAACGCGCTCGGGACCTTTCGAGCTTACGCGGTCGGCCCGCCGTTTCCAAACGCGGCGCGGGCCGCCGGTCGCGTTTGCCTTGGCGCAGCACCGCTCGCGAAGCACACTCATTCGTGGCGGTGCTTGACGGAGACGCCCCGCTCAGGTTGCGAATGCCCTTACGCAGCACGGGTGCGACTGCCGTGAGCGCCGCCACAAGGCTCTGCACCGTGTTTGCAACAGGAGAACCACCGAATGAACAAACTCCGCGTGTTCGCATTGGGACCGCTCGCTCTCGGACTGCTCACCGTCTTCGCCGGCCCGGTCGTTGCGCTTGGACAGACGCCCGGTCGACAACAACCCGCTCAGCTCGACGCGTGCGTGCCCGTTCGGCTGAAGTACCTGCTCTACTTGCCCCCGGACTACGAGAAGCGCGACGCCTGGCCGCTGTTGTTGTTCCTGCACGGGGCGGGCGAGCGCGGCGACGACTTGGAGCTGGTCAAGCGACACGGGCCACCCAAGTTGATTGCGGCCGGGAAGGACTTCCCGTTCATTGTCGTCTCGCCGCAGTGTCCGAAAGGTCAATGGTGGCAGCCGGTGGAGCTGGTCGCTTTGCTGGACAGCGTCGTCAAGAAGTACAAGGTGGACGAGGACCGCATTTACGTCACGGGGCTGAGCATGGGTGGGTTCGGTACGTGGGCGTTGGGCTTCTACCGCCCGGACCGCTTCGCCGCACTGGTGCCCATTTGCGGCGGCGGCGAAACGTACTGGGCCGAGGCACTGGCTCGCGTGCCCGTCTGGGCGTTTCACGGAGCGTTGGACCGCGGCGTGCCTGTGAGGCGGTCGCGCGAAATGGTGGAAGCCATCAACAAAGAAGGTGGCCACGCCAAGCTGACCGTCTACCCCGACGCCGGACACGACGCCTGGACCCAAACCTACAACAACCCGCAGCTCTACGAGTGGCTGCTTCGGCAAAAGCGGGGCGCGCCGGCAAGCCCGTGACCTTTTGTGGCTGGGAACACGCCACGCCGGCGTGCTGGGCCCCGGTTCCGTCAACGGGAACGGGACGGGCGTGGCTTGGGTCAGTCGAGCCTCTTGCGTTGACTGTCGTCGCGCAAGCAACCTCGCCACACTCGGTTTGCGGCCACCAGCCGTGTTGGGAGACCACAGACATGAGACGGCTCGCTCGATTCTGTTTTGACGTAGTCGTGGTTGTCGCTGCGTTTGTCCTTTGCGGCGGCGTGGGTCGTGCGGCGGACGTTGAAAAGAAGGACCCGTACCCACCGCCGACGCCGCCCTTCGCGGTGCTGGTCGAGCGTGGACGAGCGAGGGCGTCGGTCGTCGTCTCGGCCGAGCCGACTTTCGTCGAGCGGTACGCGGTCAGCGAGCTGGTTGGCTACGTGCGGAAAATGACCGGCGTCGAGCTGCCGGTCGGGCCGGCGCCGCAGCCGGGTCGGCTGCCCATTTACGTCGGCTCGGCGGCCCGTCAGCGGTTGGACCAGGCGCGTTGGAAGGACCTCGGTGAAGACGGCTTTCGGTTGAAGAGCGGCACGGGCGGAGTCTACGTCGCCGGCGCTCACGACCTGGGCACCCTTTACGGCGTCTACCAGTTGCTGGAGAAGCATTTGGGCGTGCGGTGGTTCATGCCCGGCGAGCTGGGGGAGGTGGTGCCGCACACGGACACGCTGCGTCTGGGCACCTTCGACGAAACCGAAACACCTTCCTTCCGCGTCCGGTGGATTGAAAGCGGACCGTGGGCTCTGCGGCAGAAAATGAACGTCAGCGTGGACGTGGAAGGCCGACCCGTCGGAATCAACTGGCGCTGGAGCTTCCACACTCACTTCAAGCTCATTCCACCAGAGAAGTACTACGACCAGCACCCCGAATGGTTCGCCCTGGTGAATGGCAAGCGACGGCGTCCCGTTCCCGGGAAGCAGGGCCAGCAGCTGTGCACGTCGAACCCCGAACTGATTGAGGAAATGGCTCGACGAATCAATCAGTTGTTCGACGAAGACCCGTCCCTGGACATTCTGGCCGTCGCTCCGCAAGACGGCGGCGGTTTTTGCCAGTGCGCGAAGTGCGTCGCTCTGGACGAACAGCGTCCGCCGGACCAGGCTTGGCACGCACAGTACTCCCGGCGCCTGGCCATTTTCAACAACGAGGTCGCACGACGTGTGGCCCGCAAGCACCCGGACAAGCTGCTCAAAGTCGGCGCCTACGCCATGTACCTGCGCGTGCCGCTGGACCCGGACTACCGTCCCGAGCCCAACCTGGCCATTCAGGTCTGCCACACGTACTCGTGCAACAGCCACCCCGTCCAGTCCCGCCGCTGCGTCGGCAACACCAAGTACTTCCGCGGCGAACTGGAGCATTGGGCTCGAATTGCCAAGCACCTGTTCATTTACGAGTACTACAACAAGGGAGCGTGGGGAGGCTTGCCGTACTACCAAGTCCACTTGATTCGGCAAGACATGCCCTACTACCACCGGTTGGGCGTCGAAGGGTTCTACACTCAGCCGGCTGGCAGGGAGTGGTCGGCGTGCGGCTTGAACCACTACGTGGCGGCCAAGTTGGCCTGGGACGTCCACCTGGACGTCGACAAGCTGTTGGAGGATTTTTACGAGAAGTTCTACGCCGAGGCGGCGGAGCCAATGCGAGCCTACTGGCAAAGGCTGGAGCGGGCGTTTGCCAGCTACGACGAGTGTCTGTCGCCGTTCGGACGGAAATGGACCACGCTGGTCGCCCCAGACATTTTCACACCCGAGACGCTGGCCGCACTGGACGACGCCGTCCGCCGGGCGGAACAGGCCGCCCGTTCCGACGTGGTCAAGAAACGCGTCCACCTGGTCCGGGTGCGGCTGGAGTTCACCAAGAAAGCCATGAACTACCTGGCCACAATTCGGTCACCGTTCGAGGGCGTCGACTTGAACGACCCGGTGGCCGTCAAGCGGGCACACCGAAAAGCCATTCGGCTGGGTGAGCCGTTGTCTGCCCAGCTGAAGCAGTTCTGCCGAGAGCACCACCTGCGCGTCTACGACCGGCTCATCGACGTGCACCACAACGTGAACCGAATTGTGGAACTGCCGGGACGAAAGCAGGTTCTGTCTCACCTTTTACGACGCCATTCCGCACATTCTTTTCCTGCACGAATCACCGAAAAGTAAATCCGCTTCGACACCATGGCCTCCTTCCGGCGGGCAAGACGCGGCGGGTGGGGCGAACGCCTAACCGGTCAGCTGTTGCACCGTCGATGGAACCGCCACGCCCACCGCTCGGAACACTTTGCCGCAACAGCCCTGCGGGTCGCTGCGGAGCAGAAACCGCTACCCTTCCTGTTCTACCTCAATCTGCTGTGGAGACCGTCCAAATCCCACAGAATCTCCTTCCACTCGAATCGTTCTCCCAACACCCGGATTATTCACAAACACCGAATCGGCCGGGCGCGTTCTGCAGAAGCTGGGGTCACCGGACTTTGGCTGCAAGTACCGACAACCGACCGAACTTTGGCAAGTTCGGCTGCAGTTTGTGAATAATCCGAGCTACCGGTCTGCCGACAGCGAGCCTGTGTTTCGGCCGCCGGTCTGCCGGCCGGTCAAACGCTTCAGCCACTGGACGACGCGCCGTTCCCGGTGAGTGCCGTTTCGCTCGCGCGAGGGCTCAGCCTTTGCGTCGCGAAGCCGAACCAGACGCACGCGGTTTCAAGAGTCGGCGAAGCGTGGCCAGATTCACGGCGTCCCAGGGCCGGCCGTCCTGCAGCCCCTTCGGCGTTTCCAAGTACATGGGCAGGTGGGCGAAACGAGAGTCGTTCAGCAAACGCCGAAAAGCCGCCAGCCCCAGCTTTCCCAAACCAATGTGCTCGTGCCGGTCGACCCGACTGCCCAACGGCCGCTTGCTGTCGTTCAAGTGGAACGCGGCCAGCCACTCCAGTCCGACGTGACGCTCCAACTGCTCCAGCGTCCGCTCGTAGTCCTGTTTGCGGGCCAGACCGTAGCCGGCGGCGAAAGCGTGACAGGTGTCGAAGCACACGGCCAGACGCTCGGGTCGGTCTACTTCGCTCAGCAGCCACCCCAGGTGCTCGAACTTCCAGCCCAGGCAGGTCCCCTGACCCGCCGTGTTTTCCAGAACGACTTTGACCTGGTAACCGCGGGTTTGGTCCAGAGCCGTCCGCACCGCTCGGGCCACCCGCTCCAGCCCCCGTTTCTCGCCCTCCCCCTTGTGGCTGCCCGGGTGGACCACCAGACCGACCAGCCCCAACGCCTCGGCCCGCTCCAGCTCGACCACGAAAGCCCGGACCGACTTTTTCCAGAGCTGGCCGTCCGGGCTGGCCAGGTTGAGCAAGTAGCTGGCGTGGCCGCAAGGCGAAGCGACGCCCGTGTCCGCCAGCGTCTGACGAAACAGACGTACGTCTTCGTCGGTGAGGGGCTTGGCCCGCCACTGCGTGTTGTTCTTCGTAAAAAGCTGCACGCAGTCCATGCCCAACTCAGAGGCCGACTGGACCGCCCGATAGCAGCCGCCAGCAATCGACAGGTGAGCTCCCAGAAGGGGCATGGCTTGCTCTCACACGACGACAAGGCGTGTCCAGAGTCGACGACGTTTGGTCCGCACGCTGAGAAAGGCAAGGTCACTTGCGGCTCGCTCGAGCCCGGCCGTGCGACAGGCTTTCAACGAGCCTCGACCTGCCGGAACTCGTTGAAGCACACGTACTCCCAGTGTCGGAACAACGCCGAGCTCTTGATGAGCAGCGAGTAGGGTTGCACGTCGACCACACGACCCTGGTGGAGCAGAACGACGCGGCTGGCTCGACGCACCGTCGACAGGCGGCTCGGCAAGAACAGCACCGTGCGGTTCTTGAGCAGTCGGTCGTAGGCGGCGTCGATTCGTTGCTTGCTCGCTTCGTCCAGCGGCTGCTCGGGCTCTTGAACAATCAACACGGGCGGGTCGCGCAGCAGGGCCCGAGTCAGCGCCAGCAGGAACTCGTCGCCGGGGTGGAGCCATTCACCGTGCTCGCCGAGCTGCGTGTCGTAGCCCTGAGGCAACTGAGAAATGACCTCGTGAGCCAGCGTGGCTTGAGCGGCTTCAATGACCTCTTCTCGCGAGAAAGCCTCGCTGCCGCAGGTCAGGTTCTCCAGCACCGTCCCGGTGAAAACCGCGTCTTTTCCCTCGACCAGCAGCACGCACGAACGGACCGAGTCCACCGTGGCCCAGGCAATGTCTTGACCGTCGAAGAGCACGCGGCCGGAGTCGGGGTCCACGAACCGCGGCAGCAAGAAAGCCATGGCCAGCGGCTCCAGGCGGTTGAGCGACACCAGCGCGGTGGCGTCTCCCACCGGCAGACGCAGCTCGACGCCGTCGAGGACGCGCCCCTTTCCCGGCAGCGAGCAGCTCACCCCTTCGAACTCAATCGATTTGCTGGGCGGCCGCAGCACCTTGCCGCCAACGGCGTGCGTGACGGTCGGCGTTTGAGCCAGGAACCGCTCGACCTTTTCCCACGAGCCCAGAATTCCGCGGTACAGGTCCTTCAGTCGGACCAGGGCGGCCGTGGAGCGGTACATTTGCCCGAACAAAAAGAGCAACAACACGGCCGACATTGTGTCCAGCCGCCGCGGGTTCTCCTCTGGCAGCAGCACCTTGATGCCGACCAGGAACCCCACCATGGCCACCGTGCCCACGGCCACCAGCCAAACCATCCAGCTCAGCCACACCTGGCCCAGCCGAGCCATCGAGAACTGCTCGCGCATTCGCTGCAGGAACAGCTCGAACCGGCGGCTCTCGTACTCCTGCATTCCGTACCCGCAAACCAAACGCGGCCGCCGAATTCCCTCCGACAACAGCCGCACGTCGACCCGCGCCCGGTCTTCGCTCAGGCGACGAGCGTGCTCGAACCGAGCCTTCTCGCGCTCCACCAAGTACCAACAGGCAGCCAGCGGAACCAAGCACTGCAAGGCCAGCAGCCAGTGGACCGAAAGAGCCGCCACCACGCAGAAAGCCAAAATCAAAGGCTGACGGCTCGCCGTACGCAGCACCTGCTCCAACCGCTCCCGCAGCCGCTCCGTCTCGGTCAAGAAAAGGTCGAGCACCCCCTGCAGCGTCTTCTCGTCCGCCACGCCGCTGGCCACCCGTAGGGCCTGCCAGTGCAGACGCTCCCGCAATCGAAGAGCCACCTCAATGGCCGTGCGCGAACAGCGGTCTGACTGAACGACCGACGCCAGCCAGTAGAGGAAGCTGAGCACCGCAATTCCGGCCAGCACGCAGGCCAACGCCGGCAGGTTGTGACGCATCCACGGAAAGTCGTTCACCAAGCCGCTCAGCAGCCCGCCCCACCACCGGTGCCGCGTCTGCCACGCCGCCGCGCACAGCCCCTGGTCCGCCAGTCGAACGTACGACATTTCGCCACGGCCGGCCGCGACATCACCAATCACTCGGCGCGACCCCGTCCACTCCATGTACGCGCCCAACTGGTCGCAACGCAGAACGACCTCGCCGCGAGTCGTCAGCAGCTGGCCGAGCAGGTAGAGGTCGAACACCACCAGGGCCGCCAGCAGCGCGGTGACCAGCGACAGCAAGAGCGACTGCGGCCAACCACACTGCCGAGCCTGTTGCCAGAGAAAGCTGGGCGAAGACTGACTGTTGCCGTTCCCAGCCACTAAGCCAAATCCCGGTCTTCAAACAGAATCAAAGCCAACAGAATGGCCGCCGTGCAGTACACGGCACAGTAAACCGCGGCCAGCCCCAAGTACACCGGCGGCACAATGGACCCGGTCGCCACCGCCGCGCTGATGTTGAACACCTCCAGCGACGGCAACAACGTGGCAATCAATCGGGCCATGAACGAGACAAACTCCAACTTCAAAACGCCCGCCTGAACCAAAACCGGGGTCAAGTGTCCAACCACGAAAATGGCAAAACAGCTGACCAAGTTCACGACCATGGGCAACCGTGTTGAAATCGCCACGCTCACAGCCGTCAGCACGGCGATCTCGAAGAAAATCAGAACGATGCCGGGCAGCACCTGCACGACTTCTCGAGCCCGCTCCCAGTTCAACCGCATCTTTTCGAAGTCCCACCACTCGGGGACCTGCTTCGCCGCCTCGCGAGCGTCGTACCCGACCTTGTAGTAAATCAACACACAAAAGACCACCACCAACGGAAACAGCAACCACAAGACCGCCTGAAGAATGCCGACGTACTTGCCCACAATGAACTGTCGGCGGTTGATGGGCTTCGACAACAGCGTCATGGCCGTCCGACCTTCAATTTCTTCGGCCACCGCGGTGCTGGATGTCCACACTGCCAGCAGCAGACCGCAAATCAGCAGCGTGGCCAGCCCGCAGTCTTTCAGCATCTTGACGTCTTCACCCAGCGAAAAGAAAGGCACGAACGTGTTCAAAATCAAAATGACCGCCGCCACGACCAGCAGCAGCCAGAACACGGGCTGACGGACCGCCTCCTTCGTAGTCGCCCGAGCAACGATGCCGGCCCGCGTGCCGTACGAAAACACGCCCAGCCCCAAGACGGCCAACACGACCGCTCCAAACGTCAACCACCACTGCAACGCCGAAACCGTCACCTCTTCGACCGTCTCAGCCGCCAGCAGACTCAATTGGCTCACGTCGACCATTCCTTCCACCCAGGCACCAAGGTTGACTTCACCCAACTCAAGCGACAGCGCTCCCCGCCAGCGACCAGCTTGTGGCCGCCGCCCAGCCGGCACCGGTCCCCTCGCTTGGCCCAGCCCGACAAACCCGACGCAAACCGCAAAAGAAAGACAACCACCAG
>CAYSAG010000218.1:0-8609 GCA_964428935.1 uncultured Planctomycetaceae bacterium | reverse complement strand
GTAACGTTCAACGTAGAGCAGCAGCGGCTAATCGAGGACCTGCTGGACCAACAACGCCGCGAAAATCCGGAAATCGAGAGATACTTCTCGGAAGACGCAGTGGAACCGATCTTCGTAAAGAATCTGGAAAGCGTGCAAGGCGACGAGCGGGACATCATCTACTTTTCGGTGACGTATGGGCCAGATCGTCACGGGCGCATCTCCATGAATTTCGGCCCGCTGAACGCCCAAGGTGGCGAGCGGCGGCTCAACGTCGCGATCACCCGCGCCAGACAGGAGCTGTTGGTGTTCGCAAGCCTGCGGCCCGAACAGATCGACTTGTCTCGCACGCAAGCCGCCGGCGTTCGAGACTTCAAACATTTCCTGGAGTACGCGGACCGAGGACCACGTGTCTTGGACGAGATTTGGGGACCGACAGGCGCTGACTTCGAGTCGCCATTCGAGCGCTCGGTCGGCGAAAGCCTCCGCGAAGCAGGATGGGAAGTCCACCCGCAGATCGGCGTTTCGGGCTTCCGAATCGACCTCGGCGTCGTCGATCCCCACGACCGAAGTCGGTACTTGGCGGGCATCGAGTGCGACGGGGTCACTTACCATCGATCGGCCACAGCACGCGACCGGGACTGTTTGCGGCAGGCCGTCCTCGAAAATTTGGGATGGAAGATCCTGCGTGTATGGTCGATCGACTGGTGGACCGATCGGGAAACCACTTTGCAACGTCTGCTGAAACAGCTGCACGAGCTGTCCGCGCGGTCGCGTTCTACCAGACCCATGCGCGACGAGCGCCGCGAACCGGCCACGGAGCTTCCAAACGGTTCGACTACCCGTTCCGACGAACCCGGCGGGGCCCCCAGACGAATTGCGGACCATGTTCGAGAGCAGGAGCCGTCATGCGACAGTCCCGATATCCCCGATGATCGTCAATCCCCGCGCGACAGTCAGGAATCGGAAAGTGCCGGCCACAGCATCCCGCAGGACCGCGAACTGCCTCCGAAACAAGAAGCCGAGGATGGCGGCGAGAGCGACCATGATGCCCAGGCCAAAGCCCCGGTCCCTTACAGAATCTGCGACCTGCAGCACGAAGGTCCGGAACTCGATGCGGCCAGATTCTTCGATCCGAGTTACGATTCGGCGCTGAGCGAGGCTATGCGAAGGGTCATCGAGGTGGAGGGACCGATCCACGAGGACTTGCTGGTGCAACGCATTGCGCGAGCACACGGTTTTCAACGCTCGGGCCGACAAATTCGCGAGCGAGTCTTGGGGCTGGCCAAGGAGCTGGCCACGATCACGCGCGAGCCCGACGCCGGAAACTTCTATTGGCCGAAAAACAGCTCCGGAACTGCCATCGTTCGATTCCGCCGACCGATTCCCGGATTCAGACGTACCGCTCACCAGATCGCCATGCCCGAACTGTGTGCGTTGGCGAAGTGGGTCTTGAGGCAGCAAGCGAACCGCGAGCAAGCGATCCGGGCCATGGCCGACGAGCTCGGCGTGCGTCGGATCCGGGCAGCGACACGGCAACGACTCGAGAAGGCCTTGGATGGGTGCGTCGACAGCGAGCACTAGTCCAGCCGGGAGCTCTCTCACACAGCCCGCGACGTGTGCTGCCGTCCGGCTGTCGTGCTCATTTTCGGCGCACCGGAGAAAGGCGGTAGCAGGCGATCGCCCCGCGTCACGTCGTAGACTCCCAGCTACGCACACGCATTTGAAGCGCCTGGCTGGGTCGTCCTCTTGGTTGCCTCAGCTGGAAACCTCCGTTCGCCGGACTGAGGCCTCACTGCCCTCCCGTGCGGGCTTGTTTCAGCCGGGCTTTGAAGTCCTCGACCAGCTCGACCGGGCTGGGGTCCTCGCCCAGTTCCAGCGCCAGCAAGTAGCTGGCCCAGTCGCCAATCAGCAGCGTGCCGAACATTTTCTGAAGGTCGGTTTCGCCCGGCATGGAAATGACGGTGGCGTCCAGGCCGGCCTTCTCCTTCAGAATTTCTCGCGTGATTTTCTCTCGCAGCAAAATCCGCCCGTCCTCGGCCGGGTCCGACAACAGGACCAAGTGGAACGGACCGGGCGCGTGCAGCCAGCCGGTCATTTCGTTGTGGTTCAGTTCGGGAAACACGTTCCAGAAGGCCGGGCACTTGGCGTTCTCGTTGAACTTGATTTTCCAAATGCGAGCGACGTTCGGGAAACGGTACGAGGCGTAAATGGCCGGCGTGGCGTTTTTCAGTTTCGGCACCAGTTTTTCCGCTTCCGCTCGGGCCTGCGGCCCCAAGTCGCGAAGGAACGGCCCGAGCGACTCGACGGCCTGTCGAGCGCCCGACTTGGCCAGTCCCAGCGTCTCGAGGATTCCGACCAGAATTCCCACACCGTAGCCGGTGGCGGAACGGGGCTGCATTTTCTTGTCCGTGCCCGGAATGTCGGCCGCTGGAATCTTCACGAAGGGCACCCCGTCGGCCTGACACCGCCGCTCCAGCTCGCCGCCGTTCGAAACGCCAATGATTCGGAACCCTTGTTCCCGAGCCACGTCGTAAGCCGACAGCGTTTCTTCGGTGTTGCCGGAAAACGACGAAGCAATGACCAGCGTGAATTGCGGGTTGAGCCCCTTCGGCAGACCGTAGGACCAGTGCACGGAAATGGGCAGACCCACCAGCCGAGCCTCTTGGGCCAACGCGGCCGGCATGGCCGAACCTCCCATGCCAGCCACAACGATTCGGGAAAAGCCCGTGCCGAGTTGCTTGATTTGCTCGGCCACCTGGTCGACGGCTTTCAGCCCGTCCTCGAATTGCTGGTACGAGTTCTGAATGACCCACTCCATGTTGGCCTTGTCAAGCTGGTGCGGCATGTCCGTTTCTCCTGTTGGTTTGGCTTCTTGCGTTCCTACCCGCTCGTTCCGGGCGCTTGCTGCGGTTCGTCACTCGGGGCAGATTCTTAACGGACCGCTCCCACCCTGACAAGGCTCAGCGCCGAAGAGCCTCGCGCAGGTAGCGGCCCGTCACGGACCGGCGGCACCGGCAAAGCTGTTCGGGAGTCCCGGCCGCGACCACCTCGCCCCCTTGCTCGCCCGCCTCGGGCCCGAGGTCAATGACGTAGTCCGCGCACTTGATTAGGTCGCGGTTGTGCTCAATGACAATGACCGAATGGCCGGACGCGACCAGCCGCTGCAGACACTCCACCAGCTTCTCGACGTCGAACGGGTGCAGTCCCGTCGTCGGCTCGTTCAGCAAGAACAGCGTTCGGGCTTTGGACTGTTGGGCCAGGTGAGCGGCCAGTTTCAGACGCTGCGACTCGCCGCCGGAAAGCGTCGTGGCGGGCTGTCCCAGCGTCAGGTAGTCCAGGCCCACCTGCAGCAGGAAGCCCAGGCGTCGCTGCGTTTGCGGTTGACTGCGGAAAAACGCGAACGCCTCGCGCACGGTCAAGTTCAGCACGTCGGCAATGCTCAGTCCGCGGTACTTGACTTCCAGAATCTCCGGCCGGAACCGCGTGCCGTGACACTCCGGGCACGTCATGACAATGTCGGCCAAGAAGTGCATTTCGATTTCAATGGAACCGGCTCCGCGGCACCGAGGGCACCGGCCGCCGCCCGCCGCGTTGAAGCTGAAATGTTTGGCCGTGAACTGTCGGACCTCGGCGTCGCGGGTTTGGGCAAAGGTCTGTCGAATCTCGGCGAACGCCTTCATGTAGGTGACCGGGTTGCTGCGAGGAGTTCGCCCAATGGGCGACGTGTCGACCCGGACGACGTCGCTCAGTTGCTCAGCGCCCTCGACCGCGTCGTAACGGCCTCTCGGTCCGGTCGGGACCGGCTTGCCCAAGACGCGGCACAGGGCCGGGTAGAGTGTTTGTTCCACCAGCGAGCTTTTCCCGCTGCCGCTGACGCCGGTGACGGCGCACAGAACCCCCAGCGGGAACCGCACGGTCAGGCCGCGCAAGTTGTGGTGCCGGACGTTCTTCAGCGTCAGCCAGCCGGTGGGTTTCCGACGTTGCTGGGGCACCGGGGTGGAGCGGCGACCACTCAAGAACGCTCCCGTCAGCGACCGCTCGCACCGAACCAGCTCGCCCGGTGGACCTTCGAAGACAATCTGTCCGCCCTCTCGCCCGGCCGCCGGACCAATGTCAATGACGTGGTCGGCTGCCCGAACAAACTCCGGTTCGTGTTCGACCACCACCACCGTGTTCCCCGCGTCGCGCAGTCGTCGAACCGCTGCCAGAATCCGTTCGTTGTCCCGCGGGTGGAGTCCACAGCTGGGCTCGTCCAGCACAAACAGCGTGTTGACCAGCCCCGAACCCAAGCACGTGGTCAGCGAGACCCGTTTGGCTTCGCCGTCGGAGAGAGTCCGCAGGGAGCGGTCCAAGGTGACGTAGGCCAGTCCGACTTGCTGCAAGTACTCCAGACGACGGGACAAGGCGGCCAGGAACGAGCTGACTCGCTGCCGCTCTCGCTCCGTCAGCTGCTCCTCCAGCCGCCGGACCGCCGTCGCCGCCTGCTCGACCGTCAATTCGCACACTTCGGCCAGATTTTTTCCGACCAAGGTGACGTCGTCGTCCGCTTGAGTTTCGCCAGCCCGCTCCGGCAGCAAGCGCACCGCCAGGGCGGCCTCGCACAGCCGAGCGCCCCGGCAGGCCGGGCACGTTCGGTACGCTCGCCAACGGTTGAGGAACACACGCACGCCCAACCGGTACCGGTGTCGCTCCAGCCAACGAAAGAAACCGCGCAGTCCTCCGAAGTTCCGCTCCGGCACGCCGTTCTTAATCAGTTCCAGGTGTTCCGGCTTCAGTTCCGAGAACGGCACGTCGACCGGAATTCCGTAGTCGTCGGCCAGGGCGAGCAGTTCGTCCAGCTCGTGCCGGTAGGCCGGTGTGGTCCACGGAGCAATGGCCCCTTCGCGCAGCGACTTGCTGGGGTCGGGAACCAAGTGCTCGAACGAAATGGTCGGGACCCGGCCAAACCCGTGACAACGGCCGCACGCTCCCAGCGGCGAGTCGAACGAAAACAAGTGAGGCGTCGGTTCTTCGTAGTGGCGTCCGCAGGCCCGGCATTCGTACTGGTCGGAAAACTCGACCCACTGCCAGTGCCGGCCGTCGATTTCGGCGGTGCCACCGGGCAGGTCACCGGGCGTGAGCAGCTCCGTCGCAGGACTCGAAGCTCGCTCCTTCGAAGGCCGCTGCACCGCCCGCCCGCTGGCCGCGTCGGCCCGGTCCGCGGCGGACGAAGTCGGCTGCGGCTCCAGCACCAGCACGCACAGCCCTTCGCCGAAGAAGAGCGCCTGCTCCAGGCTTTCCAACGCTCGAGCTTCCTCCACGCGGCCGGCCACCAGCCGGTCGACGACCACCCAAACCTGCTCGGCGCGAGCCTGACGGAGCAGCTGGTCGGTGCAGTGTTCCAGCTCGACCGTCTTGCCGGACAGTCCGGTCCCTTGCCGGCGAAGCACGACGGCGCGACGGAAGCCGGCGCGAGCCAGCTCGCTGCCCAAGTCGCCTCGGCCCGGTTGCTCCAACCGAAAGCAAACCTGGAACCGCGTGCCGGCCCGCACCCGCTCGGCCACAAACCGCCACACGTCCTCTGCGCCGAACCGACGGACCGTTCGACCGCAGCCGTGGCACACGACTTGCCCGAGCCGGGCGAAAAGAAAGCGCAGAGCGTCGTAAAGTTCGGTGGCCGTGGCGACGGTGTCGCGAGCGCCCGCCCGGCCCGCTCCTTGACGCACACCCACGGCCGGCGGAATGTTTTCGATTCGGTCGGCGTCTGGCTTGTCCAGCAAAGGCAAGAACTGACGGGCGGCCGGAGCGAGCGTCTCGATGTAGCGGCGTTGGCCTTCCGCGTAGAGCGTGTCGAACGCCAGACTGCTCTTGCCCGAGCCGCTGACGCCGCTCACCACGACCAGCCGGTGCAGTGGCACCGTCAGCGACACGTTCTTCAAGTTGTGGACGCGAACTCCCTCCAGTCGAATTCCATTCATGCCGGTCAGCTTAGCCAATCCCTAACGTGGAACAAGCCCCCTGCTTGCTCCACAACCGAAGAGAACGTGGCAAGTTACGGCGTTCAAGTCATGGGTGCACGTTGCGCGCACCTTGACCGCAAAGACTCTACTCAAGGGCTCCGCCCTTGGTATCCGTGCGTGGACGCGGTTTGGAGTGCGGTGGTCTTGCACCGCTCTGGATCCAAACCGGCAGAGGACTGCCGCACTCCAAGAAGCGCGAACGTTGTTCGCGCTTTCGTTCGGACTAATGAGTGTCTAAACGAACTTCACCCAATGGTGCGCCGGTTCGTTCTGTCCGGCCGAGCGGCTCGGCGACCTCGTCCGGCCGGGCGTACGGCCAGCACCGGAGTTCGGGCAAGGGTCGGGCCAAGCGGCCCTCTTGAACGGCTCCGCCAGCCTTGAAAGAATTCTGTGCCACGTTCATAATCCTCGCTTCGTCAGTTGGGAAAGCCCTTCCGGTTCCGGGAGCGCGCGGTCCGCGTGAGGGTACGACGGGCCGACCGGGAGTGGCTGAAGTGGTTCTAGAAACGAGGGTGGCGACTGAATGCCAACGCTCACACCAGCGGAAATCAAGAAGCTGCGAAAGAAGCGAGCGCGGCTGAAGAAGAAGGCGCGTTGTCGGTTTTGCCCGGACGGTTGCGACCGGTCGCCGCGTCCGGTGTACGTGGACTACAAAGACGTGCGGCTGTTGCGGAGCATGCTGAGCCGCAACGGCGGAATTTTGTCGCGTCGCCGGACGGGGTGTTGTGCCAAGTACCAGAGGGCCGTTCGTCGGGCCATTTTGCGTGCTCGCTTCATGGCATTGCTGCCGTACGTGCCTGAGGAGTAGTTGCGGGCGCTGGCCGTGTCTGGGTTCGAGCGACTTTCGGCTTGGCAAGACGACGCGGCTGGTCCGCTGCCACGTCTGTTGCTCTCATGGTGTTCCCGGCCGACGCACATGTGCGGAAACCCTGTCGCCGCGGGCGGGGTTGCTTCTGGCCACTGTCCTGACTTGGAGGGGCGTTGCTCGTGACGACCACACCAACCTTCGACGCGCAACAACTGTTGCGCGAAGTGCTGGTTCTGGGACCCCAGCAGATCACGGAGCTTCGCCGCGCGGTCCACCAGAACACGTCGGAAATGAGGCAGGCGTGGCGTGACTTGGTGGAACGCGTCGACGCCGGACAGGCCAACGAGGACGAAGTCCGTCTGTGCGGTGTGCTGTCGTACTTGTTGGCCGAACACGAGACGGCGGAACGCTGTTTCCAACGCTTGCCCAACGACGCGCTGGCTCGCTACTACCTGGGACGCTGCTACCTCAGCCTGGGCCGCTACCAGGAAGCCTTCGAACAGTTCCAGGCCGCGGCCGAACGCGGCTGGGACCAGGTGGACTGTACGTTTCAGCAAGCGGCCGCGGTCCGACTGATGGGTCGAGTGGACGAGGCGGAGCAGTTGGTGCGGAGCACGGGGTCGGCGGGAGCGACGCGGGCGGAGTACTGCTACCAAATGGGCTGCATTCTGGCCGACCGCTGCGACGCTTTGGGAGCCATTGAGTACCTGGAACGGGCGGTGGACATGGACCCCCGCCACTCCGAAGCCCTCTTTCGCTTGGCCAACCTCTACGCCATTTACGGCGACGACCAAGCGGCCATTGAGCTGTACGAGCGGTGTCTGTCCATTCCCCCGTACCACTTGGGCGCGTTGGTCAACTTGGGGCTGTTGTACGAGGAGGTCGACAACATTCCGGCGGCGACGTTCTGCTTCCGCCGCGTCCTGCGGTACGACCCGAACAACGAACGGGCTCGGCTCTACTTGCGGGACATTGAAGAAGGCGAGGAGCCGGTCGTCGACGAAGAGGAGCTGCGGCGTCAGCGCGAGCTGGAGGCGGTGCTGCAGACGCCCATTACCAACTTCGAGCTGTCGGCTCGAAGCCGCAACTGTCTGGAACGGGCCGGCATTCGAACCATCGGCGACTTGACTCGCACCACCGAGCAGGCGCTGCTGAACACGAAGAACTTCGGCGAGACGTCACTGAAGGAAGTGCGGCAAATGATGGAGGGACTGGGGCTGAAAATCGGCCAGTTCCTCAAGCCGGCGTCCACGGGCGTGGGAGCTCGTGGCGTGAGCGAAATTTCGCCCGAGCAGCGGCGGCTGCTCGAAATGCCGGTCGCCGACCTGCAGCTGTCGGTTCGAGCTCGAAAGTGCTTGACCCGCCTGGGCATCAACACCGTCGGCGAACTGATCAACAAGACGGCCGACGAACTGCTGGCTGTGCGGAACTTTGGTGTAACGTCTCTGAACGAGGTCCGGGGCAAACTGGCCGAACTGGGGCTGTCGTTGAAGAACGAGTGACCGGACGGCGCCGGCCGGCTGGGCCGACCTGAGCCATTTTTTCGAGACAGACACGCCGGCCGTCGCTCGACTGCCGACGTCCGTCCGTTTTCCGACGAGCACACAGCCGCGTTCCCGTCGCTCAACTGTTTCGACCTCTTCCCGAGAGACCCTTCGGCGGTGGACGCGTCGTCTGTCAGGTTACGGCGCCATTCGTTGGACTCGAAACGGCGACTCGGGCCGAACAGTGGTTTTCCCGAACGAGCGTCAACCGTCTGCTCGAACCGTTCGACTCCGAGCGGCTGTGCGGTCACGTTGCACGGTCCGTCTGGACTTTTC
>CAYSAG010000217.1:0-8656 GCA_964428935.1 uncultured Planctomycetaceae bacterium | reverse complement strand
CTTGCAGGCGACGTGCGTCTGCGAACAAGCCACCGGCATTCTACACCATGGCTGGTCGGTGTCCCAGTCGTTGGGTCGGAACCGCTCGGCCGAGCGTGGCGGTGTCTGAGCGAGCGCAGCGTGCAGCGGTCTTGCTCGCCGCGCCGACGGCTGTCGGCGTCTGTCTGCGGCCGTGCGTCCGGTGCCTTGCCGCGCCGAAAAAAAACGACGCGAGGCGGCTCTCGCCCGAAAGATTCCGGAAGGCTCGGTCGACGAGGACCCGCCCGGCGGCCGAACGGCGGTAGCGGACCGGCGGCTCGGAACGCGACAGCGGGGTGTGCCGAGCCGCGGTCTCAAGCGGCGAAGCTCGGTTGCCCGAGCGGCCGACGACCCGCAGGCGGCGGAGGGAAACGCCCGGTCGCGCGGATTTTTCGGGTCATGTCGTCTGGAAAAGCGAGAAAACGTGTTGACAATCCAGCCAAGCCGAGTTTTACTACGAAGCGACTTCAGTTTGGCGGCTTTTGGAGAGCAGTTCCGTTCCGGCCGACGTTGCCGCCTGCGGGAGGGCGGCAAACCGGTGAAGCGCTGCACGGGCTCGGGGCGGCCGTGCGGGCGAAGTGGAGAAATTTGGGCGCCGAGGGAAAGCAGGGGGCTGACGCCAGCGAAGCAAATATTTCTGGGCCAAGCGGGCGTCGTGGAAGCTGTGGCGCTCCCAACGGACGGCTACAGCAGAGGCTGGCGGTCGCGACGCGCGGGCCGGAGCGACGTGTGTCCGAAACGACTTTGCTTTCTCACATGGACAGACAGTCTTACGTTTGCGCTGAGAATGGTGGTCTGATGTGAGCGTCGTTGCGGAAAAATTTCGAAGCCTGGACTGAGTTGGTTTTCGGTCGACTGGGGGGGACGACATCGGAGACGGGGTGAACAGAGAACACGTTTTTCTTTCGCGAAATGCCGGCCGCATCGGCACTTGGGGTTGACGGTTGCGCGCGCGGCTTTTAGAATCGTGTGCTGTCTGGTTGCCGGGCCAACTGTCGAAGCGCAGGTTCAGTCGGCGACAAGAGCAGGCTCTTGGACGGAGCTTGGCTCGTCTGGTGTCTCCGGCTTCGACAGAAACATGAGGTCGAGCCCGGCGTGATGGAGTGTCACGATGCTGGTGTTGTCGCGGAAGAAAAACGAGAGCATCATTATCGACGGCCGAATTCGCATTACGGTCGTCGAGGTGCGAGGAGACAAGGTGCGTCTCGGAATCGAGGCACCGAGAGAGGTGCCGGTTCACCGCAGCGAAGTCCTGGAGGCCATTCGTCGGGAAGAGCAGGCGAAGCTGGCTCAGGGCGGGCAGCAAACGGAAGAGACGCAGTCGACTTCTTGATCGCACCCTCCGAAGTTTGATTCTGTCGTCCCACCGGACCGGACTGTCAACCGGACGACAAGGCCGTTCTTTTCGCTGGTTCTCAGCACGGTGCTGTCTTTTCGCTTGACGGACTCGCGGCACAGCTTACACTACGCGCGAACTTTGTGGCCCCGTCGTCTAGAGGCCTAGGACACCGGACTTTCGATCCGGTAACACGGGTTCAAATCCCGTCGGGGTCACTTTGGAAGGCGGGTCGCCGGCAAGGCGGCCCGAATTTTTTTTGCGCGGTGCGGTTGGTCCCTCACGGCCCACCGTTGGTCCCTGCAGTTCCGGTGGCCCTCGACGGACACGCGGCGTGTCGACGAACGCTTCCTTGCGGCGAGCTCTGCCGCGCAAGCCCGCGAGTCCGCGGACGCCGCGCTTGGGTCCGTGCCTGAACTGGCTCGACGCGACGCCGGCCGGCCTTGAGCGAAAGCCGTTCGTCCGGTTCGGCCGATGAATTAGTGTGTCCGCACTGGAACGGCTCGACCCGAGTCAGAGCCTCGAGGCGGTCGGTTGCGTTGACCGCGCGGTCCGAAGGTCAACGCAGTTCGGTGTTGCGGCCGGTTGGCCGCAGCGAGCTCGCAAGGCGTCCGGTATCGGCCGGCCGAGGCAGCCCACAAGACGAGCCGCGCGCAGGAGAACGCCAATGGACTCAGGAGAAGCTTGGCGAACCATTTTCGAGGGGTGGCCGGAAGCCATTCCGCGGCAAGGAATCGTCGTGACGAAATTCCAAGAGACGATTCCGTTTACGGATTTTCTGGTGTCGGCGGGCGTGGTCATGCTCGAGCGGGACCGGCCCGACAGCATGGGAGCCCGCAAAGTCATGTTGGCTTACGACGCCATTGCCGCGGTGAAGCTGACCAGCCCGCTCGAACTGGCTCGGTTTCAGGTCATGGGCTTTCAGCAGCCGTTCTGACTTGAGCCACCGAAACGGCTGCCCGAAACGCGGCTTTCACGGCAGCGCCGCGACAAAGGGGACGTTCGGCTCACGAGGGGGTTGACTTCCACGCGCCGGCTCGCACGACCGAACCGCCGCTCGCTCAAGGCCTTCGGGCTGGCAACCGAGCGACGCGTTCACGTCACTCGGAACCAGACCTGCAACCCCAGGTGAGGCACCAGCAGAGCCAGAACGAGCAGGCCGAGCTCCGGGCGCCCGGTGGCCAGCAGCGTCACAGCCGCGTCCAGGACGAGAATGGAGTAGAGCATTGTCCGCACGGCGCGGTGCACCCGCGCCGCGCTCGGGCGGCGCCACAAGTCCCACAGACGGCGGCCGACTATCGCGGCGACCACGGCAAGAATGAGCAGCACGGAGGCGCCTTGACTGCTTTGGTGGAGTGCGCCCACCGCGACGAAACCGGCCAAGCCGGCCCCGACGCCCAGCACGCCGACGGTCGTTTCCGCTCTCCGTGCGCGAGCCGCTGGTGAGCCGTCGTCTGTTGCGTCGGTCTCGCCGCGAGCGACCCATGTGAGGCCGCTGACGTACGCTGCCAGTGAGGCCGCTGCGGCCGCCTGCGGCCAGCTCCACAACGACGCCCACGTCCCGGCGCCTGCTGCGCCCAGAAGCACGTTCAGACCACGACAGGCTCCCATGGCCAGTGGGCCACCCGGTGTGGTCTTCAGCCCCGCGTCGTACGCGACGGCCAGTGCGGCCAACGCCGCGGCGACGACTCCGGCTACCGGTCCGCACGACCACGCAGCCGCACAGCCGGCAAGCAAGAGGACGCCACCGAGCACGCCAGCTTCTCGCGGCGCGACTGCGCCAGACGGAATTGGCCTTTCCGGACGTTCCACCGCGTCGCGTTGTCGGTCGAACAGGTCGTTCAGAGCCATGCCGGCCAGGTAGATTCCGGCCGAGCTGAGCACCAGGGTCAAGACCGTGTCGGCGGGCCGGAAGCCGCCCGTCGCGCAGGCGAGGCCCATGAGCACGTCGCCGACTGCCGTAAAGACGGCCGGGAAGCGAACCAACGTCAGGTAGGCGACCAGCTTGTTCGACTTCCGGTGTCGGGAGGTCAATGGGCTGAGTCCTCAAGAACAAGGGGCCGGAATGGGGCGGACTGCGTGGGAGCCTTGTGAGCGCGAACGCGGTTCGCTCGCCGAGTCTGCACGTTGTCTCGACCTCGGCGAGCTGTCGGTCCGGCTCGTTTGTCGTCCTGCGGCCGCACGGGGTGGCGGGCGAAAGACAGCCCGACCGTTCCACTAACCGACGCCACCTGGGCTCACGCCTCGGCTCGGCCCGAATCCGCTCGCACCCGCTCCGCCCATTCCAGCAACATTTGAAACTGCCGGAAGAAGTCCGCCACGTCGGTTCCCAACGGGCTTTTGAAGAAAGCGGCCAGGTGCGACAAGACGCCTCGGCTTCCCCGACGTTGTTCCAATTCGGTCAGTCGCACCAAATCGAGCACCAACGGTGCGGCCAGAAGCGAGTCACACCCTTGCCAAACGAACTGCAAGGTCATTTTTGTGTCGAGGAAGCCCAAGAAGTGGACGTGGTCCCAGGCAGTTTTCCAGTCGCCCATGGACTGAATGTACTCGATTGTCACCAGCGTCTGAGGCTTGTAGCCCAGAATCTGGCCCAACAGGCGGTCTTTCGTTCGCACTTTGCTGGCCTTGTTGGCCGGGTCGTTCAGCACTTGGCCGTCGAGGTTGCCGAAAATGTTGTGTCCGACCCAGCTCAGCACCTTCAGGTTGCGAGCGGCGAAGAGAGGGGCGAGCACGCTTTTGAGAAGCGTTTCGCCGGTCTTGCCGTCTTGTCCGGCGTGGACCACGCCCTGCCGTTCGGCCAGCTCCTGCAGTGCCGGCAAGCTCGCTCCCAGCGACGGCGTAAAGTTCACGTACGGGCACTTTTCGAGCATGGCCGCTGCCGCGTACAGGGTGCTGGCCGGAACCGGAGACCGCGGCTGGTCGACCATTTGCTGCCAGAGGTCGTCCCAGCGGGCCGGCAGTCGCTCTGCGTCGAACGGTGGTTCGGTCGACGCGACATTCACCACGACGACGCAGTCCAGCCCGAGTCGGTTCCGGAATTCGGCCAAGTCCGACCGGAGACGCTGAACCGTTTCGGCGGTCGGCTCGTCCGCCAGTTCTCGCACGTCTGGAGCAGCGAGCGACTCAATGGTTGGACCGACGCCGGCGACCGTGCCGGGGCGGACGTTTCGGTCGAACTCGGCCAGCCGTTCCGTCACCTGCGACAGCAGCCGCTCGCCGAACACGCCCGACTGCTCGCACAGCCTCCGGGCTTCGGCCTGGTACGAGGTCTTTCGAATTTCGTGACCGCCCAGGACGAACTGTCCCCACTCGGCCAGGTCCAAGCCGTTGAAAGGCGGCGTGGCCGTGACGAGCGCCGTCGGTTCGGTCAGCTCTTGCTGCAGGGCGGTGAGACCGACGGCCACAGTCGTCGACACACCACCCCACGCGCCGACCAGCCAAATTCCCAACCGTCGGTCTGTCATTCAGTGCGAACTCCTGGCTTGGTGGGGTTGTTGCTTTTCGTGCTTTGGGCAGTCGCTTTGGAACGTCGCGGGCGACCGTTCGAGGCCGGCCGTCGGGGCAGGAGGCCCGACGTACCCGGCCGCTGCGAGGGGACCGTCCTTGGACGTGCAGCGCCCCGCGTCACACTGGCGGGCTGCGACGGCCGACGGAGCGTTCGCTCACGTCTGCAGCACGCGGTCGGCCCACTGCTGCAAGGCTTCGCTGAAGCGAGCCAGCTGGTCGTCGGTCGACTGTTTGACGGACGGCAGGGTGGCCGCGTCTGGGCAAGCCGTCCAAGCGAAGAAGTAGAACTTGATTTTCGGTTCAGTGCCGGAGGGGCGAGCGGCCAGTCGCATGGTTCGTTCCCCTTGGCGCGACTCGAAAATCAGCAAGTCGCCGTCCGGTTTCGGCAGGTCGTCCACCTTTCTGTTTTCGGGCAAGCTTCGGACCTCGTGCCGCTTGTAGTCGAACACCCGGTCGAATGCCCAGCCCGCCAGTTCTTTCGGCGGGTTGTCGCGCAGCTCGGCCATGAGCCGCTGAATTTGAGCCTTCCCTTCGTCGCCTTTGCAAACAATGGAACGCTGCGACTCGGCGTAGTAGCCGTGTTGCAAGTAAAGCTCGTCCAGTTGGTCGAGCAGGGTCTTGCCGTCGCGACGCAGCTCTGCGGCCAGCTCCAGCGCGTACAGCGCACCGACGGCGCCGTCCTTGTCGCGAGCGTAGTCGCCGGCCAGGTAGCCCAGCGACTCTTCGGCTCCAAACACGAAATGTTCGGCACCGCGCTGGTCGACGGTCTGTCCAATGTACTTGAACCCGACCAGCAGGTCGCGGACGACTTGCACGCCGTAGCTTTCGGCAATGGCGGCAATGAGCGGTGTGGTGACCAGAGTTTCGACCACGTAGTCGTCCGGGCTGAGCTTGCCCTGTTCGCGGCGTTTGCTCAACAGGTAGTCGGTAATGAGTGCCCCGACCTGGTTGCCGGTCAGACACGCGAACTTCCCGTCGCGGTCTCGAACGGCCACGGCAATGCGGTCGGCGTCCGGGTCGGAGGCCAACACAATTTCGTGGTCGTGCTGTTCGGCGTACTCAATGGCCGGAGCGAACGCCTTGGTCTGCTCGGGGTTGGGCAAGTGGTCCGGCACGTTCGGAAAGTTGCCGTTCGGTTCTCGCTGCGGCTCGAAAACTTCGACCTCTTGGAACCCGGCCTCACGCAGGACGCGGTAAATGGACGTTTCGCCGACGCCGTGCAGCGGAGTGTAGAGCGCTTTGATTTCGCGGGCGTCCGACAGAGCCAGGCTCGCCACGGCCTGCACGTACGCCCGGTCGACCTCCTCGTCCAGAATGACAATTTTTCCGTCCTTCACCGCCTGGTCGAAGTCGACCGTCGGAATTTCGGTGACCGCCTCGACGCACTCAATGATTCTCTGGTCGTGCGGCGGCAAGACCTGGCAACCCGTCCTCCAGTACGCTTTGAACCCATTGTCGGACGGCGGGTTGTGCGAGGCGGAAATGACCACGCCGACGTCGCACTTCAGGTGCCGGACGGCAAACGACAGCTCCGGCGTCGCCCGCTCCGACGGAAACAAGTACACCTGCAGCCCGTTGGCAGCCAGGACGCACGCGGTCAGTTCGGCGAACTCTCGGGAGCGGTTTCGCGAGTCGTGAGCGACCACGGCCCGTCCGCCCGTCGGCTTCTCTCGTTTCAGGTAAGTGGCCACGCCGTGAGCCGACTCGGCAATGGTTCGGCGGTTAATGGTCGCCGTGCCCAGCTCGCCCATTGGACCCCGGCGACCTCCCGTTCCAAACGGAATGACCCTCCAAAAGGCCTCCCGCAGCTTCTCCCACTGCCCGCCCTCGATTAGCTCGGCCAACCGTCCGAAGTAGTCGGAGTACTGCGGTTGCAGGAGCCACCGCTTCAGGTTCTCGGCCGCGTTCGGCGACAGCTTGCCGTCCGAGGCCGCTTGGTCCACCTTGCGAGCGTACGCTTCACGCGTTTTTTGCAAGACTTCTGTCGTCATGGACGTGTCTCCTTCCCTGCCGGTCCGTCGTTCCTCCCACTCGCCCGTTCCCAATGGAACGGCTGGTCGTCTTTCTCGTCACGCGAAAGGCCTTTTTCCTGTGGGCGTCGCGGGGTGTGGACGCACTTGAGCCCTGCACAGCCCGACCGGCGTCCCGGCCCGGACGCTCCTCACCGACGCCTCCACACCCACCAGACCGGAGTTCGGCAGCCGCGGACTGCAAGTTCCGTTCCGGCCAAGCGGCCGGAGTGGCCAGGACGACACGCCCGTCACCGACCTCGCCCGGGCAAGCAGTCGCCCCGCCTGTGCCGAACCTCCGTGTCTGCCTTCGACTTGGGCGGGTCGAGTTGCCAGGGAGCGTTTCGCGTTTGCCGCCGCGGGTCGACAGAATGGTCTCTCAACTCGTCGGTCAAAACGGCAGGCTCGGACGGCCCGAGTCAAGCTGCCAAAATTGCCGCTCACCCTTTCCTGAGCGGCTCGCCGAGCACCTCGTCGCCGCGACGGGGCTACTTCCGAACCGGCTTGCACTCGACGGACCACCTTCCGGACCAACCCGCCTGCCGCTGGCAAGGCGGACCGCGCTCCGCGGGCTCCTGCCTCTACCGTTTGCAGCCCGAACGCGTCTGCCGCACGCTCCTGCCGCATGGGCCCGGGATCGCGACTCGGTGCGGTCAGCCCACCGCAGGGCCAGCGTCAAGGAGCACCCGGCCGGCGTCGGCAAGCACCGGGCCGGCGTCGACACGCACCAAGCCAGCGCCGACACGCACGCGCCCGCCCCGCGCGGCCCGACACGGCGGTAGTCTAGCCGAAGCGGGGGCCGTGTTCGAGCCGTCCGGCCGGAAAGGCGTCCAGTGGCGGACCGGCTGCGGCGGGTGGAGCGAAACGAACGGCCGGCGCCGTCAGGCCGCGGCAGCCGCGGCGGGGCGTCGCGTTGCCAGCGGCCAGTCGGCGGCTGCTCGGCGACGAGTGCGGGTCGCGTCTGCGTGACGCGGCTCGGCCCGTCCGCTCGTCCGGTTAGTCGGCGTCGGCCAGCCGAGCGGCTCGTCGCAGTTGCTCGCTGACGTCGTCTCGTCGCTGAAGCGTGGCACCGCGGGACAGGCGAGCGGCAATGGCCTGCAGGGTCTCGCCCGTCTGTGGGTGAACGTAGTCGGGAGCCAGCTCGGCCAGCGGCACGGCAACGAACGGGCGAGCCAGGACGTCGGGGTCGGGAACGCAGTGGCGGCCGTGTCGGGCGACCCAGTCGTTGAACAAGGCCAAGTCGACGTCAATGGTGCGAGCGGCGCAGGGGTTTCCGGGGACGCGACGACGCTTCAACCGCTGTTCGACTTCCGGAATCAGTCGGTCGTAGACGGCCGCCAGCGTGAGCGTGGTTTGCAACAGGACGGCTGCGTTTAGGTAGTCCGGCTGCTCCGACCCGTCCGCCGGCGGACTCTGCCACACGCCAGAGACGGCTTCCACGCACCCGTAGCCAGCCAGCGCCGCGACGGCTGCGGGCAAGTGCCGTTCCGGCTCAATGTTCGACCCCAGCACCAGGTAGGCCCGGTTCAGCGGCTCAGACATCGCTTCGGTCCCGTTCCACCGTCACGCCCACCGACCGCGCGAACCGCAACGCTCCCGGCTTCTCGACCGTCACCCGGACCCGCTCCACCCGCGGGTCGGCCAGGCACAGCCGAGCAATTTCGTCGGCCAGCTTCTCCACCAGGTAGAAGCGGGACTGCTCCGCCAGCTCAATGATTCGTTTCGCCAACGTGCGGTAGTTGACCGCGTCTTCGATCTCGTCCGACTGACCTGCCGGACGAAT
>CAYSAG010000216.1:0-8702 GCA_964428935.1 uncultured Planctomycetaceae bacterium | reverse complement strand
CGAGGCGCCGGCGAGGGCGGGCGGGGCGGCCCCGTTTGTTGAGCCGGAGCCGAGGCCGCGGCCGTCGACCTGGATTACTTACCGCGCGCAGTTCTGAGCAGAACCGCTTTTTCCGTCCTCCGCCCGGACGACGAATCCGGTCCCCGGCCGGGTCGTCCGAAAGCTGCTCCAGCTCTTTCAAGCCTCGGTAAATCACATCCTGGCTGCAGCCGAATACTCTTGCCAAATACGTGATGCCTCCGTGGCCCAACTTCCGCGCTTCGGGCGCTGCGTACCGGCGCCGATCCTTCTCCGACAGGCTGTCGAAGAGCTTTCGCATTGCCTCTTACACCTCCGGACGGTATCCTCCGTACAACTGAAATGTCATCCTTGACCTCCTCAGTCAGGACGGGATTGGTGTTCAACTTCCCCCTGGCTGAGGAGTTTTCTCATTTTCGCTCGATTGAGTCCACCGCAGTTTCCAAACTGTCGCGGTTATTCCGGCACCGGAGCTTAGCGCG
This sequence comes from uncultured Planctomycetaceae bacterium, assembly GCA_964428935.1. GTDB lineage: Bacteria > Planctomycetota > Planctomycetia > Planctomycetales > Planctomycetaceae > JAADHY01. Next base: position 8,202 of record CAYSAG010000216.1, on the reverse strand, counting down.
CACCAGCGCGGTTGCACTCGTGTGCCTGGCGGCGCGTCGTCGGTCAGCACAGCGTGGTCGGCAAAACCGTGAGCGAGAAAGGCGGTCGTACGACAACAGCTCTTGTTCGGCTGCGCTCGGCAGCACCGGCCGTTTTGCTGGTGGTGTCGGCACCGCTGTTGGGGGCGGTGGCTCCCGCCACACACGTCACACAACCAGCGTGGTACTCCATTCTGCCGCCTCTTCTGGCCATTGGACTGGCCCTGGCGACCCGGCGGCTCTACACCAGCCTGCTGGCTGCCATTCTGGTTGGCGGACTTCTGGCGGCGTGGCAGAGCGGCCTCGGGGTGGTTGGCCTGGTGAGCGGCTTGGCCGTCGCGGGTCGAGCGTTGACGCAGTCGGTCCTGGACGTGGACCAGTGGCACGTTCGGGTCGACAGCCTGCTGATTCTGGCTTACGTGGTCTTCGTCATGACAGCCATTGCCGTCATGGCCGGCTCGGGCGGACTGCAGGCTCTGGCCGACCGACTGCAGCGGCTTGCTCGCTCCCGGCGTTCCGCTCAGGTCGTCACTTTTCTGGCCGGGCTGGTCGTTTTCATTGACGACTACGCCAACAGCATGATTGTGGGCTCGACGTTTCGTCCGGTTGCGGACCGGCACGGTGTGAGCCGGGCCAAGCTGGCGTTCATTGTCGACGCGACGGCCGCGCCCGTGTCGGGGCTGGCGCTGTTGAGCACGTGGATTGGCTACGAGGTCGGGCTGCTGGGCGAGTTGGCACAGTCGCTTGGAATCGACAAGAACGGCTACGGCATTTTCTTGGACGCCGTTGTCTTTCGCTTTTACTGCTTGGCCATGCTGGCCTTCGTGCTGTTGATTGGCCTGACGGGGCTGGACTTCGGGCCAATGGCTCGCGAGGAGCGTCTGGCTTGGTCCGAGGCCGAGCGGGAGCGACGGCAGGAAGGGAGCTGCGGCGGCCGAGGAGGCGTCGAAGAGCCGGCAAGGCCCAGCGGGTCATGCGGCCCGTCCGACTGGGACCGTTCCGGGTCCAGCCGGTGGGCGTCCGGCGACAACGCGGACGGTTCCACGCCCGACCGGGCTGGCCGTTTGGCCGGGGGCACCACCAAGCGGTCGGTCCCGGGCAAGCTGGACGAGTCGGCCGGGTTGTTTTGGCTGGCCGTTGGTCCGCTCTTGCTGCTGGTCGTGTTCTTTCTGGCGGGAATGTGGGTCGACGGCGGCGGCTACCGTCAGTTGTCGGTGGTGGAAGCCGGGGTGTTCAGTTTCGAGTACTGGCAGCGGGTGCTGAGCCAGGCGGACAGCATTCGGTTGCTGGCCGAGGCGTCTGGGCTGTGCTTGGCGACGTCCTTGCTGCTGGCTTGGCAGCTGGCTGGGTGCTCGGCCGGTCAGCTCGCACGCTACCTGTGGTGCGGGCTGCAGTCGGCCGCTCTTCCCGTCAGTGTGCTCTTGCTGGCGTGGGGGCTGAAGCAAACGTGCGACGAGCTGCAGACGGGAGCGTACTTGGCCGAGCTGCTCGGGCAACGGCTTTGGCCTCCGCTGTTTCCGGCTTTGGTGTTTGTCGTGTCCTGCGTCTGCTCGTTTTCGACGGGCACCAGTTGGGGGACCATGGCCATTCTGTTGCCGACGGCGTTGCCGGTGGCCTTCCAGCTGGACGGCGGCTCGTACGGTGTGACGAGCGTCTTGACGGTTGCGGCCGTGCTGGACGGAGCCATTTTCGGTGACCACTGCTCACCGATTTCCGACACGACAATCATGAGTGCGGCGGCGTCGGGCTGCGACCAAGTGGTTCACGTTCAGACGCAATTGCCGTACGCGCTGGTCGTCGCGGGCGTGGTTCTGGTGGTCGGCTACTTGCCGGCGGGGCTGGGGCTCTCGAGCGGCGTCGCGGTGACGGCTGTTTGGTTGACCGTGGGAGCGTTGTTCGCCGGACTGGCCGTTCGGGCTCGCTGGTCGCGGAGCCGCTCGGGGCGAGGTCCAGCGACGGCGTGAGGGTTTGGCAGAACGAGCCGCTGGGCGACGTGACGACGCGACTGCGTGAGCCCCGTCGGTGGCGCGGAGCGGACCGGCGGTGGTTGGAGCCGCGGACGTGCGGGTGGTCTGCCGCGGAAACGGCTGCCGACGACGGGAGCGACGCGTGAGCGGTTTGCTGCGAGCGGCCGTCGTTTGTCGTCGCCGCTCGGACCGGGCGCGACGTCAGTCGGCGGCTCGAGCGGCATGCACCAGTCGCTCCAGGGCGGCGACGTCGTAAACGCAGCCGCCCCAGGTGCCGCCGCTCAGTTGTTGCAGCAAGGCCCACAGGCGGGTGTCGTCCGGCAGGTCCGGGTCAGGGGTCCGTCCGGGCGGAAGCGGGCGCTGTTGCAGAATGCGAGCGCCCTCTTCTGGGCTGACTCGCCGCTCCCGCGTGCCGACGAAGTTGACGCTGCCGGTCAAGTTCCGGCAGTCAATGACAATTTCGATGAGGTCGCCGTCCTGCAGCTTGCCAATGGGACCTCCGGCCAGAGCCTCGGGGCCGACGTGACCAATGCAGGCGCCGGTGGACACGCCTGAGAAGCGGGCGTCGGTGACCACGGCCACGTGCTTGCCAAAATCGACGTAGCGAAGGGCCGAGGTGATTTGAAACGTCTCTTCCATGCCCGCCCCCAACGGTCCGCGGCAAATCAGCACGAGCACGTCGCCGGGACGAATGCGTCCGTCTTTAATGGCCGCAATGGCCTCGCGTTCGCGCGTGAAGACGCGAGCGGGGCCGGTCAGACGGTACACGCCGTCGTCGTCCACGACCGAGGGGTCAATGGCCGTGCTCTTCACCACGGCTCCCTCCGGCGCCACGTTTCCGGTGCAGAACGTGACCGTGCTGGTCAGACCGTTGGCCTTGGCTGCGTCGGGACTCAGAATGACGTCTTCCGGACGGACGCCGTCTCGCTCTTGCAGCAGACGCCGCAGTGCGGCTCGTCGCTCCGAACGCTCCCACCACTGCAGCACCTCCCCCAGCGGCAGGCCGACGGCGGTCAACGCGTCCAGCTTCAACAGGCCAAGCTCCCGCAAGTGTAGCATGACTTCTGGCACGCCACCGGCCAGAAACACGCGCACCGTCGGGTGGTTGGTCGGCCCGTTCGGCAGCACGTCGACCAGTCGTGGCACCTGGCGGTTGACCCGGCTCCAGTCCTCCACGGTTGGCCGTCGCAGTCCGGCCGAGAAGGCCACGGCGGGCAGGTGGAGCAGCAGGTTGGTCGACCCGCCGAAGGCCGCGTGCACGACCAAGGCGTTGTGCAGGGCCTCGTCGGTCACCACGTCTCCGACGGTCAGGCCCAGCTGACTTTGCAGGACGACGGCTTCGGCCGAGCGTCGGGCCAGGTCCAGCCAAACCGGCTGGCCGGAAGGGGCGAGAGCCGAGTGGGGCAGCGACAGTCCCAAAGCTTCGGCCACCACCTGCGACGTGGCGGCCGTGCCCAGAAACTGACAACCGCCGCCGGAACTGCCGCAGACACGGCAGCCAGCCTCGGCCGCGTAGTCCAGTGTGACTTCTCCGTGAGCGAACCGGGCGCCGAGGGCTTGAATGGTCGCCGTGTTTTCTCCGTAAGCCCTCGTGGACGGCAGCGTCACGCCGCCCGGAATCAAAACCGCCGGCAGGTCGCGTTGAGCGACCAGGGCCATGAGCATGGCCGGCAGTCCCTTGTCACACGTGGCCACTCCCACAAGGGCCCGACGCGTCGGCAACGAACGAATCAAACGCCGCAGCACCAAAGCGGCGTCGTTCCTGTAAGCCAGACTGTCCATCATTCCGGGCGTTCCCTGAGTGCGGCCGTCGCACGGGTCACTGACGAATGCGGCAAAGGGGATTCGGCCCAGCCGGCGCAGTTGCTCGGCCGCCGCCCGCACCAGCAACTCCACCTCCCAATGCCCCGTGTGGTAGCCCAACGCAACCGGCCCGCCGTCTGGCCGACGCAGGCCCCCTTGCGTGCTCAGAATGAGCACGTGCTCGCCGTCCAGTTCTTCGGCTGGCCAGCCCATGGCCACGTTTTGCGTCAGGCCGAACAGGTCGCCGCTGGGAAGCTGGCGAAGAGACCGCTCGGTCAACGGCAGTCGGCCCGGCGGACCCTCGCCCCGTGTCGCGACGTCCCAGACAGTTTGGCCGTACGCGGTCAGCAGCTTACGTGCGTCCAGTCTTGTCATTGCAGGCCCTTTCCTCGGAAAAGCTGGTTAGACGGGCTGGCGGTTGGCCGGCAATTTGAGCCAAACGGTTGGCAAATTTCACCACGAGCGAGAAAATGCCGATTGACTCAACCTAACGTCGTACAATGAACTGGGGCTGAGCAAAAGAGTGTCGCAAAAATTGGCTTTGCGCGGGGCCCGACGGGGAGCGGGTCGGAGCGGCTGGAGGCGCGAGGGAGCGGTTCGGGGCGTCAGGGAGCGGACCGCGTCCGGCTGGTCTGGCCGGACGGAGCTTTTCTGTGGCTGACGGCCTCGGCGGCCTGCTCCGGCAGTCGAGGCGGGCCGTCGTCGTGGGCAAAGGGGGACGCTGAGCCGAACCGCGGCGACGAAAGACTCGACAACGGACGTGGGAGGTGCGTGGCTTCAGGGACGGAGCTCTTCAAGCACACGGGCTGCCGGTGACGAGTTGCCGACGGACGAAAGCCGGGCCCGAAAAGCCCGGCCGGTCGGCCCTGGGCGCTCGGCCGTCGTGGCCGTCGGCGGGCGGGCAGGGGGCTGAGTGGGGCTGGCTGGGCGCCGGTCGGTTTGTCGGCCCTTGGGTTCTTGTACCTGGTCGCGTTAGCGAGTTGGAGAGACAGCCATGAGCGTCCACTCACCGTTTTCTCCGCAAGAAGAGACGTACGAAGACCCGTTGGACTTGATGGACGAAATCGAGGAGCTGAAGCGGGAGAAGGACGCCGTCATTCTCGCTCACTACTACGTCGACAGCGAGATTCAGGACGTCGCGGACTTCACGGGCGACAGCTTGAAGCTGGCTCGCGACGCGGCGAAAGTCGACAGGTCTACCATTCTGTTCGCCGGTGTGCACTTCATGGCCGAGACGGCCAAAATGCTCAACCCAGACAAACGGGTCCTGCTGCCCGACCTGGAAGCCGGCTGTTCGCTGGCCGAGAGCTGCCCGGCCGACCAGTTGGCTCAGCACCAGCAGAAGCTTCGCAGTGAAGGCCACGACATTGTCACCGTGGCCTACATCAACACGTCGGCCGCCGTCAAGGCACTGAGCGACTGGATTGTCACCAGCGGCAACGCGGTCGAAATTGTCGGCCGCATTCCGAAGGACCGCGAAATTCTGTTCGTGCCCGACCAGCACCTGGGCCGCTACCTCATGGACGTGACCGGCCGCGACATGTTTCTGTGGCCGGGCACGTGCGTGGTCCACGAAATGTTCAGCTTGCAGGACTTGCTGCGGGCGAAGCGGGAGCACCCCGACAGCCTTGTCATTGCTCACCCCGAATGCCCGAAGAACATTCTGGAGCACGCCGACTTCATTGGCGGCACCGAGAAAATGCGAAAGTACGTCATGTCGCTGCAGGAGCCCAGGACGATTCTGGTCGCCACGGAAGCGAACATGATTAACCCGTTGCGAAAAAGCGCTCCGCAGCACACGTACATTCCGGTGCCGGGAATCATGAGCTCGACGGGCGAAACCTGTGCCTGCAACCGCTGCCCCTACATGGCTCGCAACACGCTGAAGGCGGTTCGAGACTGTTTGAAGAAGGGCGAACCGGAAATCCACTGGCAGCCCTACTTCGACAAGGCCAGAGAGGTGGTGGCGCGCAGTTTGTTGAACTGACCTGCCCAGCGTTTCGCGGTCCGACGCCTTTCGTTCTTGTTCCTTCCTCGCGGCGGCCGTTCGTGCCGAGGAGCGTGAGTCGAACCGACCGCGGCAACGAAAGGCTCGCACTTTCCGAAACGTCTCGAAGCTTCGTCCGACTCGACAGCGCCGGCCGTTTCGACGGGTTCGCGCAAGGCCCGTCAAACGGCACGGGCGTCGCTTTCGGTTCATGCCACGAAGGCGGAGCCGCTCGGCTTTCCCACCCGCTTGCTACTTTCACCACGACGCGTCTGTTCGACAAACCAGCCCGTGCTCGGTTTCCAACGTCGTCCGACCTGTCGGCTGCGCAACCCAACCGTGAGCTAGCTTAGAAAGGACCGGCGTGTCGCGCAGTGTCGGCAGTACGTGAAATCGTCGGGAAAAGAGGTCGAGCGGTTTCGCGCTGGTCCGATGCTAAAGCACGGCAGAACGGCCCGAACGTTTTTGCTAGCCGACCCGGTTCGGGCCGGAGTTCTGCCACGTCGCCACACGCCAGCAGAACGCTCAGCGAGTGCCGGACGAAGTCCGTCCGCGCCGGTCCGCGTGTGACTGCACCCCGGGGCCAACTCGGTCAGGCTGGCCGACGTTTCTGGCCGACCAGCGGCCGACCGAGTCGGCGCGATTCGAGCAGGTCGAGCCGACGAGCGGCCGTCGAGCCACGGTCTTGCCGCGCCAAGTGGGCGAACTTTTCGGTGTGCTCGCCGCAAGGTCGGCCCGGCGGCGCAAAGGGCCGTTCGTCGCGGGGCCCGTTCGCGACAAACCGAGGTTGCGTCCCGGACAGCGTGGCCGAAAGCAACCGTGTTGCCGGCAAGGGTGGCCGTGTCCAAGGAACAGCTCACCAAACAAGCCGCAACGACTGCAGCCGTTGCCGCGTGGGTGCTTGCGGTGCTGGTGGCCGGTGCGCTGGCTGAGCCCGGACCGAACACGCCGTCGCGAGTGGGTCAGGCCAACCCGGTGGTGTTGCTTGGGCTGGAGGTGGCGTCAGAGCGGCCGGAGGGGACGGAGCAGACAGGCACGGCGGACCACGCCTGGACAACGACAATCAGCCCGACGCTCACGCCACCGGGGCCGGACGCTCGTCCCAAACCCGCTCCCCGTTTCTCCGCGCTCGGCACGGTCTGCCGGCCGAACTACTGGATTGTGAGCGGCCGACATTGTCCCCAGGGCTTTCCGCCGTGCGCGTCGTACTGCCACTTCGACTACTTGCACGTCGGGCCGGACGGTCGCATTCAGCGAGCCACGCAGCAGGACTTTCTTCAGTCGCTGGTTCCGGGCGTTCCCGTTTGCATTGTCGCTCACGGCAGCTTCGTGCCCTTTGAGTACGTCGCCTGGCAGACGTACTACACGTACCAGTGGCTCCGTCTGGGAGCGCCGGAGCTGCCGCTGCACGTGGTCTTTTACACGTGGCCCAGCGAAGCGCCGGTCACCGGCATTCCTCAAATCGACGTCGACCTGCTCGGCCGGCGTGGCGAGTTCAACGGCTTCTACCTGGCCCGACTGATTTCACTGATTTCGCCCGACCACCCGCTCAGCCTGCTGGGGCACAGTCATGGAACGCGCGTCATTGCTTCGGCTCTGCACCTGCTAGCCGGGGGCTCGGTTCAGGGCTACTGCCTGACTCAACCGAACCAGCAGCGCCGAATTCGTGTGGTGTTCGCCGCCTCGGCCATGGACCACGACTGGCTGAACCCGGGCCGACGGTACGGCCGAGCTTTGTGCGCCGTCGAAGGCCTGCTCAACCTGCGGAACCGAATGGACATTGCTCTGTTCTTCTACCCGTTGGCGGTTCCGTTCTCGCGGCGGGCGCTGGCGCGCTCGGGTTTCACCCGAAGCGACCTTTACCAGCTGGGCTGGCTGGCAACAAAGATTTCCGAGTGCGACGTCACCGCGTGGATTGGGTTCGGTCACCAGTGGGTGAACTACTTGCGCTACCCCGCGTTGGCTCAACTGGTGGCCCCCTACGTTTACTTCAGTGACTTGTACGAGCAACGCTCGAGTGCGGAGAGCGGCGGACCGGGACGTGCCGACGCGTCTGGAGCGGACGGGACGGGCAAGAGCAGCACGCCAAAAACGCACGGCTCGACGCCGCGCCGTTCCGACGGGACGAGGCGACGCAGGGCAGGCCGCCGCGCGCCGTCGGCCGTGACGCTTCCAGCGTCTCGCGTTCCGACCACGTCGGGCCACACGGCTCGTCCGGTCCTCGACGCCTCCTCCACCTGTCGGTGCTGCTCCACGGCTCGACTGTGACGGTGTTTCGCTGTCGGCCTCGAGCCGCCCCCGCCCGTCGTTCGAGCTTTTTTCTCGCGGAACGGGGGCGCGTCCGTCCTCGAAACTCAAACGCTCGAAACCCGTCGCGTAGTCAACCCGGTTGGTTGGACTGAAACGCGACCGTCCGCTTGGCTGCTG
>CAYSAG010000215.1:0-8747 GCA_964428935.1 uncultured Planctomycetaceae bacterium | reverse complement strand
GTGTCTGTAAAGTCACGCGGACCGGGTCGGCCGACAAGAGCTCGAACCGCGGCGGCACCCAGCGGAAGGGGCGACCGGCGGAGCGGTAGACGGGTTGAAGCGAGCCGTTGAGCGCATCGTTCAACAGGTCCCGCCACACCGGCTCCCCCTCGCCCACGACCACGGCGTCGGCGTGCCGAGCGGCTTCGTCCGGACAGGCCGTCACGTGCAGTCCGCCCAACACGACCCGCACGCCTTGCTCGCGCAGCCAGTCGGCCAGTTTGTAGGCTTCGTCAATGGAGGCGGTCAGAGCGGAAACCGCGACCAGGTCCGGCTTGAGCGTTGCCAGACGTTGACGCAGGTCGTCGTCGACCCGCTCGGCCGGCTCGTAGTAGCACTGCCACCAGCCGGGCGTCGCGCCGGCCAAAGTCAACAGACCCAAAGCCGGAAGCTGAGCAATGACCTGGCCGCGACGCCACAGACCGGGAAGCGACATTCCCAACTGCAGCGTGCGCTGGTGTCCGACTCGCAGCCCGCACAGCGGGACGAAACAAACCGAAGGCATGAGGTCCTCGACGTGAAACGCCCAAACTGGACGTACCCGTGCTCGACGAGCCGTCCCGGCTCGCCTGTTGTTGCAGACCTGACTGCTCGAATGGTACAAACGAGTGTCAGTGCGTTCAACGAACCGTTTGGCTCCCAAGGACAAGACAAACGGCGTTGCGGAGACTGGCGAGGCGTCTCGGCCGGGCAGGACGCGAGCCGGTCGTTGTCGGTCGGCTTGTTGGGGAGCCAGCGGCGGAGAGGTAGAATGAATTGGATTGAGGGCCCGGGGGAACCGGTGGCCGGTCGGTTCATGCGGCGGACAGGTGGAAGGTCTTGGCGGAGAGCGAGAATGTCGCGGAAGCAGAAAAAGAAAAAAGACACGACTTCGACACGCGACGAGGAGCTGCGTCAACTGGCCGAACAGCCCCAAATGGGCTTGCTGGCTGAATTCGTCGACTTTTTGATTCACAACAAGAAGTGGTGGCTGACGCCAATCATTTTGGTTCTGTTGTTGGTCGGCATTTTGGTGTGGTTGAGCGGCACCGTTGCCGCGCCGTTCATTTACCCGTTGTTCTGACCGCGACTCGCCGGCTGTTCGGCTCCACGCGCTCAACCGCTCGCCCTCGCTTCCGAGTCCGACTGCCCGGCAGGCGGCCCGGGCCTGGGCGTTGTGTAGCTGCACGCGAACTCCAGCCGGGTCGCCACTCGACCGTCGGCCAGCACTTTCGCCGTGAAAAAGAAGGCGTTGGCCAGCCGTTCGGTCAGCTCCACCTCAACCTGCAGCGTCTGGCCTGGGCGCACCAATTGACGGAACTTCGTGTTGTTCTGGCGGGTCACGACCGGCACGGCACCGTCCGGCAGGTCTTGTTTGCGTGCCAGGAGCACGGCGGCGGCTTGGAAGGCCGCTTCGCACTGCAGCACGCCGGGAAAGACGGGAAAGCCGGGAAAGTGGCCTTGGAAGACGTCGAGGTCGGGCGACAGGAACTTGCGGGCCACCACGCGACGCTCCGTCAGCTCGACCACCTCGTCCAGCCACAGAAACGGCGGTCGGTGCGGAAGGCACTGCTTCAGGCTTTCCTGGTCCAATCGTTCCACTTCCGAAGGCTCCTTGTCGTGAAAGGCGAACGGTCCGACTCTCCGACTCGTTTGACGCTTCAGCTTGCGACTACGTGAGGTTGTCCGGGAATTGGAGGGTCACGCTCCGTCGTGGCCGCTGACGGTTCGTGTCTCCAAGCCCGCTCAAGAAGACGCCTCCGGCCGCCCAAAAACCCATGAATCCCTGGAGAAACGCGGACCCATTCCCGGACACCCTCAACTACGTGCCTTGAGCCGCTCGTGGAGCAGCGACTTGTGAGCCAGTCGTCGTCAGCGTGTCAAAGTCGAGCGGGTGCCGGCGTCAGGAACTTGTCGACTTCGTTGGCCACAATGACTCCGTAGTTCACCGTGCCCAACCAGCCGGACATGATGATTCCCACGGAGCCGGCGTGGAACAAGCCCTGCACCTGCTCGGGCAGTCCACGGCTGACGGCCAGTCCTTCGTACTTGGTTCCGAACGAGGCTCCGCCCCAGTGCAGCGTGTAGCGCCGGAACGTGCGTGGCGTCGATGCCTCGACGTGGTCCACCTTGCTTCGAACGTCGGGCACGTACTGCTCCAGACAGTCCAACGTCGACTCAATCAGCTCCGCTTTGGCCCGACGGTACTCCTCTTCGGGCAAGTCGGCCCAGTCTTCGTAACGAGCGTTGGTCGAAGCCACAATGACGTACCGCTCGCTGCCCGGCCGCAGCTCGGGGTAGTAGAACGAGAACGTTCGGCTGCTGACGTTGCGGCTGAGCATGGCGTCGACGTCGAAGCCGTGGTGTTGCGAATGGAACAGCAAGTCGCCCACGTAGTCGAACCCTTCAGCCGGCTTCAGCCCAATGTAGACCTGGCAGCTGCTGGTGTTCAGCCGGACGGCCCGAGCTTGCTCGACGAACGTCGCGTCGAAATTTTCCGGCCCGACCAGCTCGAAAATCGTTTGCTTCAGGTTGGCGTTCGACACAACCGCTCGGCACCCGATTCGCCGTCCGTTGGCGACCACGCCGACAACACGTCGCCGCTGGTCGACGTCGATTCGTTCCACTCGCGAGCGAATGCGGACGTCAACGCCTTGCCGTTGCAGCTCGTCGCGCATGAGTCCCACCAGCCGGTCGGCTCCACAGGCAAACGTGAAAACCCCCTTTCGCATGAAGTTCGAGAAGACAATGGCGTACGTGACGGCGGGGTCCTCCAGGGTCGAGCCGTTGGCGTAGGTAATCGGTTCCATGAGCAAACGGACGACGTCGTCCCGCCCGGGAAAGAAACGCTCGAAAAGCTGACGGGTCGTCTGGCCCGTGTCGTCGTAGAAGTTGGTGCGGCGAAGGGTTGCAAAGAACTCGCTCACCGTGGCCACGTCCACTCCAAACCGCTCGACCAACAGCCGGCTGAAGTCCTTTTCGTCGTAGGTGGTCCACAGCGAAAACTGAGGGTTCTCAAAACGAATGCCTTTCAGCTGCACAATCAAGTCGGCAATTTCGGCCGTCCAGTACTTGCGGCAGCTTTTAATCATTCCGGCGGGAAAACCGTGCAGCGAAATGTCGAAGACGTGCCCGTTTCGGCGCGTGAACCAGCTCGCCAAGCCGCCCAGTCGGTAGTGGTGTTCCAGCAGCAAGACGGAGTACCCCGCGCGGGCCAGCCAGTTGGCGGCCGTCATTCCGGCCAACCCGCTTCCGACGACGACCACGTCGTAATGTTCTCGAACCCCCTGCAAGAAATCTTTGGGCATGACTGCTGCAACGCTTCGGGTTTGGTGTAACGTCTAGTTGCGGCAACGATGGCTCGGCTACAGACAGTGCCGACGGGAGCCGCCGGCCGCCGGGAGCCGTCGGCCGGCCGGCGCCAGTGGCTGCGTCGCAAAGCCGGGCAGACGGCGACGCCGCGCCAGCGCGACGTCACGACTGGAAGCCCACAGCCTGCTGGCTCGAGACGGTCGGCGGTGGCCGTCCAGGCGACCGTTGTGAACTTCGAAGCCGCGGGCCAGGCTTTCGGCTCGGCGGGCGACCCGTCGTGCCGCTCAACGCTGCTCGACGACCACTTCACACCAAATGCTTTTGGCTTGTGACGGGTCGAAAACCACGCGGGACTGTCCGGCACGGGTCGACCGAGCCGACCGGCTGGGCAGCTTCGACTTCCGTCGTCCGGTCGGGTCCAGTGCCCAAACGACGGCCCTTCCCGGAACGGCCACCTGCAGCTCGCCACGGACCGGCTCGGCCAGCACCGGCAAGCGGCCCTCGGCCGGCAGCATCCACGACATGTAGTTCTTGGCTTCCTGCTCGGGCGACGGGGGCCAAAAGCCCTGGGCCGTGTTCTCGGCGCGAGCGACGGCCGTCACCAGCAGACGCTTGGACCGTCCGATGGGTTGTCCGTCCAACGAACTCACGACCACCGTCGCGAAATTGGTCCGGCAGTCGATTTGGACGCCGTGCAGGTCGAGCGAGCCGGCTCGACGCAAGTAACCAATGGCCGCTTTGGTTCGCGCAGTATTGACCGTGAAGAGCCCACGGCCGTAGTCCAGCGAAAGCTCGCCGGTGTCGCTGACGAACCGCTTCGCGTGCGGGTCCATTTGGTCGTACCCGGGCAGGCCGAGTCGCCGAGCTTGCTCGACGAATTCCGGAAAGAGCCACTTTTCCCACGGACGGTCTTTCAGTCGAATGGCACGGACACCTTGTGCGACCGGCGCGTCGTAGGACGGTCCACAACACAAAGCGACGTCCGCTCGACCACGGTACGCGTCTTCAATGAACGCCTCACGCACCTTCGACATGAAGACCAAGTAGCGGTAGTTCGTGTAGCGAGCGCGGCGGGTCATGGGCCGCGGGACGTAGCAGTCCTCCGGCGTGTGCACGACGTGGACCTCGTTCCGGGCCGGGGCCACGTCGTGGCGGTGGAACAGCAGGGCCGCAGCCGGGAAGGTTCCCCAGCGAGCGGGGTCGGACTGGCTGCGAAACATGCTCAGCAACTGCCCCTGCGGCGAGTACGAGAAGTACAAGAAAATGTCCCAGTCCTGCAGGCACGCGTAAGCGGCGGCCAGGACCCAGCCCTCACAGCGGTACTCGTTCGGCCACGGAAAATTGAACTCCGCCACAGCCTGCGGCTTCCCGACCACGCTGGTGCGGGCAATGACGGCCAGCGGGTTTCGCTGCGTGGGCAGGTCGACGGCAATCATGGGCTGGTTCGAGAAGCGGAAGAAGGGCTGCGCCTTTCGGTGCGGGTGCCGCCAGTATTGGTTACGGCTCATGAAGTCGTTGAGGGACGCGTCGACTTTGGTGTCAATGACCACGAAGGACTGATTCGTTCCGGCAATGGGAACGCGGACCCCAATGCGTCGCAGGTGAGCGTGCATGGTCTGGTAGTAGTGCCGCTGGATTTCTTCGAGGAAACGCAGTGCGTCGCTCAGCCGCGCTTCGGCCTGCAGCGGGTCGAACGACTTCGGGTCGCGCGGCAACCCCAGCCGGCTCCAAACGCCGAACGGGAACCGGACCGTGGTCTGAGCGGGGTCTTCGTCGGGCTGCAGCGCGGAGCGGCCCGCTTGGTCGGTCCACGCTTTTTTCAACGCGTCGCGGGTCTTGTAGCGAGCCAGCAGCCAGCGGTTCCAGCGTTCGGTCAGCTTCTGGCGGTAGTACGGGTGCGACAGGTCCCGCATGGTCAGAAAGTAGAACACCGAGTTTTCGTTGGTCGTTTCGACCACCGCAATGGCCGGGTCGTCGACGTAACGCAGTCCGGTGTAGGGGTTGCGGTGCGTGAGTAGTTTCGTCGCGTAGTCCTTTTGCAGTTCGATCATTCGCGGGTCGAAAATCGACGCCCCTTTCATCGACCCGGCCCAGTTGTGAGTGAACTCGTCGCCGTGAGCGACGCCGTCGGCCGTACGGAACTGCCGGTAGTCCAGCAAGTCCATGTAGACGTAAATGCCGTGCTTTTTCAGCTCGGCAATGAAGTAGTCCATTCGGTCCAGGCCTTCGGGGTTGAGGTGCTGGGAGTTGCCGCGGGTGTAGTCGATCAGCGGCCCCCAGCGACTGTCCATGGCGTGCAGCCGGACCATGTTGACGCCGTACTTGGCCAGGCGTGCGGCAGTGACGCGGGCCACGGCCTTCTCGGGCGCGGCGTCGTTTCCGCCCACACTGGTCCCCACAAAGCGGGCTCGCGTGCCGTCTTCGAAGTACAAGTGCCCGTCCTGACCGACGGTGACGAAGCCGTGCTTGCCCGCCGGCGGGTCCAGAAACCCGCTCAGGTCAATGCTGTCGCGGTTGGTGTCGTCCAGCGGAAAGGTAAACGGAAACCAGTCGCTGGTGTCGTGGAAAACGTACTGAATTTCCGGCAGCGGCTCGCTCTTCCCCTCGACCTTCACGTCGTCGAACCAGGCCGTGCCTTTGCTGTTGGACAGGTTGAGCGAAATGAGCAGCGTGTCGGCGTTGGCCGGAGCGACGGCCGTGACGGAAAGCTTGGTCCAGTCGTGCGTGCCGGACAGTCGTTGCGTCGCCACCTCGCTGAGCCAATGGCCTTGACGTTGCCAGGCCAAGTGGGCGTACGCTTGACCGGTCACGCCTTCCGTCTTGACCCACACTTCCAGTCGGTAAGAACTGCCCGGTTCGACGGGCCGCTGAATCGACACCCAGCGGCCGGTGCGACGTTTCCAGTCGTTGGTCTGCTCGGGACGGTACGAGTCGCTGATGCGTAGGCTGCGGCGGCCAGTGTGCGCCACTCGGTCGTCCCAGGCCAGCTTCGCGGGCGACTCGAACGCAAACGGTCGCCACCCGTCGGGCTGCTCGTCGCGGTTGCGGTCCTGCTCGAACGAAGGGTTCGGCGCCACGTTGTCCAAGGGACGCAGTTGCGCGGAAAACAACGCTCCGAGAACCAGAAGCCACGTCATGGTTTTGTCCTCCCTTGCTGTGGAACCACGTCAGCGGCCCAATCTTACCAACGCTCGTTCGACGCGAACAGCGAGTCGGCCGGCGTCACCGACGGCGACGCTCGGACGCCCCGACGACGGCAGGCCGACATTGTCTGCCCGCTGTTCCGGCGGGGCGGGGCCGAGTCGACGTCGGCGGCCGGAGCGGCTCAGGCTTTCTTCGAGTCGGGTCGGTCGCCAAAATGCCAGGCCGGGTGCGTCCGTCCGGGGCTGCGTTCTTCAGCTTGAAGGCGAAGGCGGCTACGGTAGAGCCGAAGCGGCGGGGAACAAGAAAACGCACAACAACGTTCGCGGGACATGGGGTACCGGACACTGCAGGAGTGCATCGCCGACTTGGAGCGGACCGGCCAGCTGGTGCGGGTGCGCGAGGAGGTCGACCCGTACTTGGAGGTGGCGGCGGTTCACCGACGGGTCTTTGCGGCCGGTGGTCCGGCGTTGCTGTTCGAGCGAGTGAAGGGCTGTCGGTTTCGGCTGGTCAGCAATCTGTTTGGCACGGTCGAGCGAGCGCGGTTCTTGTTTCGGGACACGCTGGACGCTGTGCGGCGGTTGATTGAGCTAAAGGTCGACCCGAGCGACTGGAAGAACCCGTGGCGGTTCCCCAGTCTGGCTCGCACGCTCTGGCACATGCGTCCCAAACCGGTGCGCAGCGGTCCGGTCTTGCAGAACGAAACGACCATTGACCAGCTGCCTCAGGTGCACCACTGGCCGAAAGACGGCGGCGCGTACGTGACATTGCCGCAAGTTTACTCCGAGGACCCGGCACGTCCCGGGTTCGCTCACAGCAACCTAGGCATGTACCGGGTGCAGCTTTCCGGCGGACGGTACGAGCCGAACCGACAGGTCGGACTGCACTACCAGATTCACCGCGGCATTGGCATCCACCACGCTCGGGCCATTGAGCTGGGGCGGCCGCTGCCGGTCAACGTGTTTGTCGGGGGGCCGCCGGCCATGACCTTCGCGGCCGTCATGCCGTTGCCGGAGGGGATGTCGGAGCTGATGTTCGCGGGAGCTCTGGCCGGACACCGCATTCCAATGGTCTGCCGGCCGGGGCAATTGCCCATTTCCGCTCAGGCCGACTTCTGCCTGGTCGGGACCGTCGACCCGGAGCGGCTTTTGCCGGAAGGGCCCTTCGGTGACCACTTCGGGTACTACAGCCTGCAGCACGACTTCCCGGTGTTGAGCGTGCAGAAGGTCTACCACCGCGACGACGCCATTTGGCCGTTTACGGTGGTCGGGCGGCCTCCGCAGGAAGACTCGGTGTTCGGCAAGCTGGTCCACGAACTGGCCGGACCCGCTTTGCCGGCGGTGCTGCCGGGCGTGAAGGCCGTCCACGCGGTGGACGCGGCCGGTGTGCACCCGCTGCTGCTGGCTGTCGCTTACGAGCGCTACACCCCGTACGCTCCTCGACGCAAACCGCAAGAAATTCTTCGCTGCGCCAACGCCATTCTCGGACAAGGACAACTGTCCTTGACCAAGTACTTGCTGATTGTGGCTCACGAGGACGACCCGAAGCTGCGTGTGGACGACATTCCCGCGTTCTTCCGCCACGTGCTCTGCCGCGTCGACTGGACCACCGATTTGCACTTCCAAACGTGCACGACCATTGACACGCTCGACTACTCCGGCACGGGGCTGAACGAGGGGTCGAAGTTGGTCGTGGCGGCGGCCGGGCCGGTCCGACGGGACCTGCCGACCGAGCTGCCCAGCGACCTGCGGCTGCCCGAGGGCTTCGGCGACCCACGCGTGGCGCTGCCGGGAGTCCTGACAGTCCAAGCCCCGCGCTACACGGCGGGACCGCACCAGCCGGACCCGGCCCCGCGGCGGTTCTGCGACGCTCTCACGGCGACCGACCCCGTCTGTCGTTTTCCGCTGGTCGTGCTGGTCGACGACAGCCAGTTCGCCAGCCGGACCCTGGACAACTTCCTGTGGGTCACGTTCACTCGTTCCAACCCGGCCACGGACGTGCACGGCGTCGAGCCGTTCTTCGAGGACAAGCATTGGGGCTGCCGGGGCTCGTTGGTGATTGACGCCCGGCAGAAGCCTCACCACGCTCCGGTCCTGGAAGAAGACCCCGAAGTGCAAAGACGAATCGACCGGCTCTTCGCGCCAGGCGGTTCGCTCCACGGCGTCGTGTAGGCGACAGGCGAGCCGAGGAGGAGGTCGGCGAGAGCCGCGGACGGCCCCAGCGAGTTGGAGGTCACGGCAGGTCCGAACGGCTCGAGGGGCGAACCACGTCGCTCC
>CAYSAG010000214.1:0-8760 GCA_964428935.1 uncultured Planctomycetaceae bacterium | reverse complement strand
CGCAGTGCACAACAAAAAAGCCGTCACCGTTCAGAGGGGGTGAACGATGACGGCGAGCGCGGGAACTTGACCGGCGAAAAGAGAGGGGGTTATGTCCGAACCTTTTTCAACTCGGCCGTCCTTCTAGCGTCTGGCGTGTCGAACAAAGTCGATCCGAGTCGCTGTTGTTTGGCAAAGAGGTGTCACCGAGCCGTCTCGGACCTGAATCCTCTCCTTCGCCAGCCGGGTTTTGAGGGACGTGCGTGTGTGCCACAGTGCGACTTCCCCGGAACCGTTTCTGGGTATCGACCGCTTGCAGTCCACAGTGAAGACATTCTGATGCGACTTGTGTTGCACCGCTTTTCGGCAGAAAAACAGTTAAACTTGGCAGACCGGTTTTGTTGATTTTGGCGACCACGGTCCGGGTGACGGGGACCGAAATGCGGCTCCAAAACGAAAGCCCCGAGGATGCAAGAACAGTTGCCGGAGGAACTGCGGACGCGGAGCGGTTTTCTGCAGCTGGCAGTCGCGGCCGAGGGAGCGGTTTTGTTGCTGGCTCTGACGCTCGGGTGGCTCTCCGACGCTTCCCCGCTGAATTGGCTGGCCTGGAACGGGCGTGCCGTTGCCGTTGGACTGCTGGCGGCCGTCCCCATGTTCGGGCTCTTTCTGGTTTTTCAACGAGTGCCTCTTGCGCCGCTGGTGCGGATTCGGCGTTTCTTGATCGAGGTGCTCGGCCCACCACTGGACGTGTGCCGCTGGTACGACATTGTCTGGATCGCCGCTGCGGCTGGTCTGTGCGAGGAAGCCTTCTTTCGTGGGTTCTTGCAACAGTGGCTCGAGCCTCGCTGCGGCTTCGTGTGGGCGCTGGCCGTCGCGAGTGTGGTTTTCGGTGTCTTGCACATGATTACTCCCACGTACGCGGTGCTGGCGACGGCGGCCGGAGCCTACTTGGGCTGGCTGGTGCACGTGACGGGTCCACCGAACCTGGTTCCGCCAATCATTGCTCACGCGGTGTACGACTACTTGGCGTTGGTCGTGGTGGTGCGTGAGTACCGTCGCGAGAGGAGTGCCACAGCCGACAAGTGAAGTGGCTCTGGTCGGGGCCCGGAGCTTTCGGAGCGGCCGGAGTCGTCGACACCCGCTTCGTTCGATTTTGTCGTTTCGGTCGGTTATTGTCGTTGTGAGACGGAGCCGCTTGCGTCCCGTATTGTGTCTTCGGCTCATGCGAAGTCGTGTCCTTGAGGCTTTGCGTGCCTGCCGGACGTGGGTGGGGGAGAAAGGCGGGGTTTGCGGAGGCTCTGCGAGAAAACGACGCGCCTTGAAGCGTCCACGAAGGCCTCGCTCACGCGGCGGGTTGGTGTGTCACCTTGTCGTGTGCTGTGGGCCGACTGACTCACCTCTGCAGTTTGAAGACAAGCTGAGGGTGTCCGGGAATTGTGGAGGGCCACGCTCCGTCGTGGCCGCTGACGGTCTGCGCTCCGACGCCGGCTCCGCCAGGTACGTCCGGGCACTCCAAGCTCGCGAATGCCTGGAGAAAAGCGGACGAATTCCCGGACACCCTCAGACAAGCTGTCAGTTGGTTCGAAGTGTAAGCGACGGTCCCAGGACAGACGGAACAAGGAGCAAGCCAATGAACGAAGTCAGTCGACGGGTGTTTGTGGGCGGTGCTGTGGCTGCCGCAGTCGGTGCGCAAGTCGGTCGTTCTGCGACGGCGGCGGTGAGGGCGAACAATCGAATTGTGGTGGGAGTCATGGGTCTGAGCCGCGGGCTGGCTCTGGCCAGAGACTTCGCTCGGCAGGAGAACGTCGAGCTGCGTTACGTGTGCGACGTCGACAGGAACCGAGCGAACTCGGCGGCTTCGATCGTCGCCAAGACGACCGAGCAGCGTCCGAAACCCCTTCAGGACTTCCGGCAAATTCTGGACGACAAGGAGGTCGACGTGCTGGTCGTGGCCACGCCAGACCACTGGCACGCTCCGGCCACCATTCTGGCTTGCCAGGCAGGCAAACACGTTTACGTCGAGAAGCCGTGCAGTCACAACCCGCGCGAGGGCGAGCTCATGGTTCAGGCCGCTCGCAAGTACGACCGGCGCGTCCAAATGGGCACGCAAAGGCGAAGCAGCTCGGGAACGCAAGAGGCCATTCAGCGGCTCCGCGAGGGAGTGATTGGCCGCGTCTACTTCGCTCGCTGCTGGTACCACAACCTCCGGCCGTCGATTGGTCGCGGCAAGCCCGCTCCCGTGCCCACCAACCTCGACTACGACCTGTGGCAGGGGCCTGCCCCTCGAGTGCCCTACTACGACAACCGCATTCACTACAACTGGCATTGGTTCTGGCATTGGGGAACGGGCGAGCTGGGCAACAACGGCGTCCACACCATTGACTTGTGCCGCTGGGGACTGGGGGTCGACTACCCGGTCCGCGTGACGTCCAGCGGTGGCCGCTACCGCTACGACGACGACCAAGAAACGCCCGACACGCACACGGTGGCCTTCGAGTTCCCCGGAGAACGGGCTCTGACCTGGCAAGGCCTCAGCTGCAACAAGCACTCCGGCGGCGCGAAGTTCGTCGCGTTCTACGGTGAAAAGGGAGCCCTGGAGCTGGACGGCAACGGCACGTACCGCATCTACGACGCAAAAGACAAGCTAGTCGAGCAGAAGAAGTGTTCGGACGTCGGCGAAATGGCGCACGTCCGAAACCTGCTCGACGCCATTCGCGAAGGAACGCCGCTCAACCAGGAAATCGAAGAGGGACACAAGAGCACGTTGCTCTGCCACTTGGGCAACATTGCTCACCGCACCGGAAGGACGCTCAACTGCGACCCCACCAGCGGCCACATTCTGAACGACGACGAGGCCATGAAGCTGTGGACCCGCCAGTACGAACCGGGGTGGGAGCCGAAAGTGTGACGGCTTCTGGTCTTTCCGCGCCCCGGCCACCGCGCACGCCGTGCGTCGGCCGTGGCCGGAGGCGTAGCAGGAGCACCGTCCGCGGCCACGGTGCGTGCTGAGCGGCACGGCCTCGTGCGGTGCGCTCCTCGGCACGCAGCCGCTCACTTTGTGGGCGAGAGCCGGATGTCGAGCTGCGAAGGCGGAGCGTGAACGCCCGCCTTGTGTTGCTCGGCCACCCGTTTCAGCCGCTCGACCACGTCCGGGTGCTGGGCCGCTACGTTGTACTTCTCCGACGGGTCGTGCTCCAAGTGGAACAGCAACGGCGGGTCGTGCACGACGGGCTTGCGTTGGCCGTAGCCGGCCTGAGTCAAGAAGTGTGCCTTCCACGGTCCTTGTCGCACGGCGAACAGCCGCGTGCCACGGTAGTAGAAGAACGTCTTGCGCGGACTCGGTCCCTGTCCGAACAGGACCGGCCGCAGGTCGACGCCGTCGATGGGACGGTCGTCTGGTACTTTCCCGCCAGCCAGCAGGATCGACGTGACGAAGATGTCCATGGTCGAGCCCAGCTCGGCCGTGACCACTCCTGCCGGAATGCGACCGGGCCACCACACAATGCCCGGCTCGCGCATTCCGCCTTCCCACGTGCTGCCTTTTCCGCCGCGGAGCAGGCCGGCGGAACCGCCCTGTTCGAGCTGAATGAGCCACGGACCGTTGTCGCTGGTGAACCAGACAATGGTGTTCTTTTCCAGCCCCAGCTCCCGGACCGCGTTCAGCACCTGCCCGACGCTCCAGTCCACTTCCTCGACCACGTCTCCGTACAGGCCGCGCAGACTGTGGTTGACGAACGCCGGCGACCGGAACAACGGCACGTGGGGCATGTTGTGAGCCAGGTAGACGAAGAACGGCTCGTCGCGGTGCTGCCGCATGAACCGAATGGCCTCTTCGGTGTAGCGGCGAGTGATCGTGGTTTGGTCGGCCGGACGTTCAATGATTTGCTCGTTTCGCATGAGCGGCACGTTGAAGTACTCGATTTTCGGGTCGAGGAACGCTTTTCGGCCCTTCGGCGCGTCCGCGACGCGGTCCATGTCGTTCGAGTACGGGATGCCGAAGTAGTAGTCGAACCCGTTGTTGGTCGGCAGAAACTGCGGCAAGTGTCCCAGGTGCCATTTGCCAATGCAGGCTGTCTTGTACCCGCAGGCCTTGAGAGCTTCGGCCAGAGTAATCTCTTGCTGCGGAATGCCTCCGCCGGAGTCGGGAAACAGCACGCGGTGTCGGTCGCTGCACATGCCCGAACGGATCGGCAGTCGACCGGTGAGCAGCGCGGCACGGCTGGGCGTGCAAACGCAAGCGGCGGAGTAGAACTGCGTGAACCGCATGCCTTCGGCGGCCATTCGGTCCAGGTTCGGGGTGCGAATGGTCGGGTGGCCGTAACAGCTCAAGTCGCCCCAGCCCAAATCGTCCGCGAAAATGACCACCACGTTGGGCGGGCGTTGCTCGGCTGCTTCGACTCGCCAGTCCACCCGAGAAAACAGAAGAAGGACCACCACCGTCGCGGTCCAGCACCAACGTCCCTTTCCTGACCGTTGCACTCTGCGCAGATTCGTCATTCCCGCTTCTCCTCGTTCCCATTCCTCGTTCGTGGACTCGCCTCGTTCGTGGACTCGTGAAGCTTCGAGCTCCGCACCGGCCGGCCGCCGAGCAGCCTCCGATCAGAACGGCCGGTCTGGGCCGGACCGCGCCGAAGGCGTGGGTGTCGTTGGCGGCGCGGTTCGGTCCGGTCGAGTTTGCCGGTTTTTCCTTCAGTTCGCAACTGTTCGCTGCCGAAGGAATGAAGTGGTTGTGTCCAGCGGTCCGCCGCAGTGCTTGCGGCTCGAGAAGAACGTGTCAGAAGAACGAGGCCAGGTTCCATGCGTGAGAGGAACTTTCGCAACGAAGGGGAAGGCGGCGTCGGCGGCGGCAGCGGTCGAGCGTCGGCGACGGAGCTGGCCGTGTCGCTGCTACGAGCGGCGCAGGTCGTCCGGTCGGCCATGAACGAGCACTTGAGCGAGTTCGGTCTGAACGATGTGCGTTTTCTGGTCATTAGCGAGCTGGAGACGTGCTGGCCGAACGGGTGCACGCAGACGGAGTTGGCCGAGCGGCTGCGACTTTCAGAGTCGAACATTTGTACACTAGTCGAGCGAATGCGGCAGGACGGGTGGCTCTACCGTCACCGCGACAAGCACGACCGACGCAAGCGGCTGCTGTTACCCACCGAGAAAGCTCGCCAAACCCTCGGCTTGGTGCAGGCCGAGCAGGAGTGGCGGCTCCGCCGAGTCTTCGGCGCTCTGTCGGAGGACGAGCTGCGTCAGACGGCCGGACTGCTGCAACTGTTGACCGGTTCCGTGGAGGCCGACCGACGCGGCCGACCTCAGTTGGTGAGCCAGCGGCCGCCGACAACGGGCCGACCGGGGCAGGTGTCGTCCGTCAGCGCCGGTCCTCCCGCGCCCGCCCAGCCGTCCACGCCGGAGACACTGCCGGGCGACGGCCTCGGACGAAAACTCATCATTCACCGTCCGCACGAAGAGCGTGTCGACGGTCTGCCGAGCGGCTCGTTTCAGGACGCGTGTACAGAAGGCCGCGGCGGCCGCGGGTCGCCGCAGTCCGG
Organism: uncultured Planctomycetaceae bacterium; assembly: GCA_964428935.1. GTDB lineage: Bacteria > Planctomycetota > Planctomycetia > Planctomycetales > Planctomycetaceae > JAADHY01. Next base: position 3,247 of record CAYSAG010000214.1, on the reverse strand, counting down.
AGGTCCGGCGTCGGTGGACGCTGAGCCATCAGGTTGAGCGTGGTCTGTAATCGCCGACGAAAACCCAGGCGACGCTCGCCGTGGCAACAGACGGTTTCCGTGGTTCCAGCCTCAAGGTTCCAGCGTGAAGTGACCCCCATGACGCAGCATTTCGCCAGACCGAACGGCGGCTCCGCTCTTCGAGCGGCCGACTCGCTCACCGGACCAGCGGCGTGGGTTGCGCTGTTGGTCGCCTGCCTGGTCTCTGTCGGGTGCTCCCGCGCCTTCTGGCGAAAGCAGGCTGACCAAGACACGTACGCCGTGCTGTCGGAGAAACTGAACGACGCTCGCTGGAGCTTGCCGCGAATCGACGTCACGCCGGACCCCCGAAGCCGCTTCTACGACCCGTACGACCCGGACAAGGAACCGCTGCCTCCGGACGACCCAGCCGCTCACCAGTACATGCACTGGGCCGCGGGCAAGCGGGGCTACAAGAGCTGGCACAAACTGGGCACCGCTTTCAGCGTGGAGAACCCACACTGGCTGGAATCGCTCGGGCTGACGCCCGAAATGACCGTCAAGTACGACCCCAACTCCGGCGTTCAATTGCCGACCATTGAGAACCTGACGTTGGTCCAAGCTCTCCAACTGGCCGCCATTCACAACCGCGAGTACCAGGACCGAATCGAGCGGCTCTACCTGGCGGCACTCGACCTGACGTTCGAGCGGTTCCGGTTCAACCTGCGCTACCTCGGGGACCCCAACCTGGACTGGACCTTCCAGTCGATTCCTGGCGTGGAAGACTCGGCGACCCTGCGCGGCGGCTTTGGCGTGCGTCAGCTGCTGCCGACGGGAGCTCAGTTGGCGGCTGAGCTGGCGAACACCACCATTTGGATGTTTTCGGGCGGAAACTCGCCGGCCACCGCGACCACGCTTTCCTTCTCGCTGGTCCAACCGCTGTTGCGAAGCGCCGGGCGGAAAATCGTCATGGAAAACCTGACCCAGGCCGAGCGGGACGTGCTGTACGAAACTCGCTCACTGGCCCGGTTTCGCAAAGAGCTGTTCGCCGACATCGTGGCGGGCGGCCCCAGCGGTGGGTTTCTGGGACTGCTGCTGCAACGGCAGAACATCATCAACCAAGAAGGAAACATCAAGCGGCTGATCGAACAGACGGAAATTCAGAAGGTGCTGGCGTCGCAGAGGCCGGAGGAAATCTCGGAGCAGTTGGACGCTTTGCCGCCCGGTTTTCGAATCCCACCGGAGCTGTCGAACAAGCTGCGCTACGACGCCCAAATGCACCAACTGTTCTGGCGCGGTGACATGACGGCCGAGCAGGAGCGCCGTCTGCTGCAATTGAGCGACGATCCCGCTTTTCAGAAAGCTGCGAAGGAGTTGGTGCAGCGACTGCGGACCGAAACAATCACGCTAACGGTCGCTCAGCTGGAGACGGAGCTGGCGGCGGCACGCAGCCGTCTGCGCACAGTGCAGCGGCAATTTCAGGACGCGCTGGACCAGTTCAAACTGCAGCTCGGCTTGCCCACCGACATGCCCGTGACGATCGACCTGTCCATGCTGAAGCCGTTCGAGCTGATCGACCCCGCCTTGCCGGAGCTGGAGCAGCAAATCAAGGATTACGTGCACGACTGGGCCCAACTCGACGAACAGAACCCCGACCAGCAGCAGTTGCGCCGGTTGACCGACCGGCTGTGTGAGCTTCGAGATTTGACGCACGACCGGGGCATGAAGCTGATTGAGAAGGATTTCGAGCGGGTGGAGGAGCTGTTTCAGGAGGGGCTTCCGGAGATTGACGAGCGGGGACAGCGGCGACGTCGGTTCGAATCGGAAGAGGAGCGGCGGCGGGTCGAAAAGGATGTACAGGGGGACCGGCGGTTGTACCAGAACTTGCGGTCGGACTTCGAGGAGGTCAGTTCGGCACTGGAGAATCTGCGGCAGCAGCTGGCCAACCCGAACTTGCCGGCCGAGGTGCGGCGGGAGGCGGCATCGCAACTGGCGGACTTGCGCGAGGATCTTTTGAAAATTTCCCAAAGTTTGCAGGTCATTCAGATTGGGCTTCGAGTAGAATTAATCACTCTGGAGCCGTTTTCATTGGCAGAGGAGGAGGCGGTGCGGCTGGGGTTGGAGAACCGCCTCGACCTCATGAACGCCCGCGCTCGGGTCATGGACGCTCGGCGTCGGGTTGAAGTTGCGGCCGACGCGCTGGAAGATGTGCTGGATTTGCGAGCCGAAGGAGACGTTCGGACGCCCGCAGGCCGCAACAAGCCATTTGATTTTCGTGGCAGCACCAGTAGCTTCCGAGCCGGAGTCTCGCTGGACGCCCCCCTGGACTTGATCGCCGAACGGAACGATTACCGTTCCGCTCTGATCGCCTACCAGAAAGCCCGCAGGGACTACATCCAGTTCGAAGACTCCGTGAAGCTGGCCATTCGCCAGCGGTGGCGCCAGCTTCAGGTCAGCCGCCACAACTTCGAGTTGAGTCGCCAGCGAGTCCGAATTGCTGCTTTGCAATACGACAGTGCGGTCGAGGAAGCGACCGCTCCGATTCAGCAAGGAGGCCGTAGCGGAGCCCTGAACCTGTTGCAAGCCCTCGATGCGGTCTTGGCCGCTCAAAACAACTTGATCGCCGACTGGATCAACTACGAGCGGAACCGCATTCAGATCTACCGCGACATGGGGCTCATGCAAATCGATGCCAACGGCATCTGGGAGGACGACTACTATCAGAGGCAAGCTTACGGCCATGAGTCGCGTACAAGAGAAGACGACGCGAAAAACTCCGACGACGACCGACAGCCCGGGCGAGCTGCCGGAGGAGCTCGTGCGGACCATGCCCGGCCCCAAACCAGTGCGCAGAAATCGCTGGCTGTTCTGGGGGACGGCGGCACTGCTGGCGGTTGGCATCCTAGCCGCGCTGCCCGTACTCAAAGACAAGCTGACGGGCCAGAGCGGGGCGGACGAGAGCGAGTTCGTGACGGAGGTGGTCCGACGCGGCCCCATGCGGATCAGTCTGACCGAGCGGGGCCAGGTGGCCAGCCTCAATAACGTCACGCTGAAGTCGCGCGTCGAGGGCACGGCCGCAATCATCTGGATCATTCCCGAAGGAACCACCGTCCAGCCGCCGGTCGCCTCTCAAATCGACGGCCAGGTCGTCGAAATCCGCGACGAAAGCCAGAACGAAAAGGTCATCGTCGTCCAAAGTGCCGACGGGCAGAAGGTGGAGCACCGCGTGCCGCTGGATGAGTACACGACG
>CAYSAG010000213.1:0-8784 GCA_964428935.1 uncultured Planctomycetaceae bacterium | reverse complement strand
CGGCGCTGAAGCCTCCAATGTTAATGTCGAACCCTTGGTCCGTCGGCAGGAAGCCCTTGCCGCCCAAGTGCCACTTGCCGGCAAAGAACGTTTGGTAGCCGTGCGCTTTCAAGGCCTCGGCAATGGTCGTTTCTTCCAGCGCCAAGTTGTCGCGGTCTTCCACGTGAAGGAACTTGGCGTTGCGAACCCGCCGGCCGGGAATCCAGTCGGTAATGTCCACCCGAACCGGGTGCCGGCCGGTCATGATGCTGGCCCGCGTGGGCGAGCAGACGGAAGCGGCCGCGTACGCGTTAGTGAAACGCATGCCCGACTTGGCCAAGGCGTCAATGTTGGGTGTTTCGTAGAAGGTGCTGCCGTAGCAGCCCAAGTCGGCCCAGCCGAGGTCGTCCACCAGGAAGAAGACGAAGTTGACGTGACGAGACGCTCTCGCGTGCTCCGCCGCTTTCGCTTCCTCCGCCGCTCTTGCCGAAAGGACGGCGACACAGCCAGCGGCCGCCAGCGTCAGTGCGGCAAGTCGTAGCCGTTGCCAACTCATGCGTTGTTCCCTTTCCCCGAGTGCCCTTGCTTTTCCGCGAAGCCACGTTCAGCGCGGCTCCCGCGTGAAAACCGTTGCTTGCGTCTTGCTAGCCGACTTGTTTTGCCAGCCGACTTCTCGACTGCCCGCTCCGATTCTGGCTGGTTCGGCCGCGGGCGGTCAAGCAAGGTTCAGAGCCAGCGGCCCGTGCGTGAGTGCGTCCGCGAGCGGTCCCAGCGTGAGGTTGGCGAACTGCGTCGAAGTTTGCCGCGTTTCTCTCGCCGACAGGGGAGCTCGCTGACCGGCCACCGTCTTCACGCGACTTGTTGCGCGTCGCTCGTCCGAACCCCCGAGTCTTCCACCGAGGTCCACTTCAACAGTTCTTCCCCCAGCCCGTCGGCCGCGTAGTTGCCCATTCGGAAGACGTGCTCGCGGTAGTTCAACACGTCCAGCACGGCCAGGGTTTGAATGGTTCGGACGGTGACGAGCTGCTCGGAGACGCGGGCCGGGTGTCGCAGAATTTCGGCCAGAATTCGCTCGCCTTCCTCCCGGCACGCCTCGCCCCGTTCAGCCCACACGCGCAGTGCGTCCGCCGCTCCCCAGTGGTTGTGTGCGACGGCTCGCCACGCGGCCAAACGGGCTGCCCGGTCTCCGCGACCGAACCGCTTCCACGCTTTGCCAAACAGCCGCCGCAGTCGCCACTGAGGCCAGGGTCGGGGTGGGAAAAGCGGCTGTAGGGGAGCGGCCGAAAAGACCTCCTGCAAGACTTCGGCGGCGGACAGGTGCGAGCGGACGCCGCGCAGGTCGGCCGTGTAGGCCACCGCGGCGGCCCGCATGTGCTCGCGAGTCGAAAGCGACTGCACCGACGTTTGCAGCCGCTCCGCGACCCGCTCGAGCAGCCCCTGGTCGAGCAGCCGGCGGAGCCGGCGCATGTCGGCTTCGGCGCGTCGCCGTTGCTGTTCCAAATCGTCCAGCAGGTCGGGGCCGGCGGAAATGAACTGCAGGTCGGCCTCCAAGTCGTGTCCGTCCAAAGTGAGGTGCTCTTGGTGAGGCAACAGGACGCCGAGGTACTCCGGGTCCAACCAAGACCGCAACCGGAGCGACTCTTCCACCGCCGGCCGGCGCATGCGGTCGATTTTTCGAACCGCGCTGAAAAAGTCGGCTTCCGCTGCGTCGGCCGCGTCCGTTCGACGCTCCGGGTGGCGAATCTGGTCGACCGCCTCGACCAACCACGCCAGTAGCCGGACCACACGTCGAGCCAAAGCCGCCACCAACCGCAACGGAATCAACAACGCGCGACCGCCCGCAAACCACCGCTGGTAGAAAAGGTAGAAGTTCAGCCGTCGCTTCTCACGAGGCCAGCGGTGAAACGGGTAGGTGCCGAAAACCCGGCGAAACAGCAACGCTCGGTCCCGCCGCAACTTCTGCAGCACTTCGGGGCCGAAGCGCCGAGCCACGTCGCGGTCCCGGTCGGGCTGACAGTCCAAGAAGTGCAGGGCGGTGAAGGCGTTCGTCGAGAACTCTTCCCGCCGGACGGCCTCGGCCACCGTCTCGTCTGTCACCTTGTCCGACCGCAACCACCGCTCGTAACGCTGCCGTTCCTCTTCCGAAGCCAGCCGCAGTTCGGCCAGCGGAATGGCAAACCGGTTGTACTCGAGTGCCAACTTGGCCGTCCCTTGAGCAATGGCTCGCGAAATCAGACTGAACCACAAGTAGGGGCCGCCCAAGAGGGTTTGTTGCTTCTGCAGGTCGAGCTTTTTCAGCCGAGCCAGCTCACGCCGGTCGGCCCGCCACGACTCCTTCAAGAACTGACGGACGGCTGGGTTGCCCAACAGTTGCATGGTCGTTCGGTTGTCCGACAGCCAGAGTAAGGCTCCGTCCAGCGAGTCGCGGTGCAAGAGCAGGACGCACTCGACCGGGTCGAACGCTCGACGAGTGCCCCGGCTGCGGTAGACTCCGGCCAGCACGTCCGACACCTGCCGGACGAACTCTTCCGGCTCCGGCATTTCCTCCTCGGCCGGCTCCACCTGCTCCTCCGCTCGCAGCACCCGGTGAAACAAGGCCAGCGCGTCCCGCTTCAGCCGCTCGGCTCGAATCAGCTCCGTCAAAGCTAGAAACTGAGCCTCGGCCGCTTTTTCCAGGTAGTCCGTTGCCTCGCGCGCCAGCTGCTGCAACCACCAGCCCAGCAACATGACCACCAAACACAGGCTGCCCAAGACAAGCAGCGTCGGTCCGATGTAGCGGTTCAGAAACTCGCGCACCACCGTCAACGCCCGCCACTGCAACAGCCGCAGCAGCAGCTCGGTCAGCAGGAAAACACCGCCGAAAATGGCCAGCCGAGACGCTGGCCGAATGGTGCTGCGAACCAGGAATGAACCGACTCGGTCGACGAACTGCGGAGGCGTAATGACTCCGTAAAGGTCCGCCAAGAAGTAGGCCCGCTCGTGGTAACGCCGCAGCAGCACGGCTAGCTTTCTTCCAGCCGCTGCAATGACCTCGGCCGGCGCCATGCCTGGACCCAGGCGAGGAACGTAGCGTCGAATGACCGGCAGCCAACAGACCGGCGGGTGCGAGAACAAACGAATGAGCCGGTCCAGGCGAGCGACCAGGTCGGCGGGCAAGAGCGACTTGACGCGTTGAGCGGTCAGGCCGCTCAGCGTCGCCCAGAAGTCCTCGAAAAGCACTTGTCGGTCGCCGGTTGACGTCAAAGCCGGCTGGACCGCGGTCGTCGAACGGCCCAGCGCGCAGAAGGCCGCCGGCAACGACACGAGCAGCTCGACCCGTTTCAACAGCACCTGTTGACGCTCCTCCGGCGCCGCATTCAGCACCAGCGTCCTCCACAGCTCCTCCAGCCGGGCCAACACCGCTTGCAACTTTTCCAGCGGTCCAGCTCGTCGGTCAACGCGGCTCCGCCGCTCGTCCCGTGTCGGGTAGAGCAGAATGTCCCAGTTCAGGAAGCTGCCGTAAAGACGCACCAGCCGGTCCACGCCGCGCAGCAGGAAGCCAATGGCTCGCAAAAGCTGAACGGCCGGACGGAGGGCGCGGACGTAACGAGCCAGTCGCGGCAGGCGTAACAGCCGGCCGGCCCGTGCCGCTCGCACCGTGTCCGCTCCGTAAGCCCCCAGCAACAACCCGAACGGAATCGACGGCACGAAATCGACGGCGAAGTGCCGCCAGAACCAACGCCACCGGTGCGGCACCAGCCACAATTTGACGAAGAACTCCCACAAGAAAACGGCACAAATGACCGCGTCGGCTTGGTGAAGCCAAAGCAACTGCTGCGGCGTCAACTCGGTGGAAAACTCAATGCCCAGCAGCACCAGGACGAGCAGAATGAGCGCCAGCACCAGCCGTTCGATCCACGCGGTGGCCCGTGTGCCGAAACGGGCTTCCATGCGAGCCTGCAGCGTTCGCTCCTCGAACTCCGCTTCTACACGTGCCCACTTGCGTCGCAGCTTTGACCGTTCCGGACTCCGTCGGCGCTCCACGTGCCGCAAGTGCCACTTCAGGTGCGCCGCCAGAACTTCCAGTTGACGGCCCGCGGCGTCCGGTGGTTGTCGGTCAATGGCTCGCAGCACCACGTCAGCGCGGTCCGTCAAAGCCTCGACCCACCCGGCGCGGACGGCCGCCCCAGGCTCCTCACCCTGAACTAACCGCTCCAAATGCTGCCGCAACCGCTCGGTCAGCTCCACCAGCTCGGCCAGGTCTGGCTGGTCGTCCGGGAAGGTGTGGAGCACGTCCAGGTGGAGGACCAGCGTGTCCAGGAGCAGGCGGAAGGTTTCGTCCGCGTTGCAGTCGGCCAGAGCGTTCCGAGTCGACCGGCACCAGTCCGACACTTCTTGGTGCATGAGCCGGCGAGCGGCGGCGCGGGCGGCGCGAGCGGCCTCGGTCATTCCCAACCGTTCGCCCAACTGCGCCCAGCTCAGCAGCTCCAACAAGACGGCTCGGCGCGTGGGGACTTGGTCGGCCTTGTCTTCCACGTGGGCCGCGGCCAGCAACAACTGCGACGCTTGAGCTTCCAGCCGGCTCAACCGTTCGGCCGACTCGACCGCCGACAGGTGCGGGTCAATGACCGCCTGACGCACCGCTCGCTCCAGCTCAGCGGCCGCTTCGAGCAGGGCCGTCTGGTCGACTGGCTCGGTGCTTGCGAGCCGCCCGTCGGTCGCTGCGCGGTGTCCGGCCGAAGCCGTTGGGTCGGAAGCGGCCGGCTGACGGCCTGCCGCGTCGGTCTGGCCGGCCGCCTCCGACCGCTCGTCTCTGCCCGTGTCGTCCCAGCGCTCACCCGACTGTGGCAACGAACAGTTCTCCCTTTGGCACTTGAAAACTCTTTCTCGACGTTCGGACACGCAACGGCTCACGCACCCGGAGCCACCAGGGCCACTCGCACGTCCATGACATTCGTGTGCGTCGGCCCGGTCTTCAACAGTCCGCCCAGCTGAGCGAAGAAGGGGTACGAGTTGTTGATTTCCAGAAACGGCTTCGGAGTCAAGCCGCGTTGCTTCGCTGCTTGAATCAGCCGCTGGTCGGCCACGGCTCCGGCGGCGTCGGTCGGACCGTCCTCGCCGTCCGTTCCTCCCGACAAGACGACCACCTGGTCCATTCCGTCGTCCCAAAGCTCGTCGACGGCCGCCAGCACCAGCTCTTGGTTCCGTCCGCCTTTGCGCGGGCGGTCGGTGCGAGCCAGACGCACCACCGGTTCCCCGCCGCTGAGCAGGCAAGCCGGCGGGCGCACGGGCCGACCTTGCTCCCGCACCTGGACCGCCAGCCGTGCCAGCTCACGCCCGACGTCCTGAGCCACTCCTTGCTGGTCACTGCCCAGGTCCAAGACAAAGTAGCCGCGTCGCTCGGCCTCGCGGCGGCACGCTTCCAAGGCCGTCCGATTGCTGCCAATGATGAAGTTTCGCACGTTCTGCGGGAAGTGCGGTGTCTGCTCCTCTTGACGCTCAGCCGCCCGTTCCAAGTACGCCCACACCGACGCCGGTACGTCGTCGGGCTGACGAGCGTAACGGCGAAGGACGTCGAGGGCTTGCCGAGGCGTGGAGCGGTCCGGGAAAGTCGGTCCGGAAGCAATGACGTCCAACCGGTCGCCGACCACGTCCGAAATGACCAACGAAACGGTCAGGCCCGCTCGGCTGGCTCGAGCTAACTTGCCGCCTTTGATGCTAGAAAGCTGCTTCCGAACGACGTTCAGCTCGTCGATGCTCGCTCCCGAGGACATGAGCAGCCGGGTCACACGCAGCTTGTCTTCAAGCGAAATGCCCGGGGCCGGAGCGGGCAGCAGCGCGCTACCACCTCCCGACAGCAACACCACGCAAATGTCTTCCGGCCCGCACGACGAGACCAGCTCCAAAATTCGCTTCGCCCCCTCGACGCCCTCCGGACACGGCTCGTTGCAGCCCGCCGGCCGAGCCGCGTGCAAGTGCACACGACGCAGCGTCCGCACGCAGTCAGCGGGCACGTTCACCCAGCCGGTGACCTTCTGGTCGACCACGTCCGGCCCCAGGGCTTCTTCCAGCCCCGCGGCCATGCCCGCCCCCGCCTTGCCCGCTCCAACGACCACAATTCGCCGGACGCTCGACAGGTCGATTCGCTCCTCCACCAGCCGGAGCGTCTGCCCGTGCCGCCGAACGGCCTTGCGAACCAGCGTTTCGGAATCGACGGCCGCCACCCCCGCCTTCCAAATTGCGACTGCGTCTTCCCTCAGCATTGTTTGGTCCCTTCGACAACAGTCAGTCCTCCCCCTCGCCGTCCCTCCGCAGTACCGTGAATTAGCTTACCACACCCAGCAACTGTTTACCGCCCACGGCCCGGAGACACTCCGGACGGTGGTGCTTTGTGGGTGCCGCGGAGGTACGGCTCGCCGAGCCCAAAGGGGCAATGAGCGGTCGCAGGGACAGCGCGGTGTGGTGAGCGTCGTCCGAGAAGGTAGGTTCGGTCGGACTGGTGCTCGGCGCCACGAGACAGCCCGTTGTCAGGCGCGTACGGCTGAACGAGGCACCGACGCCCGCGAGACGGGCTTGACCGCGCCGCGGACACGCGGGCCAGGGCAGGGGCAAAGGCAGAGAGCTCGCCGAGGCGTGTCGCCGCTCCAGCGGGAAGCTTTCACGGCCTGGACGGTTTGGGTACGCTCGCCGTGTGCGCGGCTGGCTCTCCGCGGGCTGACCGTGGCTCGCCGGGTCCGCCGTGCACGGTCGCCGTCTCTGCCACACGCACGGCCTGCTGTCCGGCGAAGGCCCTTCCGCAGAGGCCCGCCGGACCGCGCGGACCAACCGGCCGGCGCGTCCGCCCACAAGCCGAACGTCTTTGACGCAATGACTACAAGGAGAACGAACGTGTTGGGGCAGGTGGGAAGCTGTGTGTTGTACGCTGCTCTGCTGGTGACGTCGTCGTGGACAGCAGCCGCCGAGCAGCGCGAAGCAATTCGGACAGAATCGGAGGTCGTGGCCGCGGGCCGTGAGGCGGTTCGCCGGTACGCCGACCCTCGACTGGCTTCGCTGGGGTTCCTGGACGTGACCCAGGCGCCCTACCGTGCCGATCCCACCGGCCGCACCGACTCCACGGCTGCAATTCAGCGGGCGATTAACGACGCGCGAGACGCTCGACTGGTCTGCTTCCTGCCTCCCGGCCGTTACCTGGTTTCGGACACGATTCAGGGCGTCATCGGCGTGGTGAATTGGGACGAATGGCCCTACGACGGTCCCGCCGACCCGTGGGTGGCCGAAGCCTCTTTCAACTACCCCTGCGTCCTCATGGGCTCGACGGGCAACGGCCGCGCCACCATCGTCTTGAAGGACCACGCTCCCGGTTTCGACGACCCGGACCACCCCAAACCCGTCTTGTACTTCTGGGCCCGGTCGATGCAGTCGTTCGGCCCGCGCGACCCGAACCAGCCGCAACCGAATATCAATTTCAACCAGAAAATCCTCCACGTGGACATCGAACTCGGGCGCGGCAATTCGGGGGCCATTGGGATCGATCACCGTGGGGCCGAGGGGGCCACCATCGAAGACGTGCGCATTGACGCCACGGGCGCCTTTGCGGGAATCCGGCACGCACCCGGTTCCGGCGGGGCCATGCACGGCATCACCGTCGTTGGGGGCCGCTACGGCCTCTACCTTCCGGGCTCGCAGCCGTCGCCGCTGGTCAGCGACCTGCGGCTGCGAGGGCAAACCGAGGCGTCGATCTACTTCCGGTCGCGCGGACCACTCACAGTCGTGGGGGCCCAGATCGATGGGGCGGGTATCCGAGTCGACTGCCCACCGGCGCCGTGGGACGGCGCCCTCAGCCTTGTGGACAGCGTCTTGCGCATTCGTAACGGAGAGCCGGCGGTCCGAAGCGGGCGGTCGGTCGTGCTGGACAACGTTTGGGTGCGAAACGCGGCGGTCCTCGTCCAGGTCGGCGATTCGCAAACCATCCCTGGAAACGCCCATGGCTGGGTTCATGCTCGACTGGTCGCCGTTGGCGGCCTGGTCAGGTACCCGGCCAAGTTCGGCGTGGGCCAGCGGCGCGACGGCCTTTGGCTTGACGGAAAACAACTGGACGAGCCCGTCTTGTGCGAAATCGAGACGGACCGAGGCCCGTCGCCAGACGTCACGCGTCGGCACCAGCTGCCGCCGATGCCTTGCTGGAACGCCAAGACGACCATCAACGTGCGTGAACCGCCCTACAACGCAAAGGGTGACGGAAAGACGGACGACACGGCCGCGCTTCAGGCGGCCATCGATGAACACGATGCGATCTTTCTACCGAAGGGCAAGTATCTTTTGTCCAAGCCGCTTCGCTTGCGTGCCAGTACGAAGTTGTTCGGCGTGACGAACCTGCTTTCCGTGTTGGCGCCGCTCGAAGGCGCGGCGGCGTTCAGCGACCCACACCACCCGCAACCGCTCATCGAGACGGTCGACGATGCGGACGCCGAGACGATGCTGGCCATGTTGAAGCTGGAGCTGCCGGTGAGGAATCCGTGCGTGTATGCCTTGCGGTGGCGAGCCGGACGTCGCTCCGTCGTGCGGAACATCTACCCGATTCGCACGTTCTGGCATCCGCATGCCACCTCATACGACATCCCGATGATTCGGATCGAAGGATCCGGCGGCGGCCGTTGGTACACGCAGACGTTGCTGGGGTGGTGGTCGCAAGGACCGGGCTATCGTCATTTGTTGGTCGAGGGTACGCGTGAGCCGCTGCGTTTCTATCACTTGCAGCCACAACACGCTCGCTGCGAAGCCATGGTCGAACTGCGGGACGCTCAAAACGTGGACATCTTCTCGATG
>CAYSAG010000212.1:0-8884 GCA_964428935.1 uncultured Planctomycetaceae bacterium | reverse complement strand
CAGCTCGTGAAAATTTCGCTGTTGCAAGCCGGAGCCGTCGACCGCTTGCTCGGACAACCCGCCTCGCTCGGCCGCTGGGAGCTAGCGGTGGGACTCGAACCCACAACCACCGGTTTACAAAACCGGTGCTCTGCCAATTGAGCTACGCTAGCGCAGAGCCACCTCGGCGAAAAGTGGCCGAAAAATATAGCAACGTCGTTGCGAGATGCAAGTCTGGAATGCCTGTCGCCCGCAGTCTTTCGGGTGTACAGACGGCCTCTCCCGACGCCGAACCGTGAGCTGCGACGCCACTCGGGGACGGACGCGGGCGTCCCGACGTGGGCCAGCGGTCGGCATGTGGAGTCGACCACCAGCTACCGAGAAACCGAGCGGCTACAAGAAACCGGCGCCGCAAACAGCAAGGCGGCGCCGGCACACAGAGTTCACTGCTAACGTCCCGCAACCGCGCTGGTTCCGAACAACTCGACGGCGGCTGAACTCGGTAAGCTCCCGCCACCAGAGGCACGCGGTTCGGCGTTCCTCCGACACGCCTAGTCTCACACGCCCGGGACGTCCAGCTTTTCCTCCTGAGCGATTTTTCGGAGCTTCCGGAGCGCCCGGGCCTCGATTTGCCGAATCCGCTCCTTCGTGACGCCGAACCGCCGACCGACCTGCTCCAGCGTCTGGGGCTCACCGTAATCCAACCCGAAGCGGTACGTAATAATGTCCCGCTCCCGCGGATCCAGCTGCCCCAAGATCTCCTCGATCAGCTGGCGCTGTTGCTGGTTGATCAGCTCCTCTTCGTACTGGCTGGTGCGATCGTCCGACGAGTTCTGGAAGATCTCGTCGTGGCCGGTCCGGAACCGGTCCAGCCGCGTGTGCTCGGCCGGGATCGACCGAGCGTAGTTCTTCATGATCGCCCAGCTGGCGTAAGTCGAGAACTTGTTGCCCTTGGTGTAGTCGAACTTCTCGATGGCGCGGATCAGCGACATGTTTCCGTCACTGACCATTTCGAAGAAGTTCGTGTTGGCACGGATGTGCCGCTTGGCGATCGAGACCACCAGCCGCAGGTTGCTGCGGATCAGGAAGTTCTTGATCTCGGTGGCCTCGTCCAGCAGCTTCTCCAGCTCGGCCAACTCCGAAGCCTTCGGCCGAGTCGGGTCGATCCGCTCGCGCAGCTTGGCCGCCTTGTACTTCAGGTAATTCATCTTCCGGAAGTAGTACACCTCTTCCTCCCGCGTCAGCAGCGGGATCGAGTACAGGCTGGCCAAGTACGGAGGCAGCCCGGGCGGAGGCTTGACCGTACTTTGCTTTTTCTCAACCTGCGGAGGCGGACCCAGGATGACTTTCTCCGCGTCCGGTTGATCAAACTCCGGGCTGTAGATGTACTCGATCGGCGTCTCCAGCACCCGCTTGGCTCGGACCTCCGAAATGATTCGGTAGATGCTGGACCGAGTCCGTCCGTACTTTTTCGCCAAGTCGGCCACAGAGACTCCGCGCTTGTACGCCTGGAAAATCTCCTGCTTCTGCTCCTCGGTCAACGTACTCTGCGCATTCGGGAACACCGCCGACTCGGGATGCTCCCGGTCGTACGCGCGCAACGTGTAGCGCACGGTCTCCGGAGACCGTCCCAGCTTCTTGGCAATCCGCCGGCTGATTTCCGTCGGGCATGCTCCGTACCGTGCCATTTTCCGAGCCCTCCGAATGATTTCCCGTCGCTCCTCATCGGTCAGTTGGCTGAAGCGTGAGCTCCGCTCCACCTCAGCCGCATGTCGCCGCACAAACCGGTCGACCGTCGATTTGAGGAACCCCAGCCGCTTGCGGGTTCCCCAGCGGAACCAGCGACTGGCCAGTCCGCGGTCCCGCCACCGGTCAACGGTCTTGATCGACACGTTGTACAGACGACTGACGTCCTGAACGGTCAGCACCGGCTCACCCACCTCCTCGACCGGCAAGTCGGCGCTGGCCGACAGGTCTTCAATGAAGCACCGCAAGTCGTGCAGGGCATCGCGCCCGCTGATGACCGAGTCTGCGTGCAGCTCCGGCTTGTACGAAGTGATTGACTTGCAAATGTCCTGATAACGGTACTGACCGTTGGGATCGATCCGGTCCAGCAGTTTCTCAGCCCGGTCGATCTGCATCAGCCGCACACGGATCGGTGCGTACCTAACCTGTTGTGCGGCCAGCTCGCCAATCTCGGCGGTCCTGTATCGGGCTTCGACGATCTGAACCATGATTCCCTCAACTGTCTTGTCTGAGCGGGCGTGACACTCCCCACGCCATCGCCCTTCGCATCACTGTGCCGCCCCGACCCGCCACGGGCCTGCGTGGCAGACCCGGGGGCAGGTGGAGACAGCCTGCAACTTCCATTCCTTTCGAACGCGTCCGCCCTCTCTAATCTACGTCTTTGACGCTTCGAAATGCCAAAAGTTACGCGTTCTTCTGGACGAAAAAGCACATTTTGCAAAAGCCCACAAACTAGACACTTTTCGCCCACAATGGCGAAGCCACCGGCTTGAAAACGGTCATCGCGCAGCCGAGCCGGAAACGTTCGCATGCGGCACCGAGCCCGGCCGCGGCTCCGCGGCCTTCCGGACGTTCACAGAGGCCCGATCGGCGGCGCAACAAATTAGATGCCGTGCTGTGGCAGTGTGTTCCGTCCAGGTTGTCGATTTGGCAGCAGTTTGTCGCAGGATTGAACACAGCAGCCCGTGCGTACTGGCCTGGATTCGACGGTGGTGAAACGCCGCCAGCAGCGACGAGGGGGCCCGTCCGGAAAAATTGCGAAGCCCGAGGCGGTTGCCTAGGCCAGTGGGGTACGAAGGCTCATTCAGGAGGTCGTGGAGCCGTGGACGCCACGCTCCGCCATGGCCGCTGGCGGTCTGTGTGCGAGCCGGCTCCATCGCCCACGTCCGCTCACTCCAAGCTCGCGAATGCCTGAAAAAAAAGCCGACGAATTCCCCTCTCGCGCTCACTCGGCTCGCGCGGACAGAACTGAGGCGAACCAGCCAGCGACGCGGAAGAGCCGTTGCTCGACGAACGCCGGCGTCAACCGCTTTGACGGGATTCCCACGGCCCGGCGCGGTCTTCGTAGCGTGTGGCGTTCGAGCGCGAAGACAACGTCGTCTGTTCAAGAGCTTTGAGGGCGCGGCGACTTCAGCACCAAGCGGTTCTGCTGAAGGAAGTGCCGTTGCTCAAGGCGGTCAGGCGGGCCCAGAGCCGCGACGTGAGAACCGCCCGCCCGCGCCGCTCAGTACGTGAAAAATCCGCCCGTGGCTGACCGGTTCGCGTAGCCGCTCTGATTGTAGTAATTGCCGTAGTAGCCTCGGGACCCAATGAACTGGTAGTAGTCGGCCACTGCCTCGGTGCCGGCCAGCGGGCGCCCGTAGGGCGGAGCCACAATGGTTCGTTGCTGAGCGTCGGGGTTGCCCAAGTCGGTCAGAATTTGGGCGACCAGGTTGCGGCGAAGTTGGTCCAGTTCGGGGTCGGAGTTGTTCTCGCTGCGTTCCACAATGACCGGGAACGGAGCCGAACGCATTCGAGCGGCGATTTCGAGAATGTGGTCCTTGCCGTCCGGAGTCAGCTCGGCCGTGTTGTCGACGAACTCGCGGCGGTAAATGATGAAGTCGCCCGCCTCGCCGTTGGTCTCCATGGCTTCGTAGTGGGCCCGAATGACGCTCCCCAGCGGAAGGGTGTCTGGAATGGCCAGCGACCGACGCATGGCCAAACTTGTCGGAACGAACGTAATGGTCGGCTTGAAGCAGCCGGCGCACACAAGACTGCTCCAGACCAATGCCAGAACCCAGCCGGCGAACCTTCCCGTTCTGCCCATGTGCCACCGTCCTTCGTGTTGGCTGCGGGGTTTGTTTGGGTCGGGGAGCGGACTTGCTGAGCCGCTCGGCCGACCCGACTTCTTCCGAACCGGTAGGCCGGAACCTTTCTTCGTCCATCGGCTCCCAGCCTGTTGGTTCTTCGGTCGGCTTTGGCGACCGTCGTCCCTCCAGTCAGACCACGCTCACCGAAGGTTACCGTCGGCTCCGCCTGTGCCCGGCTCACGCTCGGCCGCACTCACTGCCAGAGTCCGGTCGGACGTCGTCCGAGTCCGCGCAGCCGGTCCAACAAGCTGGGTTTCTCGGGTTTCGTCTTCCAGTAGCCCAGTTGCTTGACCTGTCCGGTGTTCGACGTGCCGGCGGTCGGACGCCACCAGCGGAACCCTGCGGCCGGCATGACCGAGCTACGTCGCGGCCAGAAGGCAGACGAACCGGGCGGAGCGGTCTCGGGCACTGGCGCGAGCGGAGGTCCGGTGCGCGGCGCCGACGGCAGCTGCGGAGACGTCTGCGGAGTCGCCGGGTAGGTCGGTTGCGTCGGCCAGCCCGGCGTCGTCGCGCCGCCGACCGGCCCGCCCCGGTACCCGCCGGGACCAAACCGCGACGGCATGGGCGAGTACACCGGCGGAGTTGGGTAAGGGTTGAACCGCGAGTAGCCCACCTCCAAAGCTCCGCCGCTTGCCGAACCGTACGGTGCCAGCTGGTAGACGCCCATGTCCGGAGCTCCCTCGGTCATGCCGCACGAGAATAGCTCCAGGTCGGTCGGGTGAGTGACGTAGAACCCGGGCAGCGGCGGCACCTCGTCCGGCTCCATTGGTCGAACGATTTCCGGCGTGACCAGCACCAGCAGCTCCGTTTCGTCCTGGTCGGCCCTCTTCGCGTTGAACAGGGCCGGACCAATCAAGGGCAGCTCACCCAAGAACGGAATTCGCGTTACTTCGGTCGAGCTGGTGTGAGACAAGAGCCCTGCAATGACAATCGTTTGCCCCTCGCGCAGCTCGACGGTCGTCTGCACCCGACGCGAGTCCAATCCCTGAATGCCGTTGTTTCCGTTGTCCTCGTTGATTTGACTGAACTCCGGAATGATTTCCATGCGAATCAGATCGCCGTCCAGGACCGTGGGCGTGACGATGAGCGACGTCCCGAAACCGCGGAACGTGGTCGTGGTTCCCTGAGCCCCGTCGACGCCGACAATGGTCGGCACCGGAAATTCGCCGCCAGCCAGGAAGCTGGCCGAGTGCCCGCTGAGCACCGTCAGCGTGGGCTCGGCCAGGATCTTGGCCGTTCCGTTCGAGGCGAGCCAGTCGAGCAGCACGGAGATTTCGCCGTTCTCGAAAATGCCCGTCAACGTCGGCGTCACTCCACCCAGACTGCCGCTGACCACGTGCCGTCCGCTGTCAATCAACCACTCCCAGTCGATGCCCAGTCGACGCAGCTGTGACCGATTCAGCTCGGCAATGCGCACGTGCAGCATCACCTGATAGTCGCCGGGCACCTCGAGCATGTCGACCACGTACGACGAGAGGAAGTCGTCGACCAGGCCGGGCCGGTTTTGGTTTCGACCCAACGCGGCTCTCAAGTTGTCCACCCCTCCCCACTGCTGAACGACCTCGCCGCGGACAATCGACAGAATGCGAGCCGCCTCTTCGCTGTCGCGGGCCTGACCTTTGACAATGATTTTGCCCGACAGCGGAATCAGGTGCACTTTGCTGTTCGGGAACAAGGCCGCCAGCTTGCGTTCCAACTTGCCCAGGTCCGTCCGCTTCCGTTCCTCTTCGGACGGGTCCCGAATGGTCTCGACCAGGTAAATGAGCGGTTGCGAGCCGTCGTCGAACCAAATGGTCAGCGTGGTCGTTCCCAGTTCCAGCCCAATGACGGCAATTTCGCGCGGGCTGTACTGGACGACGTCCACAATGGACGGATCGGCCACAGCCATTCGGACCACATTGGCCCGCGTCACAATCAGCTGGCTCCGACGCTGAATGACTTTCAACTCTTCCTGTACCGGAGGCATGGCAGCGATTTGAGGCGGAAGGGGTTTGTTGGTCGGAGCGTTCTTGGCGGCGGCCGGAGCGGCCGGCACGTTCATGCTCGTCGTCACAGGCCAGTTGGGTGCCAGGAGCGGCTGAGCGGCGGGCGCCGAAGCCGGCGTCACGTACGACGGCTGTCGTGAAGCGAGTGGTGGAGGCTGAAGCTGACCCAACGCCCACGACGGCAGACTCAGCCCGGCCACCAACAGCACGGCCGTTTTGAACAGACGATCGGTTGGGCCGCGGGCCCGCTGCCGCGTCTTGTTCGACTTCGCTTGAGACATGCGGTGTCCGTCCAATAGGTACCAGACAGACCAAGACGTGCGTCCGGAAGGTGTCGCCCCCTTCACAATTGCCCGCACTCGGCCAGGCACGCAGGAGACGTGTCCGCTTCAAGAACCCGAGCCTGGCCGCAGCGCACGGTTGCCCACACTTGCGGTCTGTTCGTGATTAATCGGTTGAGCGGGCCGTAAGCTTCAGAAAGAAAATTCCGGAAAGGACGATTTGGCAGGAATTGAGCAACGTGCGGAGGATGCGGGACAGCTAAACCAGCTAAGTTTCGAGACGTTGTAGGGCTTCGAAGACAGAGCCTTCGGACGCGACGTTCCCAGGCTCCAGACGGCCCCGCGTGCGCGCAGCCAACCTTCCCTCCGCTCGCGGAAATGCAACCACGTTCCGCCCGAAGACCGCTCAGACCACCGCCTTCAACCCCGCACGGCGGCTCACCAAACGAGGTCTGTGTTGCGGTTGAACACCGGCAGGCCCGGCGTGTACCAGGGCCGGCGGTAGCTGTAGTACGGAAAGCGGTAGTGCCCCAGCCCCGACGGACCGTAGTTGCCCGGCCCGAAGTGGTACCAATACATGCTAGAGAGCGAACCGTAGGAGGGCACGTAAATTAGCGAAGGCACGTAGGAGTAGCCGACTGCGTAGTAAGACCAAACCGGCGCCGGGTAGACAACCACCGGAGCGGCCGGGACCGCCACGACGGGGGCTGGCGCCGCCACCACGTAGCCTCCCGTCACGCCACACTCCCAGCAGCCGACCAGTTTGACCACCGTCTTCCCAGACGCTGCAGGCTCGCCCCCAGCCACTTCCGCTGCTCCGCAGCTGGTCGCCACACTCAAACCCACCAAGCTCGCCCCTAACACCAACAACGCTCGCTTTCTCGACCAGCGCATGGATTCGGTCCTCTGCCTTGGTTCGACGTTTGCAGACACCCAGTCCGAAGACGTGAGTTTTCGGTTGGTTTCCGCGGCTGTCGGCCTGGAGCGTCTCCGGCCGACGCGCACACCGACCGACTACGCAAGCTTAGCCGCGCGACGGCCAGGGCCGAGCCGAACCGACGCTCGCGCAGCGGTTTTCGCACGCCTCTTCGTCGCCCGTCGCCGACCTTTCGGCTTGTGCCGCCCGTGGGTTTTGTGCGGAAAAGGGGGAGCTTGGCGGAAATTTCGCCGATACTTAGAGACGACAAAGTGCAGTCTGGACGGACCGTCGGCTTTGCGCCGCCAGCTCGCCGAGGCCGGCTCACGTTCCGAGCCAGCGCCGGAGAGCGTCCTGCGCGAGCGTCCGAGCGGGGGCTGCTGCGCCGCGGGCCGTGCCCGAGAAGCCGGTCACCTTGGCGGGCTTCGACACTGGCCGAGCGGCCGGGCAAGGCGACGACTGCCGTCCCAACCCGACGCAGCGAGCCCGGTCCCTGGCGGCCGAGTGGTGCGGCGGGTCGCATTTCCCTTCTGCGGTCAATTCGCCCCGGTCAAAGGAGGCAAGACATGGACGTCACGCTGGTGTGCGTGCTGACCTTCGCAGCGGCCGCCGTCGGCCAGTGGGGTTACGGTGGCTGTCCGACCTGTGGCAACACGGCCTACGGGGCAGCCGCCGTCGTCCCTTTCGGCTACCCGGCCGCACCGACCGCCGCCGCGGCCGTGCCAGCGGCTCCGGCCACCGTTCCGATGGCAGCCGTTGCGCCCGGCGCCGGCTTGACGTACGGAAGCGGCAGCGGGTCCGAGCAGCTCTACCCTTACGACTCTCCCGCTCCCTGGATGCACGGCTACATTCAGCACGTGCCGGCGTACGGAGGCTTTCGCTACTTCCGTCCGTACAACTACAAGCACGCACTGGCCCAGTCGACGACCGCCGGGCAGTGGGGAATTTCCCCAGCCATGCCCTACTCACAGCAGTTCTGGCACCGCTACGAGGACCGCGCGTCGCTCAACCCGCCGCCGGGAAGCTCCACTTCCCAAGCCGACTTGGCCGCTCAGTACGCCCGCGAGCTGGCTCGGTTGAAGGCTTGGTACGACTTCCAGGCGTCGTTGGCTGCTCAGCAACCGGCCTACAGCCCGCGCGGCTCCGCTTCCGCCTACCCCACTCAGCCGACCGGAACGACCAACCCGGCCGGCTACTGGCCGGCTCAGTCGGCTTCCGGCAGCCAGCCCGCGTGGACGGCCGGTGGTCCTGCGAACGCTTGGCCGGCTGGAGCGACCGCGCCCGGCTACGGGACCGTGCGGACTGGTGCGTCTCCGCGGGGCCCGTTTGCCCCGCCCGCTGCCGGACCAGCGCCGCCTCCTCCAGCGCCGGCAACCGCCGCTCCGGCGACCGTCCCCGTTCCTCCAGCGGCTCAAGTGCAGCAACTGGAGCGGCAGCTCCAGCAACAGGCCGAGCAACTGCGGCGTCTGGAAAGTTTGCTCCAGCAACGCGCCGCACAAGCTGGTGCCTGGCCGCCTTCCTCGGCACGCTCCTCGCCGACGCTCACCGGAGCGGCCAGTTCCGGAGCCACCTCGACAGGCTGGAACGGCGGCAGCCGCTGGACCCCACCCCCGCGCGCCTACTGAACGAAGTCGGGCTGTGGGCCGCGGCGCGGTTCCCGTCGTCGACCGTAGGGTGAGCCAGACGCTGGCGAGACCAGCGAAGTGGAACAACGGCCGGGCGGTGCGCGGCCCAGTGAGGCACGTCCACGCAGCGAACTGGGGTGTCGGCCAGCTCGACCAGAAATTCTTGCCGCCGGAATGGTCCGCCCAGCCTGAGTCGCCCGGCCGCCACGCGGTGCACCCAACC
>CAYSAG010000211.1:0-9016 GCA_964428935.1 uncultured Planctomycetaceae bacterium | reverse complement strand
GACCGCGTCGAGGCAATCATGCGGCACACGCCAATGAACCGTTTTGGTGAGCCGAAGGAACTGGCCGGAGCCATTTTGCTGATGGCATCGCCGGTGGCGGGAAGCTTTCTGACGGGGGCCAACATCAAGGTGGACGGCGGATTTTCGGCGATGACGATTTGAGGTGACGCGAGCAGACCGTGGCGGACCGGTCGCGGCCTGCTTGCCGGTTTCTGGAGAGAGAAGGATGCCCGAGCCGTTGAGGTTTCCGGTCCGGCAGCGGTACTTGGTGCGCTTTGACCCCAAAAGGGTGCCGCATGTCTTTACCGACGTGCTGGTTGTTGGCAGCGGAGTTGCCGGGGCCAGGGCGGCGTTGGAAATCGACCCAAGATTGAGGGTCATTGTGGCGACGAAACGCCGGCTGGACGAGTCGAACAGTTCGCAGGCTCAGGGCGGAATTGCCGCCGCACTGGATCCGCTGGACGATGTCCAAAAGCACGCCGAAGACACAATCGCCGTCGGCAAAGGCCTGTGCGACCGGGAAATCGTCGAAATGGTTGTCCGCGAGGGGCCAGCCCGGGTGCTCGAGCTGGCTCAATTGGGGGCCCACTTTGACGAAGAAGACGGCCACATTGCGATGACGCAAGAGGCGGGGCACAGTCACCGCCGGGTCGCTCATGCGTTGGGCGACGCCACCGGCAAGGAAATCATGCGTGCTCTTTTGGAGCGGCTTCGCGAAAGGTCGTCGGTCGAAATTTGGCAGCACACCTTCACGATCGACCTGCTGACTTACGAAGGCGTGTGTCGGGGAGCGGTGGTCTGGCACCCGCGGCACGGAATGGTGCTGGTGTGGGCGAAGCAAACCATTCTGGCGACCGGCGGTGCGGGACGGCTCTACCGCGAAACGACCAACCCCGAAATTGCCACGGCCGACGGATACGCCATGGGCTTCCGCGCTGGGGCTCAACTGCGCGACATGGAGTTCATGCAGTTTCACCCGACGGTGCTGTACATCGCTGGCAGCGCCCGGTCGTTGATTTCCGAGGCGGTCCGGGGCGAAGGAGCCTACCTGCGCGACTGCACAGGACGTCGTTTCATGTTCGACTACGACCCGGCCGGCGAGCTGGCTCCACGCGACGTCGTTAGTCGCGCCATTACCGAGCAAATGATCAAGACGCATCACCCGTGTGTCTACTTGGACCTCAGCCACCTGAACCCCCGAATGGTTCGCGAACGGTTTCCGAACATTCGGAAGGCTTGCGACGAATTCGGCCTGGACCTGACGAAAGACCTGATTCCGGTGCGTCCTGGAGCTCACTACATGATCGGTGGACTGACCGTCGACGCAGACGGACGGACCACGCTGCCCGGCCTTTGGGCGGCCGGCGAAGTCACCTCGACAGGCCTGCACGGAGCCAACCGACTGGCGTCCAACAGCCTTCTGGAAGGCGTGGTTTTCGGCGTTCGAGCCGGACGGGGAGCCTCGGAGGCCGCGCTGGCCGAGCCCGACGACTTTCGCGTCTTTCCCATCTCGGCCGACTGGTCGCACATGAAACGGGAAGACGAATTCAACCTGGCCGACATGAAGAACTCACTGAACGCCATGATGTGGCGGGACGTGGGCATCGTTCGGTCGAAAGCCGGGCTGGAGTCGGCGGCCCGGCAGGTCGACTTCTGGAGCCGTTACGTCTCGAAACGAGAGTTTCAAACCCCCGACGGGTGGGAATTGCAAAACGAACTGCTGGTTGCGCGGTTGATGATCATTGCTGCCTTGGCGCGTGCGGAGTCGCGAGGAGTCCACTACCGGAAGGACTTCCCGCACGCCGACCCGAACATGGCCTACCACATTTGCATTGAGCCGGAAGGGGGCGGCTGAGCGTGCCAAGTGGAAGGGCTGTTTGCGACGCTCGTGTCGCCCCGCCCGCGTCGGGCTCTCCTTGCCGCTCGTCACGGCCGCTTCCACGCGGTCTGCGGGCGGAGCTGGATTCCCGGGGCACCAAGCCGGCTGCCCCGGGTGGACCACTCGGTCCGGCCCGCGTCGGCTCGAGACAGGCGCCGTGCCGCGTCGAACGCTGAGCACACTGTGTCGAAAAGGTCACAGCTGTCAACATCAGAAGGAGCTCCAGCCATGCGAAGAAAGATTTGCTGTCTTCTGTCAGCCGTACTCGTGCTCGCCGTCTCGTCACTGCCGGCAGGCGCGAAAGATTGGACCAAGGAGAGTCAGGCCGAACGCGACGCTCGGATGAAGTGGTGGCGAGAAGCTCGGTTCGGCATGTTCATCCATTGGGGTCTTTACGCGGTCCCGGCCGGCGTTTGGAAAGGCCAGGAAATCCGCGGGGCCAGCGAGTGGATCATGAACAACGCGAACATTCCGCGTGAAGAGTACGAGCAGTTGGCCAAAGTCTTCAACCCCGTGCGGTACGACCCGGCCGAGTGGGTGCGAATCGCAAAAGAGGCCGGAATGAAGTACATGGTCATTACGTCGAAACACCACGACGGTTTCTGCATGTTCGACACGAAAGCCACGGACTACGACATTGTCGACGCCACTCCGTACGGCAAGGACGTGCTCAAAATGCTCGCAGACGAATGCCGAAGGCAGGGTGTTCGTTTCTGCGTGTACTACTCCATCATGGATTGGCACCACCCGGCTCAAGCGCCCGGGAAACCCAACGCTTACAATCCGACGAAAATCGTGCCAGGGAAGAAACACAAGTACATGGCTTACATGAAGCAGCAGCTGAAGGAGCTGGTCGAACAATACGACCCGGCAATCCTTTGGTTCGACGGCGGTTGGCCCTCGTGGTTCACGAAAGAGGACGGCGTCGAGATTTACAACTACGTTCGCGACCTCAAACCCTCCATCATCATCAACAACCGGCTGAAGGGTGCGGGTGACTACGGCACGCCAGAGCAGCGGATTCCGGCGACCGGACTGCCCGGCGTGGACTGGGAAACCTGCATGACCATGAACCACAGTTGGGGCTACAAGAAAACGGACAACGACTGGAAGAGCGTTGAAACGCTACTGCACAACCTGGTCGACATTGCCTCCAAAGGCGGCAACTACTTGCTGAACGTCGGTCCGACGGCCGAGGGGCTGATTCCGCGGCCGTCGGTCGAGCGGCTATTGGCCATGGGACGGTGGCTGAAGGTGAACGGTGAGTCTCTCTACGGAACGTCGGCCAGTCCGTTTCGACGCCTGCGTTGGGGACGGTGCACGCGTCGTGAGGTGGACGGCGGAACGCGGCTCTACCTGCACGTCTTCGACTGGCCCAGCAACGGGCGTCTCGAGGTTCCCGGCTTGCAGAACCAGCCGCGAGCGGCGTGGTTGTTGGCCGACCCGCGCAAGCAGCCGCTGAAACTGGAACGCACGGAAGAAGGTGTTCTCGTCGTGCAGCTTCCTCGGAAGTCCGTCGACCCGATTGACACGGTTGTCGTCCTGGACGTCCCCGGCGAGCTGAAGGTCGTCGAGGTGGCGGCGGTCCAAGGCAAGGGCGGCGTGGTGCGGCTGGCGGCCGTCGACGCCACGTGCCACGGCGAGCAACTGCGGTACGAGAAAGGCCCTGCGCGCGACAACATTGGCTTTTGGTTCGACCCGAAGGAGTGGGTCGAGTGGACGTTTCGAGTTCGCCAGCCGGGCCAGTTCGTCGTCGAGGCGGAAGTGGCGTGCCCGAGCAGCCCGAAGTTCGTCGTCGAGTGCGCGGGCCAGCGGTTGCAGGCCCAATGCCCCAAGACGGGCAATTACGGTCGGTTCGAAAAGGTCACGGTGGGCACGCTCCGACTCGACAAGCCGGGAATCTACCGCTTGGCGGTCAAGCCGGTCGCTGAGGGCTGGCGCCCGCTGAACCTGAAGTCCGTCACCTTGCGGCCGCAATGAGCCGCGGTGCGGCGGACCAGCGACCGGCCCTCGCCTGCCGAACGCTCACCAACTGACCCGCTCGGCCGGTTGCGGGTGCGGGTTCGGACGGACGTCGACGATTCGGCCGCTCACGATTCGAGCGGTCCGGTCGCCAATGGCTGCAATGGCCGAGTTGTGGGTGATGAGCACGGTCGGGATTCGCTGCTGGCGGTTCAGTTGCTGCAGCAAGGCCAGGACCGTGCGAGCCGTCGGCAGGTCGAGGGCTCCTGTCGGTTCGTCGGCCAACATCAGTCGCGGCCGCTTGACCAAGGCTCGAGCAATTGCCACACGCTGTTGCTCGCCGCCAGACAGCTGCGCGGGAAAATGCTCCGCGCGGTCCTCTAGCCCGACTAGGGCCAAAGCTTCGGCCGGGTCGAGCGGTTCGGGCACCAGCTCGGCGGCCACCTGCACGTTCTCCAAAGCCGTCAGGGTCGGGACCAGGTTGTAGAACTGGAAAATGAAGCCGACCTCCGTGCGTCGGAACAACGTCAGCTCTTGGTCGGACAAAGCCGTCAGTTCCCGGTTGCGGTACCAGATTGAACCGCGCGTCGGACGGTCTGCGCCGCCAATCAAGTTCAGCAAGGTGCTCTTCCCCGACCCGGACGGCCCGACAACAATCAGGAACTCGGACTCGTGAATTTCCAGATTCACGTCGACCAGAGCGTGAACTTGCACCTGGCCCATGGGGAACGTCCGGCAGACGCCTTCCAGGCGAAGCACGGCGGACCCCGCACTTCGCGCCGACCGCTGTTCTTCTGAAGGCCACTCGCCCATTGGAACGCGTCACGCCGTTCGGGTTGTGGTTGGTTTTCGTCCCGGTCTGCTGACTGCCTCGTGCGCTGCCCGCCGCGGGCTCCGCTGCCCGACTCGGCTCCGCCGCTCCTCGGTTCCGCCGCTGTCGAGCGACGTCCGCCGGTCTGTGGGCGGAGTCGTTGTCAGGCGTCGGGCCCAGGCGGGTTGCTCTGAGCGTCGCGCCGCTTGGGTCGGACGCGACGAACTACGCGGCCCGGCGAGCTGGGTCCTCTGTTTTCGCGAACGGCGGCTTCGTTTTCCAGCGTCGGTGAACCCAGAAGTACTGCTCGGGCGAAAGCCGGACGGCCCGTTCCAGCGCCCAGCTCACCTGCTGCGTAATTTGCCGCACGGCATTCGGACCCGTGTAGTGCCGCGGGTCGATTACCTCCAGGCACCCCAGCTCGTAACGGACCCAGCGGTTCGCGTTGAAGTCGTCGGTCAGCCGGCGTGAGTAACCCACGCAAATCAGCGCGTCGGCGTCGAGAGCCAGACGGGCCACGGTCGGGAACGTCGAGGCCGGGTGGCCGAAGAAGTCGACGAAAATCCCGCTCAGCCCGGCGTCCTGGTCGCCCAGCAGCGCGGCCGTTTGACCTTGTTCCAACACGCAGGCCAGTCGCCGCACGGCACCTCGTTTGGGAACCAAACGGTGTCCCGTGTGCTGCCGGTAAGCCTCGAACCAGCGGTTCAGGTACGGGTTGTCCAGCGGCCGAGCGACGGCATGCATGCGCAAGCCGAGCAGTCCGAAAACGGCCAGAGACATTTCCCAGTTGCCGTAGTGGCCGCTGACCAGAATCATTGGCCGGCCGGAGCAGACGGCGCGCACCACTCGAGCGCGGTCGCGAAACTCGAACACGTCCCGGAAGTTGTTCAGCCTCAGCTTTCTCGGCAGCTGAGCGATTTCCACAATCATTCGAAACAAGTGGACCCACATTTCCAGAATCAGCCGGTCGCGCTGCTCGTCGGTCAGTTCGTCGCCAAAAGCCAGTCGCAAGTTGGCCTCAGCCACGTGGTAGCGGGTCCATTTCTTCGGGACGACCCGACACATCACCCAAGCAGCTCGTCGAGCCAACCGCGCGGCCGCTCGCGGGCTCAACACTTGCAGCAAGCAGACGGCCACTCGGAAAACGACGTACTCCAACAAGTAGCGACACCGCAGAGCAAAAGTGATTCGCTTGGCCATTTCTGGGAGCGCCGGTTCGTCGGTTGGAAAGAGTCCAAGGACGAGCGCGACCGTCCGGAAATTTCGCCGTTGGACGCGGCCAGTCGCTGGGAGCGTGCGGCGGTCGGTCGCACGGTGGGCCGCCGTCGTTGGGCGGTCTTCGCCCGTTCGTCCCTGCTTCTGGCGGGCCGAAGTGTCCCCGTTGCTCGAGACGACGTCAAGACGAGTCGACGCGCGCCGCGGGTCTGGTCGCTGGTCCCTCGGACGCCAGTTCGTGCGACAACTCCAACGAACGGCCGCTTCGCCCTCGGCTGCGTTCGCCACGAACTTGCAATTTGACAAGCGGAGCCGTGAAATAGGAGACACGCTGTTTGCAGGTCCTACGGAAAAGGTCTGACGAGACAGGTTTGGCTTCGTGAGCTCTGTCGAGCGTTCTTCGAAATTGCTCCGGCCGGTGACCCGGCCTGGTCAGGCCAAGAGCTCGCCGAGCAGAATTGAGTTGAGGAGGATTCGCAATGGTTCGCGCTCTTGTCGGGACGCTGGCGGGTCTGTCGTTCCTTTGTGCAGTCGCGCCGGTGGCCGCGGCTCCGAAACACCCCAGTATCATTCTGGTCATGACCGACGACCAGGGCTACGGCGACCTGGCGTGCCACGGAAATCCTCAGATCAAGACGCCGTTCCTGGACCGGCTCTACACCGAAAGCGTGCGGCTGACCAACTACCACGTCGACCCCACTTGCTCGCCCACCCGCTCGGCCTTGATGACCGGCCGCTACTCCAGCCGGACCGGCGTTTGGCACACAATCATGGGCCGCTCGCTCATGGCACCAGAGGAGACCACCATTGCCGAGGTGTTCGCGGCTGCGGGTTACAAGACGGCCATTTTCGGCAAGTGGCACTTGGGCGACAATTACCCCTGTCGTCCGCAGGACCAAGGCTTTCAGTTGGCCATTGTCAACGGCGGCGGAGGTGTGACGCAGACGCCCGACTACTGGGGCAACGACTACTTCGACGACACGTACTACTACAACGGCGTCCCGGTCAAGTTCACGGGCTACTGCACCGACGTCTGGTTCGACCAAGCCATTCGCTTTATTCGTCGGAACAAGGACAAGCCGTTCTTCGTGTACTTGCCGACGAACGCTCCGCACGGTCCCTACCTGGTGTCGAAACGCTACAGCAAGCCGTACAAGGATGCCGGCGTTCCCTCGCCGCGGGCCGAGTTCTACGGAATGATTACGAACATTGACGAAAACATGGCTCGCCTGCAGCGAGCGTTGGAGGAAATGGGCATTGCCGACGACGTGATTCTCATCTTCACAACCGACAACGGCACAGCGGCAGGAGCCACGAAGGGAGGTTTCAATGCGGGCATGCGAGGCCACAAGGGTTCCGAGTACGACGGCGGACACCGCGTGCCGTTCTTCATCCGTTGGCCCGCCGGCGGAATCGGCGGTGGCAAAGACATCCCGCAGCTAACAGCTCACATCGACGTCTTGCCGACGCTGGCGGAGCTGTGCGGTGTGCCGCTGCCCGAAGGGCTCGACCTCGACGGCCGCAGCCTCGTCCCGCTGCTCAAAGGTCAAGGCGAGTGGCAACCGCGCACGCTGTTCGTCCACTCGCAGCGAATCGAGTTCCCGCAGCAGTGGCGAAAGTGCGCGGTCATGACTGACCGTTGGCGGTTGGTCGACGGGAAGGAACTGTACGACATGCAGAGCGACCCGGGCCAGCAGCACGACGTGGCGGCTCAGCACCCCGAGGTGGTGCAACAATTGCGGAACGCT
Organism: uncultured Planctomycetaceae bacterium; assembly: GCA_964428935.1. Taxonomy (GTDB): domain Bacteria; phylum Planctomycetota; class Planctomycetia; order Planctomycetales; family Planctomycetaceae; genus JAADHY01. The sequence goes on along the minus strand of CAYSAG010000211.1, from coordinate 1,401 downwards.
TACTTGAAGTGGTGGGACCACATTTCCGAGCGGTTCGACGACTACGTCCGCATTGTGCTGGGCGCGGACCAGCAGAACCCAACTCAACTGACCTGTCACGACTGGCACACGAACAACGGTCCGGTCCCGTGGAACCAACGCGCCGTCCAGCGTGACCCGGCAGCGAACGGTTTCTGGGCTGTCCGAATTGCTCAGGACGGCCTCTACCGGTTCACCCTGCGAGCTCGACCGAAAGGCGTTCCGTACTCGCTGCAACCCGGAACAGCTCGCCTGAAAATCGCCGACGTGGACGTGACGAAACCAATTCCCGAGGGAGCAATCAAGGTGGAGTTCGAGGTCGAGCTGAAGGCCGGCGACGCTCGGTTGCAAACCTGGTTCAACCATTCCAACGGCAAGTCCCGCGGCGCGTACTTTGTCGAGGTTGAGCGTTTGAAGAGCGGTCGCTGACCCGCGCACGGAGTCGCTGGCGGTTTGTACTGACGTCGGAGCTCTCACAGTCGGTCGGGAGCGACCCTCGGCCCTTCCGACAGAGATGACTCGACACGCGGCTCAACCGAGCTGGACACGGGACGCGAGCGAGTCAGCAGCGCTGTACCGTGCGGTCAACTCCTCTTGGCAGCGACGCGGACACCGGCTTACAATCCTGCCGCGCGTGCCCGTCCCGTAGGGTCAGTGCGCTAAGAACCACCTTCTCGCGGCGCTTGCCGAAGCAGGGCCGGCCGCTGCCTTGGCGGCACGCTCGACTTCCCGTCTCAGAACACAAGAGGCACCGCTCGAATGCGACGCCGTTCACTCGTCAAACGAGCTCCTGCTACTGCCGGGTCCGCCGTTCGTCGTCCCGTCGGCCGCGGCACTCGCCACCGGCCGGTCCAGCCGGCTCTGGACACCCACTTTCCGGTGTGCCGGTTCCGCAAGTCGCCGACGGACTGCGTGGTGTCCCAACCCAAACCGCGTCGCCGGGTCCGTGCCTTCGTCTGGTGGCTGGCCGTCGGCTGCCTGTTGGTCGGTGTCGGCGGCTGCGTGCACCGGCGTCTGACGATTCGCAGTGACCCGCCTGGCGCACAGGTGCTGCTGGACGGCGAAACCATTGGCTACACACCGGCGTCCGTCGACTTCACCTACTACGGCACGCGCGAAATTACGCTCATCAAACCGGGCTACGAAACGCTGCGCGTGCTGCAAAAAATTCCGCCACCGTGGTACCAGGTTCCGCCGCTGGACTTCTTCAGTGACAACCTGCTGCCGTTCCAAGTGACGAACCGGCACGAGTTCACCTACAAGCTGCAGCCGAAGCGAATGGTGCCGAACACAGAGCTGCTTCGGCGGGCCAACGCGCTACGCGCGGAAGCTCAGTTCGGAATGTAGGTGGTTCCCCGCGTCTCGCTCCGGTCGGCTTGTTGC
>CAYSAG010000210.1:0-9214 GCA_964428935.1 uncultured Planctomycetaceae bacterium | reverse complement strand
TCGGAAGGCCGCCGACTACATTCTGCGCCACTGGTCCGAGGTGCCGGAGGACTGGGGGCAGAAGACGGGCGTGGCCACCAACGTGGCCGTCACCGGGCTAGAGCGAGCGTTGCTCCGGCTGACTCGCCAAACCGGCGACCGGCGCTACCTGGACTTCTGCCTGAACCAGCGAGGCCTGGCGGACTGGAACCTGGGCATTGTCATTGGTCGGCGGCCGTTGATTGAGGGCCACATTTACGCGTACCTGTGTCGCAGCCTGGCGCAATTGGAACTGTACCGAATGCAGCCGGACCCGAAACTGCTGGGTCAAGCGGAGCGGGCCATTGATTTCATGACTCGCCACGACGGGCTGACCATTACCGGCGGCTGCGGTCAGTGGGAGATTTGGACCGACGACCAGGACGGCCGCGGTCAACTGGGCGAGACGTGCGCCACGGCCTACCAGATTCGCATTTACGACAGCCTGCTGCGGCTGAAAGGCGAATCGTTCTTCGGCGACCTCATGGAGCGAACCATTTACAACGCCCTGTTCGCTGCCCAGTCGCCGGACGGACGCCGAATTCGCTATTACTGTCCGTTCGAGGGCGAGCGGGTGTACCACCCGACCGACACCTACTGCTGCCCGTGCAACTACCGCCGGATTGTGGCCGAGCTGCCGGGCATGGTTTACTACCGCACCCGCACAGGCTTGGCCGTCAACTTGTACACGCAGTCGCAAGCCCAGTTGAGTTTGCCAGACGGCACACCGCTGACAGTTCAACAGCAAACCGACTACCCCAGCAGCGGGCGTGTTCAAATCGTGCTTCAGCCAGCTCGGCCGACCCACTTCTCCTTGCTGCTCAGAATCCCAGCCTGGTGCCAGCAACCGACGCTGCAAATCAACGGCCAAACGCTCGCCGTCGACTTGCGCCCCGGCCGGTTCGCTTCAATCGAACGCCAGTGGAAGCCTGGCGACCGAGTGCTCCTGCAACTGCCCATGTCCTGGCGGCTGGTTCGCGGCAGAAAACGCCAGGCTGGACGGGCGGCCGTCATGCGGGGTCCGGTGGTTTTCTGTCTGAATCCGTCGCAGAGCAAGGAGCTGGCGACGTGGGACGGGGCGGACCTGGGGCGAATTGTGTTGGACCCCGAGTCGTTCACGGAACCGGTGCCGGACCAGTCGGTCCGGCCCGGCGGAGTGGCGTGTCGGGTGCAAGCGTGGAAGCCGGGCTACCGCGTTCGGCGGCCGGCCGACTTGACTCTGCTGTTGACCGAGTTCCCGGACCCGGGCGGCCGAGCGGTCTATTTCCGACTGCCGGACCTGTCGGTCGCCGTGGACGACGAACTGCTTTCGGGGCCTTGAGCTGAGTCCGGCCGGTCAGCGTGGGACCGTCCGTTGGAAGCCCTCCAGCCCCGACCTTCGCTTCGACGTCGGCTGGTGTCGGCGGAACTACCGGCCCACGGACCGACTGCTCCTGCGCGTCTTCGCTTGAGGGTGACTGGTCGCCGTCAAACGTTGCCGGCTCGAGCGGCCAGCGCAATTCCGCCCCAGGCGCCGGCTTCGTCGCCCAGCTTCGACCGTTCAATCCGAATGTCCTCGACCGGCATCATTCGAATGCGGTCGCGCAACGTTTCTCGGACCGTGTCGAACAGCAAGTCGCCAATGTTGGCCACTCCGCCGCCAATGACAATCAGGTCGGGGTGCAGCGTGGTCACCACCTGTGAAATGCCGATTCCGAGAAAACGCGCCGCGCGAACAATGGCCTGACGGACGGCTTCGTCTCCTTCGGCCGCCGCTTGGGCCATTTCTTTGGGAGTGACTTTGCCGGGGTCTCCGCCCACCAGTTCGTACAGCCGCGGAGCCTGGCCGCTCAGCAGCACACGCACGCCCTCGGCCGTAATGGCCGGTCCGCTGGCCAGCGTTTCCATGCACCCGCGGGCTCCACAGCCGCACCGCGGTCCGTCCGGCAACACACACAGGTGCCCCAGCTCGCCGGCCGCCCCGACCGGCCCCAGCCGCAGTTTTTTCTCCACGACCACGCCGCCGCCAATGCCCGTGCCCAAGGCGAAAAAGACCATGGTGTTGGCTTCCCGTCCGTGGCCGTAGACCAGTTCGCCCAACGTCGCCATTCGCACGTCGTTCAGCAAGTAGACCGGGCAACCGTCCAGCTTGGGCGACAAAATCTCTCGCACCGGAACGTCCCGCCAGTTGGTCGGCAGGTTCGGAAGGAACTTGGTGACGCCGTTTTGCAGGTCGGCCAAGCCCGGCACGCCCATGGCCAACGCCGCTGGCTTGACCCCGGCCTTTTGTGACATGTCTCGAACCAGGCCGGCAATCCGGTCCAAGACCCCTTCGGGACCCAAGTGCGACTCGGTCGGCCGCGAGTCGCGGGCAACGACCGTTTGGTCCTCTTGAGCCAGCATGCACTTGATGTTGGTTCCACCCAAGTCGACGCTCGCAAAAACGTTCGCCATGGCTGTCCTCGTCCCCTTCGCTTCTCTCAACTTCGGTTACCCGCTTTCCGGAGCGGTCTCGGCTGGCCCTTGTCGGCCGACTTCCGGTTCGTCGACGCCACGCGCCAGCCCGTCGCTCCCGACCGGGTCGACGTGCTCGACCACGGCAACCGCTACGCCTTGGGCACCTCGACCCACTGTCCTTCTTGGTGGCTGCGCAGAATGGCCTCGCACAAAACAATTTCGCGGTGGCCGTCCTCAAACGTCGGGAAGGGCGGCGGAGCCGAAAAGTCGCCGGCGGCAATGTACCCGTAGAACGCTCGGAAACACTGCTTGAACGTGTCCGGGAACCCTTCGTTGTGTCCGCCCGGGTAGGAAATGGCCGCTCGAGCCGCGTCGCCGACCAAAGCCGGGTCGCGAATCAAGCATTCGTTGGGCCGGTCGCGGTGTCCAATCCACAGCTCGTTCGGCTGTTCGCTGCACCACGACAGGGCACACTTGGAGCCAGCCAGCTCGTAGCGCAGGCAGTTCTTCCGGCCGGCCGTCACCTGCGAGACCCACAGAACGCCTCGGGCCCCGCCGCGGAACCGGAGCAGCACGCAGCCGTAGTCCTCGGTCGTAATCTGCACCGGCTCGGTCTCGACCGTCTGTTGCTCCTTGCCCTTGAACGTTTCGACCTCGCCCTTGGGACGCTGCCGCACCGGGTGGACCGTGTGCAAGTCGGCACACACCGCCTCCACCTCCAGCCCGGTAATGGAATGGACCAAATCGAGCCAGTGCGTCCCAATGTCGGCTACGGCCCGCAGCGCCCCGCCCTCCTCGGCCAGCACCCGCCAGTTGTAGTCGGTCGGGTAGAAAAGCCAGTCCTGCACGTAGCTGCCGCAAACGGAGTAAACGTCGCCGACTTGGCCGGAGCGAACTCGTTCCCGCGCTTCCAGGTTCAGCGGGTAGAAGCGAAGGTTGTAGTTCACCCCGGCGGCCAGGCCGCTGGACCGAGCCAGCTCGACCAGCTCGGCCGACTCGGCCGAGTTCATGGCCAGCGGTTTTTCGCACAGAACGTGTTTGCCGGCCTGCAGGGCTTTCTTGGCCATTTCGTAGTGCAAGCGGTTCGGCGTGGCAATGTGGACCGAATGCACGGACGGGTCGGCCAGCACTTCGTCGAAGCTTTCGTAGGGTTTGAGCCCCAGTTGCTTGGCCGCTCGCTGCGACTCCTCCTGGTCGACGCCCAGAATGCCGACCACGTTGACGCCGGCTCGACGGAGCCCCTCCACGTGCACCGGTCCAATGAACCCAGCTCCCACCACCGCCGCGTTCAGCTCGAACATCTCTCCCGCTCCTTTGCTCTTTCCGACCGCGTTTGGCGGCCGCGTTGTCTACTGACGCCCGTCTGGCCAAGGCTCACCGGCCAGACACGCCTCCGCAAGCCGCTGACTTTGCCAGCCGGTTGACTGTAAGCATTGCCGTGTCGGCTGGCAAGCAACGTCCACTCGCGGTGAACTGGCGGCCTGGCGCTGGTCGGCAGCTTGGGTTTTCTGGTCGGCACGAGCGGCTCGACGAACAAACCAGCCGCCCCGGTCACTCGAGCCAAGGACGCTGTTTGCGGACAAAGCCGGTCGCCGCCGGAACCCACGTCGCGAGTGAACTCGCCTCGACGGCAGGCGGTCAGCGAAGAGCGTCCACCAGTTTGGGCAGGTTGGCTTCCAGCGAGTAGTGTCGCTCGACCGTCCGTCGAGCCTCCTGGCCGACGCGCTGCCGCAATTCCGGACGCTCCAGCAACTCAGACAGCACCGCCTCCCACTCTTCGTCGGTCCGGGCCAGAAAGCCGTTCTCGCCGTGCCGGACAATGTCGGCGTTGACTCCGACCGGCGTCGCGACCCCCGGAATGCCAACGGCCATGTACTGAAGCAGCTTCAGGCCGCACTTGTAGCGGTCCCACTCGCTCTGTGCGAACAAAGGCATCAGTCCAATGTCAAAGCTCGACAGACAACGAACCTCGTTTTCTGCAGACCAGCGGGTGAACGACACGGTCACCCCGGAGAGGTCCAGGCGGCTCAGCGGTGCGCTGCTTCCCGCCACAAGGTGCAGCCGGAACTGGTACCGACGCGCCAGACGACGCAACGCCGGTGCCACCACGCTCAGGTAGGCCAGGTTTCCCGTCGTTCCAATCCACCCAAGGACGACCGTTTGGTCTGGCCGAGCGGGCCTGGGTTTGGACGGGTAGCGTTTCAGGTCCACGCACGTCGGAATGACCACCACGTCTGGGTTCAGCCGGCCAACGTACTCGGCCAAGTACTGGTTGCCGACAATGACCCGGTCGCACAACCGGGCCAACTGCTCGAACTTGCGAGGGTGCCGCAGAAAGACAGCGTCGTCCACGTCCAGGACCAGGCGAGGTGCCACCCGTCGAAAGCGAGCTTCCATGCTCCACGTGTCGTCGTCAAACAGCTCCCGCTGAATGACCACCGTGTCGAACCGCTTCCACCGGGCCTCGAGCCAGTGCAGCCACCAGACCAACCGACGCAGCCGTTGGCTGGCTCGCCAACCAATGGCCGGGTAGTAGTCGTACTTGGGCGGAACGGCCGCTCGAACGCTGCAGCGAATTCCCAGCCGACGCAAGTAAGGAACAAACGCCAGCACGCGAAACCGCGACGACGGAATCGAATAGCCAGAAATCAGAAACAGGACGTTCATGAGCGTGGTCTGGAGGTCGGCCGTCTTGCAGGGTTCCGAGCGGAGTAGCCCGCGCGAGCCAACAACCTGCCTGGCGGACGAGCAAGAGGCTTCCGACAAATCGCACGGCGATTCTAGAGCGGGTTTCCGGGCAGGGCAAACAAGGGCGTCGGTGTTTGCGAAGGGCCACCCCCTGTCGTGGCCGCTGGTGGCTGCCGCAGTCGGGACGCGGAACTCGGAAGACGGGACACGGGAGGCGGAACGCGAGGGACCGCGTCCCTCCATGCCGGAGGGCCACGCTCTGTCGCGGCCGCCGTCGGTTCGAAGTTCGGGGTTCGGAATTCGGGACGCGGAACCCGGGGCACGCGGACGCGAGGGACCGCGCCCCTCAGCCGTGCCGACGCGCGGAACCGCGCCGTCCAGGGCCCGACGCACCCGAATGCTAAAACGACCGCGGCAGGCGGAGCCGCTCGGACAGCGGCGGCTCGGTCAGGTGCCGCGCGTAGGGCGAGCCTTCCTTTCCCGGCGGCAACGGCCTGAGTCCCTCGCCAAACACCGGCTCAAAGCCGAGCAGTCGCAAGTCGGACAGCGGCAGCAGCTGGTACTCCACGACCCGGCGAAACTGCTCGACCTGCAACGGTTCGCAACGGCACCGGAGGTTGACGACGTCGTGCGAGCCCTCGGCCAAGTAGACCCAAGGCCCCATCGGTGTCGGCCCTCGGTCGACGGCGCGCGGCACGACGGTCAGCGGCTGCGCGGCCACGGACGGCTCGACAGCAAACCGCCGTCCCGGCAGCGGTCCGCCGCACTCCCGTTTGGCTCGCTCTTCGACAAAGTCCGTCACGAAAATGGGTCGCAGGCCGGTCGAGTCGCGCAGCACCTCGAACACGGCCGGAAAGCCCTCGGAGTCGAACGTCACCCGCAGCCCTTGGGCCTCCACGCCAGCGGCCCCCTGTTCGCGCCCCGAAACAACCGCGTAGCACCAGACGAAAGTGAATTGCCGGCGGACCCGTTGCCCCAGCCGCACCCACCCAGCCTCAAAGTAGACGGCCGGACGGGACCGGTCGACCTGCAACCGGCCGCGTGGGTCCAGTCGAAGCGTTCCGAAAGGAGCCGCTGGCGGCGAGGGACTTTGTTCGCTCGACGTTTCCGCCGCGGGCGTCGACTGAGCTGCCGGACGCCGCGCCGTTGCCGCCGCGCTGCCCGTGCGTGGGCTCGCCGGACGCCGTCGGCTCGCCTTGCCGTCCGACGCCGCTCCCGCGCCGGTCGCCGAGCCCGTCTCCGCGCCACTCAGCCCGCTTGCCGGCCCGACCGGCTCGCACAGCAGCGGACACAGGTAGTAGCCGGCAGCCGGCAGGCGCGGCAGGCCGGTGTCGGCTGGCCGGGCGTGAGTCGGCGAGGACGGACCGGGAGACAAGGCGGACGCCGCCAACCGTCGCAGGACCGCCGTCACCGACTGCGACGGCTTGCAAAAGTCGGCCACTTTCACCCGCAACGACGTGCGGCTGTAGAGCCGAGCCCTTCGCTCTGGCCAGTTGGCCCGTCGGTCGCTGCCCGCCGCTCGTCCTGGACCAGCGACCAGCCAGACTGTGAGCAAGAGCCACGCCGCCCGTTGTCGCCCCCACTCCGCTCGGCAACCCTTCGACTCGGCTACTCGTTTCGACTCAGCCACTCGTTTCGCTCCGGCCAGACAACCGCTCGACCAAGCCGGTCCGCCCTTCTTGCCGGCTGCCCCGACTGCGACCAGCCTCCTCGAGTTCATGTTGGGCGCTGAGGTCGCCGCGAGCAAGCGTTTGAGCGGCTCGCTTCGGGCAAGCGTGCGAGCGGCGCGAGCGGGCGCGGAGTCCAGACGTCGAACCGACGGCCGGACGGGCCGGACGGCAGGCTCGTGCCGAACCGGCGGCGTCCGCTCGCCTTGGTCCGCGCAGCGGACCCTACGTTGACTCCGGCGCCGAGCGGGAGGGACGCGGTCTCCCACGGCCCGCGTCTCGCGTTGCGTGTCCCGCGTCACGCGTCCCGCGTGACGACACTCAGTAAAAGTCCAGCCGCAGGCCGAGCGTCAGTCCGACCCACGGGTCGGACGACAGCCACCCGAAACGGACGTTGGGGTCGTTCTGTTCCAGCTTTTGACCGTCGTGGCGTCGGAACCACAGACCGCGCCAGCCCAACACGGCGTCCACGTCCGCTCGGGTCGCTTCCAGCAAACGCCAGCTCAGGGAAAAGTCGCAGTCAATCAGGCTAACGCCGTTGACTCCGCCCGTTCCAGCCAGCTCGGTCTCGAAAGTGAACCGTTGCGAAAGGGGTCGGTGCACGAGCAGGCCGAGGTACGGAAAGCCCACGTTGTAGCGACGGTCGACCGGGCCGCTGGCTTGTGAGGACCGAAGCTGGTACTGAAAACGGCTGCTGCCCACGCCAATTTCGGGCGTGAAGCTCCAACGGCCCCAACGCCACTGAAGCCACAACGGCCGGTAACCGAACCGCACGGTGTCGAGGCCGAAGTGACTGGCCACGGCCGCTCCGGCTGAAAAAGTTTGGTTCTGACTGACGAGCGGCTGTTGGAGCACGTCGGTGCCGCTGCGGTCAATCCAGACCGAGTCGACGTGCAGCTCGTGCCGGCCCGCGACGCACAGCCGGACGTCCAACAAGGGCATCCAGTCCAGACCGTCCAGCCCGATTTCTTCGACGCGCGGACGCTTGGGTGAGGTCGAGCCGGGCTGGCCGCCAGCCGGCGTCTGCAAGTGGCCGTTCAGCCCTCCCGCCCAGACTCCGACCAAGACCGAGCCGGAAAACAGCGGCGGACGCTCGAGGCGGCCTTCCGCACAGCCGGAGTCGGCGTCGGAGCCGGACCGCGCGGCGTCGGGCTGGCCGCGGTGCCGGGTGAGCCGACGGTGGAGGGCCGACGGAGCTGCCCGGAACCAAGCGGCCAGCCGCTCGGCCGTCGCTCGCACCGGGTGGTCCGAATTCCGACGCCCCGACGGCGGGTTCGCTCCTCGAAACGTGCCCGAGCTGCCAGAACGGCTCGGGCCGTGCGCACCGGTGCCGCGTGTCGCGGAAAGGCCGTCCGTCGCACCGACGCCGCTGCGTGAACCCCCGACGTTCGGACGGGCCGTCTGGCCGCTCGCGTGGTCCGTCTGGCCGCCCGCGTGGTCCGTCTGGCCGCCCGCGTGGTCCGCTTGGCCGCTCGCGTGGTCCGTCCAGCCAGCGGGACGGGACCAACGTCCGTCCGGCTCGGGCACAGCAACGCTCGGCTCAGACACCGGAACGGCCGTCCGGTTCGCTTGTAGGAAAAGTTGCGGGTCCAGGTAGGCGGGCGAGGTCTGAGCCACGGCAAGGCCGACCAGCAGCGACGCGAAACACACTCCACACATGACCGCACAACTCCCGGCACTCCGCCCGTGCTGCTCCGCCCACAGTCCCCGTTCGCCGCCGGCCGGCCAGCTTCGTGACGCGCTGTGTTGCGAAGCGCTGTCCTGCGGACCGGCCCTAGAAGCGGAGTCGGCTCGGCTGCCGCGGGCAGCGGACGAGCGCGAGGCGGACAGTTCGAGGGCGTCGTGCCAAACCCCGGTCGAACGGTGAGGAAGAGGACTCTGTCGAACGTCGCGGAAAGGGAAAGGTTCGAACGGGAAAGGCTGGTTCGTCGGAAATGCAAGGGCCTTCGAAGCTCACCCGACCAGCCGGAGAGGCTCGGCCCGCCGTCCGTTGTGGCTGCAAGCTGGGCCGCCGTGGAGTCCGTCGAGACCGAGCAGACGGACCCGGCCGCGGTGAGCTCGGAAGGGGCGGAAGTCTAGCGATTCCAAACTTTGTCAGTCAAGATTTTTCGAGCCCGCGCACGCAGCGTCGCCCGCGGTGTCCGCCGGAGCGCACCGTCCCCGCAGAGAAGCGAGGGCCGGCCACAAGACGCGGACGAACTCTCGGGCACCGGCACGCAGGCTCTCGGACGCGGGGTCGCACGCGCGCTCGCAAACCGGCACGCGAGTCGGCCCCTACCAGGAGTACTGCGGGACTTTCAGCCGTTCTCCGTCTCGCAGCGCTGACTGGTGAGCCACAATGCCGCAGACGGTCATGTTCAGCGCCTGCACAATGTCGACCAGCGGTTTCCGGTCTTCCAGAATGG
>CAYSAG010000209.1:0-9229 GCA_964428935.1 uncultured Planctomycetaceae bacterium | reverse complement strand
AGATCCGCACGTACGGTTCGGAGGGAGGGGAGACCGGGTAACCGGTCTTCACTACCCCTATCCCCTATCCCCTATCGGGTGGGCTTGGTAGCATGACAAACCGTAGGGGCAACCCTTGTGGTTGCCCTCGGGGTTTGTGGGACCGTTGACCACTGTTGCCCGTCGGTTGCCGCGTCGTCGCGGTTGCGACCCAATTCGGCCAGGCACAAGGCCTACCCCTACGGTCCGGACGCTGTGCCGCGACCGGCGTCCGACTGGTCCAGTGCGTCGAGCGGCTCGGCGGCGAACGACCACTCCGCCAAGAACTCCTCCAGAAACTGCTCCAGGAACCGGTGACGTCGCTCGGCCAACGCTCGTCCCGTCGCCGTTTTCATTCGGTCCTTCAGCAGCAACAGCTTCTCGTAGAAGTGGTTGAGCGTGCTGCTGTTGGAGCGACGGTACTGCTCGAAGCTCGAGTGCGACTGAGGCGGCTGAGCGGGGTCGTGCAGAGGCCGACCGGCCCAACCTCCGAAGGCGAAAGCCCGAGCCACGCCCACGGCGCCGAGAGCGTCCAGCCGGTCGGCGTCTTGCACAACGGCGGCTTCCAGCGACGAAACCGAGTCGTCGACCTGGTTGCCCTTGAACGACACCTCTTCCACGACTCGGCACACGGCGTCGACCGTTTCGCCGTCGACGCCCAGTTCCGTCAGCCACTCTCTCACCCGCTTCGGTCCGGTCTGGCTGTCTCCGCCGTGGAACTTCCAGTCGGCCACGTCGTGCAGCCAAGCAGCCAGCTCGACGACGTACCGGTCGGCTCCTTCCCGGCGAGCCAAGTACAACGACAGGTTGCGGACTCGCCACGCGTGCCACCAGTCGTGACCCGTCGGTTCGTCTTGGAGCTCGCGACGAACCCGGCTCGCCACGGCCTGCAACACGGCGCGGCGCCGCAAGTCCGGCTCAAGGCGACCCGCCTCTGACCCTGACCGTTCCACGGAACCACCTCACTTCGACAAGCCGACCGCCGCCGTGCGTTCAAGCCGGCCGCCGCACGTTCTGACCCGAGTGTCGCGAAGAGCACCGAACGCGACTGCGCGAACGTCCTCGCCGCTTGACCTTCCCGAGCCGCTCACGCCGGCTCCAGAATGAACAGCTTCACCCCTCGTACCAAGTCTTTCACCGACTCGCGGTACTGTTGCATGTGCGGAGCAGCCAGGTGTTTTTTCAACGCGTCGACGCTCTCCCACTTCTCCAGCACGGTGACCACGTTGGGCCGCACCGGCTGTTGCAGCTCCAAGTCGGTCTGCACGTCGACGGCCGGGCCGTACTCAATGCACCCCTCCTCCGCTCGAACCTTCGGCACCAGTTCTCGAAAAATGCGCAGGAATTGCTCCCTCGCCCCTTCGGCCAGTTCAATCTCGGCAACGACGTAAACCATGGTGCTGCTCCCTTTCGGCCAAAGACACCGGTGCTCTTGCTTACAAACAGCTTTCGACTCGAGAGCTGGCTGTGAGTTGGAGCCCGCTACGGGGCGACCAAGAATGCCGGCCGGCCCGAGCCGCCGGCAGAGGCGTCCGAGCGGCCCTCCTCCGGACTTGCGAGAAGCTCGGCCGCAGACCCTGCGGAGCGTCACGAAAAGGCAACGCTTGCGCGGACTCCGGTCGCCCGGTCGCTCCGGGCCGGAATGCCCGTGACTCGCTCCGCCCCGTTCCTCTAAAATCCACGCTCGACCACACGGCGAAAACCGTCGCGGCCAACCGAGCGAGTCGGTCAGGCGACGGAGCGTCAATTTTGCCGAACAGCGTGACGGTTTGCCAAGGGAAGAGTCCACAACGCGACGAAACGGGGTGGCTCAAAGAGTGACGATCCTGCCGTGCTCAGCGACGTGCGGCGCGGGACGCCGAGGGCGTCGAAGGCGGCCGTGCGGGCTCGACCGAAGACGGCCCGTTTCGCTTGCCGGTTTCGCACCTTGTCCAACCCCGAACGGGGACGGTCGGTCGGCCGTCCAGAACCACGCCAGTCAGGGACGAAAGGAATTCGGAGCGGAGGCATGAGAACAGCGGCAAGAGGCTTCTTTGTGCTGTTGGTCGTTGCGTTGTGCGGTTCCGGCCGTGCCACAGAGAAGCCGTCGGTCGAACTGGCTTTGCGGTTCCGTCCGGTGCAGCCGGACGTGGAGTACGACAAGCCCGCGGCGAACCTTTACGGCCAGTGTCGAGTGGAAGTCGAGCGGGGCAAGGGCATTTCCGGCTGGGTCGTGCTCGGACCCGGCGGTCAGGTTCTGCGCCGGTTTGTCGACACCAACGGTGACAACATTGTCGACCAGTGGCGCTACTACCGGGAAGGCATTGAAGTCTACCGCGACATCGACTCAGACTTCGACAACAAAGTCGACCAGTTCCGGTGGGTCAATCTGGGCGGCAGCCGCTGGGCGGTGGACGAGGACGAAGACGGAAAGATTGACCGGTGGAAGCAACTGTCGGCCGAAGAGGCGACCCGCGTGGCCGTCCAGGCGCTGGTCCGCGGCGACTGGGCGCTGTTCCGCACGCTGCTGGTCACGCAGGACGACTTGGACCGTCTGGGCGTGACGACGGCCATTGCCGACCAGTTGTTGAAACGCGTTCGAGTGACCGACCAGCAGTTGCGCGAACTGGTCAGCCGCTCGCGACTGCTCGGGCCCGGAACCCGCTGGGTCCGCTTCGACAGCGTCATGCCCAGCGTGCTGCCGGCCGACGCGGGCAAGTCGGCCGAGGACTTGGTCGTGTACGAGAACGCCATGGCCATTGTCGACAACAACGGCAAGACGGGGCTGGTGGAGTTTGGCGAGCTGTTACGGGTCGGACGGGTCTGGAAACTGACTCAACTGCCGAAGCCGGTCGAGGGGACGGCGGTGCAAGTGGTGGCGGCCGGGCCGCTCATGCGTGCCTTTGCCGGCGGAGCGGCGGTGTCGGCGCTGAGCGACTTGACGCCCGAAATGCAACGTCTGCTGGACCAACTGCAGGAACTGGACCGAAGGCCGCCGTCGCCGAGCGCCTCGCCCCAAGTCCTGGGCCAGTACGTGGCGCGACGAACGGCCATTCTGTCGCAACTGGTTCGGCTGTCGAAGTCGGACCAGCAGCGCGAGCCGTGGCTGCGGCAGTTGGTCGACGGCTTGGCCTCAGCGGCTCAAACCGGAGCTCTGCCGGACGCCGTGTCGCGACTGGCCGAGCTGGAAAAGGAACTGCGGTCCCGCTCCCCCAATTCCCCCCTGCTGCCTTACGTGACCTACCGGCGACTCATGGCCGACTACAGCCGCAAAATGCAAACGGCCAAGCCGGCCGAACAGGTCACAATTCAACAGACGTGGCTGAAGGAGCTTCGTCAGTTCGTGGAGCAGTACCCGAAGGCCGAAGACGTGGCCGATGCCATGGTTCAGTTGGCCGTGCACCACGAGTTTGCCGGCAAGCTGGACGAAGCCCGGAAGTGGTACCGGCGAGCGGCGGCTGAGCACGGCGAAACCGAGGCGGGACAGCGGGCCGCTGGTGCGCTGCGACGCCTGGACCTGGCTGGCAAACCATTGAAGCTGTCCGGCCCTGGGCTGAATGGCGGCACGGTCGACGTCGAGCGTCTGCGCGGACGCGTGGTCCTGGTGTTCTTCTGGGCGACTTGGTGCACGCCGTGCACGCAGAGCCTTCCCGAACTGAGGTCTCTGTACGCTCAGTACCACGACCGGGGGTTCGAAATTGTCGGCGTCTCGCTCGACGCCACGCCCGACGCCGCTCGAGCTTTCGTCCAACAGCAGCGCGTGGCGTGGCCGCAAATTTACCAGCCCGGCGGCTTGAGCAGCCCAATTGCTCGGTCTTTCGGAATCATTTCCCTGCCGACCCTGTTTCTGGTGGACTCGAACGGTCAGGTCGTCAGCAGCAACGTGTCGGTCGGCGAACTGAAGACGCGACTGGCCGAGCTGTTCAAACGCTGACAGGGTCGGCGTAGCCGACGCGAGTTGGTCAGGCGGTCGGCGTTGACCGACCGGCACGCGGCGGGCGGCTCGGTCGCCGACGCCGCACGCTGGCCCGACCGACGGCGACCTTGCGAAGCTGTCTGAGCGACACGTTCCAGTGGTGGCAATGGTTTGCTCGGGAGCGAGGCAATGCCGACGGGAGGAGCATTGGAGGTCTTGGGCAAAAAGGTCCGGCAGGCCATTAAGCAGGCCGTTGTCCAGTACCACCGCCGGTCGCGCACCGTTCTTTTCAGCGACACGACACTGCGCGACGGGGAGCAAATGCCGGGCGCGACGTTGGAGCCGGACGACAAGGTCCGCATTGCCAAAATGCTGGAACAGGTGGGCGTTCACTCGATTGACGCAGGCTTTCCGGCGTCGTCCGAAGCTGACGTGGTGGCCATTCGCAAAATGATTGGCGTCGTGCGCAAGCCGGTCCTGACGGCCCTGTGCCGAACGGTCAAGGCCGACATTGACGCGGCCGACCAGGCACTGGACGGCCTGCCCGACCACAAACGGGGCGTCAGTCTGTTCATTGGAATCAGCCCGCTGCACCGCAAGTACAAATTGAACAAGTCGAAGCAAGAGGTGCTGAAACTGGCCACCGAAGCCATTGCCTACGCAGCCGAGAAGTTCGAAATCATTGCGTTCGGCCCGGAAGACGCGACGCGAACCGAGCTGCCGTACTTGTGCGAGGTCGCCAAAGAGGCCATTGACGCGGGCATTACCACGTTGGGCCTGCCCGACACCATTGGCATTCTCACGCCCGAAAAGACTCGCGACTTCATTCGCTACGTGCAGGACCACGTTCCCAACATGGACAAGGTCCTGTTGGCCGTCCACTTCCACAACGACTTGGGACTGGCCGTGGCCAACACGTTGGCGGCCGTCCAGGAGGGCGTGCAGGTCGTGCAGTGCACGGTCAACGGAATCGGCGAGCGAGGCGGAAACGCGGCTCTGGAAGAGGTGGCCATGGCCTTGGCCATGCATCCCGACCAGTACAAAGTGCGGTCCAAAATCGACACCACCAAACTGGTGCCGCTGTGTCGGCTGGTGTCCGAGCTGACGGGCATTCCCATTCCGCCCAACAAGGCCGTGTGCGGCTCGAACATGTTTGCCACCGAGGCGGGCATTCACCAAGACGGCTTGCTGAAAAACCCGGACACTTACCTGTGCTACCGACCGGAGAAGGTCGGAGCCGACGGCATTCGACTGATTCTGGGGCGACACAGCGGCCGCCGAGCGGTGGCACACCGCCTGCAACAACTGGGCTTTCAGTTGGACGACCAACAGGTGCTGGACGTCTTGGCGGCCATTAAGGCGTTGCCGAAGGGGACTGTCGTCGACGACACGTTGCTCCGCTCGCTGGCCGAGCAGGTGTCGAGCGGCCAGGAGAACAACGGCGAAGGCAGCCAAGACGACGTCCCGGCAAGCGACGGCTCGTCCACCTGAGCTCCCTGCGACGCTGCTCCACGTTCGTTGTGCCCGCGCTGAAAGAGCTCGGCGGGTTCGAACGCCAAGCCGTACCGCCGGACGGACTGCTTGTCGGACCCACGGCCTGGCCGGCTCGACGTTGCTTTCCGTGTCTGGGGTCGCCTGCTGGACGTCTTCCTTTCCGAGCCCGACGGGGCGTCTCGCCCGTTCCGGGAGCAGTCGCTGCTGCGCCGGTGCTTGTCACACGCCGCAGGAGCCGCTCAACCAGCTCGGCCCGCACAAGCGGAATTTGACTCGGCTCAACCGTAAGTCAGAATACAAAAGCCGGGCCGAGTTTGCGGGGGACGAAGGCGGCGTGCTGGTTTGTGGAGCTCTGAAAGCGGCGCGGCTTTCAAGGCGCGGCGGTTTTTCTTTTGCGCCGGTCCCGGTGCGCCGGCCGTGACCAGCGGCGACCGTCGAGGTCAGGCCGGTGGGGTTTGCTGAAGCAGTTGAGTCGAGGCCCGAGCCATGTCAGAGGCAGTGGTGTTGGACCGTCCGTCTGAGCAGGAGTGCGAGAAGAGCAGGCCGACCGTGCCGGACGAGTCGGTGTTGGAGGACAAGCTGCCCGAGCCCCTTCGGCTGACCGGACGCACGGCCGGTTGGTGTGTCGGGCTGGCTCTGGTCTTTCTGCTGTTCAACTACTTGCCCTTGTGGCACACCGATTTGTGGGGACACTTGGCGTACGGCCGGTACATTTGGCAGACGGGGCGCATTCCGGAAACCGAACCGTTAATGCCACTGGCTCGAGGCGTTCCGTTCATTGACACGGCGTGGCTGAGCCAAGTGCTGGGTTACGGAGTCGTGTCGCTGGCGGGCGTGGAAGGATTGAAGTTCGGCTTCGGGCTGGCCGTTTTGTTGTGCCTGGTTTTCCTGCTGTGCGCGTTCTACCGACGGACGGACCGCTGGTGGTTGTGTCTGGCCGGCGTCGCGGGCTTTCTGTGGGCGGAGTGGCAGCAAATTACAATTGTCCGGCCGCAGTTGTTGGGGTTGGTCTTCTTTGTGTTGTTGCTCGCGTTGCTGGCTCGCCGACGTCTGACCGCTCGTCACAGCTTTCTCACGCTGGGGCTTTTTGCGTTGTGGGCCAACGTGCACGGTTCGTTCATTGTGGGGCTGGCGGTCCTGGCGGCTTTTTGCGTTGGGCGAGCCGTGGACGTGTGGCGGCGAACCGGTCGGTGGTCGGCGGTCCTGCGAGACGGTAGGACTCGGGAGTACTGGCTGCTGACTGAGTTGGCGGCCGTGGCGGTGCTGGTCAACCCGTACGGTCTGGGCATTTACGCCGAGGTGCTCACGTTCGCTCGCAACCCGAACTTGCAGGACATTGTCGAGTGGAAGCCGCTCCACCTTCGAACCGCTCAAGGCCAAGCCGCCGCTTGTCTGGCCGTCGCTCTCATGTTCCTCTACCGATTGACTCCCCGACGCATTCAAGCGGCCGAGGTTCTCATGCTGTTGGGACTGGGCGGAGCTGCTCTTTGGTTTTCTCGCTTGATTACCTGGTGGGTGCCTGTGGCGGTTTACTGTCTGGTGCTGCACGCGGACGCGGTTTTGAACGCTCGGTTCGGGCGTCGGGGCGAGACGAAACCGGTGGCTCGCGGTCGTTGGAGCATTGTGGCGGCCGGCGCGGTTTGGGTTTCGTTTGCTCTGTGTCCGTTGGGCGGCCGGCTGTTGCACGGCGACGCTCTGCCTTTGGAGCGGGCGGTGTCGCGGCAGACGCCGGTTCGAGCCGTGGAGTACCTTCGGCAACACCCGCCGAAAGGGTTGGTCTTCAACACGTACGAGTGGGGTGACTTCCTGCTGTGGGCGGGCCCGAAAAACATTCAGGTGTTCTTGAACTCGCACGCTCACCTAGTGCCCCAGGAGGTTTGGCAGCACTACCTGGCCATTTCACGGCTCGACTACTCGTGGGCCTCCTGGCTGGACCGTTACGGGGTCAACACGGTGGTCGTCGACAAGGCGTTGCGGCGACGTCTGATTGACGCGCTGGAGTCCAGTCGGCGGTGGAAGAAGGAGTACGAGGACGACGTGGCGGTCATTTTCGTGCGGCGAAAGCCGGTGTGAGCTGGGCTGGGCGACGTCCGGCAGCGGCCGGGTTTGGTGGCGTCCTGGGACAGGGCGGTCGGTGGCGGCGCGAAGTGGCTGAGACGTCGACGGGCCGGCCGTCCGAACCGAGGTTCCGGGCCAACAGCGTGTGGCCCTCGGACGGAGACTGGTCGCCTCGTGTTTGCGAGCGGCGGGTTTTCAAGCGGTTGTTGTCTGAGGTGGACCCATGCGAAGCGAGCGAGTTTCACCGCAGGTGTTTTGGACCGTTCAGGTGTTGGTCCTGGCGGCGTTGGCGGTGGCGTACGCGAACATTCCCGAGGTGGCTCGCGACCGTCTTCGGACGGTGGTTTCGCCCACGGGGGCTTTTCAGCCGTTGCCGGTTCCGCGTCCGAAGGCTTTGGTCCTGCAGCCCTTGTACGACGACCCGCACGTGGTTTCGTTCGAGCAGTTGGCAGCGGTCCTGCGAAAGATTCGTCCCACGTTCGAGCGGAAGAAGTTGAAGTCGAACCACGTGGAGCACGCTCTGCGCATGTGGGGCGTGGACGCGACGTTTCGAGACCCGCACGCGCTCTCGGGCCGAGAAATGCTGGAGTACTTGACCGACCAACGGCGGGTGCGCGAGTCTTGGGGCGACGGCGTGGAACCCATGCTGACGGACGGACCGGTGGGAGTCGTCGTCAACTGGGGAAGCGAACGGGGAAGGTCGTACCACCACGACCACTTGCTGGCGTGTGTTACGGAGGCGGGCGTGTCGTTGGAGCAGCCCGTCGTGACGGCCAGCGGGGCCGTCCGAACGTTTGCCGACGTGCTGGAGCAGGCGTTGTACGACTTTCGGTACGACGAACGGGAGACGGAGTGGTCGACGCTGGCCTTCGCCTTGTGGTTGCCTCCCACCCGGCAATGGAAGGCGCCGGACGGCCGTCGGTTGTCGTTCGACTTGTTGGCGGAGCGGCTGTTGCGCGGCGACTTGCTTCGCGGTGTCTGCGCGGGCACGCACCGAGTCTACTCACTGCTGGTGCTGCTTCGGCTGGACGACCAGTGGGACCTGTTGTCGGACCGCGTGCGCCAGCGCGTCGAGCGGCGGCTGGCTCGCGTGCGCGACCTGCTGGTGGCGTCGCAGCGGGAAGACGGTCGGTGGCCGTTCAACTGGCCGGACGGTGCGGACGCCGACAAGTCGGAGCAGAAATACGAGACTTACGAGGACGTCATTGCCACGGGACACCATTTGGAGTGGCTGGCGTTGGCGCCGCCGGAGCTGCAGCCGCCTCGCGAGCGAATTGTTCGGGCGGCTCAATGGGTCGTTCAGCAGGCCGCTCGCGTGACCCCGTCCGACTTGAAGCGGCAGTACACGTTCTACACGCACGTGGGAAACGCTCTGGCCCTGTGGCGGCACACGACGCCGTTCCGGTTCTGGCGAGACTGGCGGGAAGCTCACCCCGAAGTGACGCGTCCCTTTGAGGCAGCTCGGAAGCCGACACACAAGGACGCAGACGACAGTCGGACGAAGGGGGCCGACTGAGCCACCGAACGAGCTGGTTTCAACGGGCCCCCGGGGTCGACGCCGCGCGGCGTGCGAGGTCTTCCGAGCGGCGCTGGCGGTGAGCGGTGTCGGGGAGCAGTGCAGCGCCAACGGCAGCGCGAGGCGCGCACGAAGCGACCGGGCCGGTGCAACAGAAAACCGGCGGTCCGGTCGAGTCTGGGTCAGACAGACCGGGCCGCCGTCCCCCCTCTCAAAACGACTGCAGTGCTGCCGGTAAAGAGACTACT